>JAVEXE010000227.1:0-3672 GCA_034004105.1 Azonexus sp. | reverse complement strand
GGGATTTATGAATATCCCTTCGGCGTCAGCGTGCAGCAGGTGCTTGAAGATTGCGGGGCGCAGGACGTACAGGCCGTGCAGGTCAGCGGCCCCTCGGGCGTTTGTGTTGCGCCGGACGAATTTGGCCGCATCATTGGTTTTGAAGACATTCCAACCGCCGGTGCCTTCACGGTATTCAACCAGAGCCGCGACATGTTCGAGGTGGCGCGTAACTACGTGCATTTCTTCCAGCATGAGAGTTGCGGTTTCTGCACCCCTTGCCGGGTCGGTACCTCATTGCTGAAAAACCTGATGGACAAACTGGCGCGTGGTAGCGGTTCTCCTTACGATTTTGACGAAATCGAGAAGCTGAACCAGATTTTGCAATCAATGAGCCATTGCGGTCTCGGGCATACGGCCTGCAACCCGGTGCTCGACACGATCGAAAAATTCCGTCCGGCTTACGAGGCCCGGATGTTGCATCAGGAATTCAAGCCCGCTTTCGATCTCGATCAGGCCTTGTCGCAAGCCCGGCAGATGACCGGGCGCGACGATGCTGCGGCCCATTTGACCACCGAACCGGGAGGGCAGTCATGAGTCAGACATTTACCCTGGATGGTCGCGCCATCGCTTTCGAGGAAGGCCAGACCATCCTGCAGGCGGCGAGTGCTGCTGGCGTCTATATCCCGCATCTGTGCTACCACCCGGAATTCAAGCCGCATGGTTCGTGCAAATTGTGTACGGTCAAGGTCAATGGCCGGCAAACGGCGTCGTGCACCATGCGCGCCATGCCCGGCATGGTGGTGGAAAGCGAAACGGAAGAAATCAATGCCGAACGGCGGGTTTTGACGCAGATGCTGTTCGTCGAGGGCAATCATTTCTGCCCGTCGTGCGAGAAGAGCGGCAATTGTCAGTTGCAGGCCACCGCCTACCATCTGGGCATGATGAGCCCGCATTACGATCATTTTTTCCCCAATCGTGCGGTCGACGCCTCGCACCCGGATGTTTTGCTGGATTTCAATCGCTGCATTCTATGTTCGCTGTGCGTTCGGGCCAGCCGCGATGTTGACGGCAAAAATGTCTTTGCCTTGTCCGGGCGCGGCATCAAGACGCATCTGATCGTGAATGCCAAGTCGGGACGGCTGGTGGATACGGATTTTGATCTGCTCGACAAGGCGGCGCAGGTCTGCCCGGTGGGGGTGATTCTGAAAAAGCGGCAAGGTTTTGCCGTACCCATTGGCGAGCGGACTTACGACAAGGCCCCAATTTCGCAAACGGGTGAATTCCACGGTCAACCGGCGCTGGAGGCAGAAAATGAGTGAGAAGAAAAAGCTCAGGGTGGCGACCACCTCGCTCGCGGGCTGCTTTGGCTGCCACATGTCTTTCCTCGATATCGACGAGCGGCTGCTGACCTTGCTGGAGCACATCGAGTTTGACCGCTCGCCGCTGACCGACATCAAGCACGTCAGTCCGGGGACCGACATCGGGATCATCGAGGGGGGCCTGTGCAATGCGGAAAACGTGCATGTGCTGCGCGAATTCCGCGCCAACTGCAAGGTGCTGATCGCCATGGGGGCCTGCGCCATCAATGGCGGCCTGCCAGCGCAGCGCAATCATTTGCCGCTGACCACGATTCTCGAAGAGGTGTATCACACCAGTCCTGGGTTGGCGAATGGCCTGATTCCCAACGATCCCGAGTTGCCGCTGCCGCTGAATCAGGTGCATCCGATTCATGAGGTGGTGAAAATTGATTACTTCATTCCCGGTTGTCCGCCGTCTGGCGATGCGATCTGGAAGGTGCTGACCGACTTGCTGGCGGGCCAGGAACCAGCCTTGGGCCACGGCCTGATGCACTACGATTGAGCAGACAGAAAGGCAATTGCAATGACTTACAACCTGGAAACCGCCCAGAGCCCCGAGAAACTGCGCCGCGTTGCCATTGATCCAGTGTCGCGCGTCGAGGGCCATGGCAAGGTGACGATCCTGCTCGACGAGCATAACAAGGTGCATCAGGTCCGGCTGCATATCGTCGAATTCCGTGGTTTCGAGAAATTCATTCAGGGCCGGCCTTATTGGGAAGTGCCGGTCATGGTGCAGCGTTTGTGTGGCATCTGCCCGGTCTCGCACCACCTGGCGGCCTCGAAAGCGCTCGATATCATCGTTGGTGCGAAGCGGCTCACACCGGCTGCCGATAAGTTGCGCCGTCTGATGCATTACGGTCAGATGCTGCAATCGCACGCGCTGCATTTCTTCCATCTCTGTTCGCCAGATCTGTTGTTCGGCTTTGATAGCGATGTGACGCGCCGCAATATTGTCGGCGTGGTTGCCGAGCATCCGGAAATTGCCAAACGCGGTGTGTTGTTGCGCAAGTTTGGTCAGGAAGTCATTCGTATGACTGCTGGCAAGCGGGTCCATGGTACCGGTGCGATTCCGGGTGGGGTCAATAAATCCTTGACCCTGGCCGAACGCGACGAACTGCTGAAAGATATTTACCAGATCATTGCCTGGTCACGCGATGCGGTACACCTGATCCAGAAAGTGCATACGCAAGATCCAGGGCTGTACAACAGCTTCGGCATCTTCCGTTCCAATTTCATGTCGATTGTCGGCAAGCGCGGTGACCTCGATTTTTACGATGGAACGCTGCGCGCCCGTGACGACAACGGCAAATTGCTGTTCGACCATGTCGATGTCCAGACTTACCAGCAGCACATCGAGGAAGAAGTGCGGCCCTGGAGTTACATGAAGTTTCCGTACTTCAAAGCCATCGGCAAGGAGCACGGCTGGTACAAGGTCGGGCCGTTGGCGCGGGTGCAGAACTGCGATCAGATTCCCACCCCCTTTGCCGAACACGAGCGCCGCGAATTCATCGATTACGCCGGTGGTTCGCCCATGCACGCGCCGCTGGCCTATCACTGGACGCGGATGATCGAGATGTTGCACGCCGCCGAAGTGATTAAGGAATTGCTGCACGACGACGATCTGCTGTCCGATGATCTCGTGGTTCAAGGCGAGCGGGCGATGGAAGGCGTTGGCGTCATTGAGGCACCGCGCGGCACCTTGTTCCACCATTATCAGGTCGACGAAAATGACGTGGTGACGATGGCCAACCTGATCGTCTCGACGACCAACAACAACCAGGCGATGAACGAGGCAATCCGCCATGTCGCCCGGCGTTATCTAAGCAGCCGTGAAGTCACCGAGGGGCTGCTCAATCACATCGAAGTGGCAATTCGTGCGTTTGATCCCTGTCTGTCGTGCGCCACGCACGCGTTGGGCAAGATGCCGCTGGAAGTCGAGTTGCTGGATGTCGAGGGGACGCAGATTCACGCCTTGAGCCGGGGCGCATGAGCGCAACCGTCGTCATTTTCTTTGTCGGCAATCCCAGTCGCGGCGATGATGCACTGGGTCCGGAACTTTGCGGTCGACTGGCTGCTTGGCTTGAAAACGCGGGTTTGTCCAACGATGTCGAGTTGATCGAAGATTTCCAGCTACAGATTGAGCATGCGCTGGATCTGACGGGCCGGCGTCTGGCCCTATTTGTTGATGCCGGGGTGCAGACGCCAGGGCCGTTCATTTTTCGTGCAATCGAAGCGTCGACCGCAACATCGCATACGACGCATGCGCTATCCCCGGAAGCGGTATTGCAGGTGGCGCAGCAACTGGGTGGGCAGGTGGGGCAGGGTGAAATGA
>JAVEXE010000226.1:0-3684 GCA_034004105.1 Azonexus sp. | reverse complement strand
GCCATGGCCTCTTCAGCCAGACGCAAGTGACCAAAATGTACCGGGTCGAAAGTACCGCCAAATAATCCGATTGCTTCAGACAATTTCCGAGATACCAAAAATGTCGCGATAACCGATATAAAAACTGGCAAAAACCGTTGGTGCAATCACCAAAGCCATCGCCAGACTGACCAGCAAGGTGGCAAAACTCTGCAGACCGGGCAAGATAATGAGCAACAACCCCAGCACGAGTGCGGGCAGAAGGGCGGCAACAAGCATCAGGCCGATCCCGTACACCATGAAAGGTCGCCAGTTCATCACACAGGCCATGAAACTGAAGAACAGGGATTTTCCCAAAGGTAGGCGATGCCAGGCAGCAAGCACCGGCGCAAACCACCAGGCCATGACGACGGGAATCATGCAAAGCAGGACAAATAATGCGGAGAAGGTGAAGTCGGCGTCTTCTACCAAGGCCCGCTCTTCCCGAGTCGTCGCCAACATGTAGCGCATCAGGTCGCCACCGTCGGCGATGGTCGATAACCCCAGCGCGGCCAGGGTAGCGAGCAAATACAGCACCCCCAAGGTCAGGAGCGTACGTGTGTTGTCACGAAAACCACCCAGCAGCGTCTGAATACCGACCGTCTGACCACGCTCGATATTGCGTGCCGCCTGCATCAGGCCAACCGACAGACCCGGGATGACGGCAGAAGCGGCCAAAGCACCAACAATCGGAAACAGGTTGAGAAAGACGACCACAAACCAGTAACTCATGACCAGCAGTGAGAACATACCCGGATTACGCCGATAAATGGCAAACCCGCCGCGAACCCATTGCCAGCCAGCCGCAGCCGGCAGATTTTGCGCGCGCATCGCTCAGACTCCTGTAAAAATATCGCGATAGGACGCGTAGACCGCTGCCGAGAATACTGGCAGCAAGAGCAGCATACCCAGTCCCACCGGCAACATGGCAAAAAAACCGGCGACGACCAGAAAAACACCGAAAATCCCCATCGGCAACAGGTTTTTCACACCGGCCATGAAACTGGCCTTCATGGCCGGTAGCGGTGCCATGCCATGAAAGTACACCAGTGCCGGCGCAAACCAGGTCGCCATGACCACAGGCACCGTCAGAAAAACCACCAGCAGACCTGCCAGCATGATGCCGCCCAAGGCCACACCGAAACCGGCCACCTTGCCAGTAACAGCCGCGCCCATTGCGCCGCCACTGACCAGCAGGAAGGCGAGTAGCGCAATACCGAACATCCCGATCGCAAAGAACACCCCAACCATGACCAATTGCCCCGCACGTTGCCGAAATCCCGCAAAGAGCTCGGCAATCTGTGGGTCACCTTCATCGGCAATGGTGCGACAAATCTGCAACATCCCGGCACCAAACAACGGAACCAGCAAATGAGCCGCCACCTGACCAAAAAGCGGCACGATGGAAATCGCCATCAACATGACCAGCACCAGCACACTGCTACCCAGCCAGATACCCGGATGGGCGATGAACATTGCCCATCCCTGGGCCAGCCACTCAAAACATGCGCCAGCATCCACTTCGCGGCTTTTGCCGTCAAAAGGTGCTGGCGCCAGAGGAAAGGAGGGATGGTCGCTCATGCGGTGATGCTAGCCGGTGATCGGGACGGGGGCAAGACGCAACCGAATCAGCAATTGCCGGAAGACGTCCGGGTCCTTGCGGGTAATGACCTCGCCTGACCTGGGACGGTGCCGCGCCTCAAGACGCAACAACCAGAAGCGTAACGCAGCGGCTCGCCGCAGTGAGGGCCAGGCCGTTTGTTCTGCCACTGTCAGCGGTCGTATCGCCGCATAACCCGAGACGAGCGCTGCCAGGCTTTCGCCATCCGGACACCAGTCGTTGGCGACCACGGCCAGATCCAGTGCCAAGACATCGACCCCGGCAAAGTAAAAATCCAGCAAACCGCTGAGTTGACCGCGCTCATCCCACAAGACATTGTCTCGAAAAAGGTCTGCATGAATGACGCCACGAGGCAAGTCACCCAAGGCTTGCGCTGCCTGAAAAGCAAGCTCGTCCGACAGCAAATCACGCTCGCTGCTGTCAAGGCTGCTCAGCAAATCCTGTCCAACGCGCTGGCACCAGGCCATGCCACAGGGGTTTTCCGGAGCATCCGACAAGCCTGTTGCCGCCAGGTGCAATTTCGCGAGGGCAGCCCCCAGGATCCGGCACTGCTCAGCAGATGGCGCATCAAGCGCTCGACCGGGCAAACAACTGAGCAAAGCCGCCGGTTTGCCGCAAAGCGGGCGCCAAAGCAGCCCTTCAGGAAACGAGACGGGATGCGGACAAGGCAGGCCAGCATCGGCCACATAGGCCTGCAGGCGCAGATAAAAATCCAGCGCCTGTGGGTCCAGCGACTCGAACAAGGTCAGGACGTAACGGCCCGCAGTCGTGCTGACGAAGTAATTGGAGTTCTGCATGCCAGCAGAAATGCCATCATGCGCGACCAATTCACCGACAGAAAGGGGCTTGAGCCAGGCCGCGAGTTCTTCGCGCCCGACTGTCGTGTAAACAGACAAGGCTTACCAGCTATGAATGACCCACATCGGCGGGCGTACTGGGTTGATCTCGCTTGGCACCAGCACGCCATCACCCTGACGATCCACCAGATAATAGGGCTTACCGACCTTGGGCGTCACCTTGACCATGTACAGCTTTCCCTTGATCCGGTATTCCTCTCGGGTTTCAGCGTCTGAACGGACAATCGTCACCTGGGGCTCCATCGCCGCATCAAAGGCCTCCATTTCTGGCGGCGGCGGTGGCACGGCAGGGACAGGCTCAAGATTTCCTTGCTGCGCCCAGACAGGCATGGCAACAAGGAGCAAAACGGGAAGTAATCGACGCATGGAAATTCCTTGGAAACTGGGACGCATTTTATTACAGGTTGAGCATCATCTCATGCTCACGTGGCAGCGGATCAAAGGGCCGGGCTTCATAATGCTTGAAAATGGCTTCAACCACTTTTTCCGGCGCATCGATCAACTGGATCAGATGCATGTCTTCCGGATTGATCATGCCCTCACTGACCAGCGTTTCCCTGAACCAATCGACCATGCCCCGCCAGAAATCGGAGCAAACCAGAATGATCGGCATCTTGCGCGCCTTGCCGGTCTGGATCAGCGTCAGCGCCTCCAGCAGTTCATCCAAGGTTCCGAAGCCACCCGGCATGACCACATAAGCGCTGGCAAAACGCACAAACATGTACTTGCGGGCAAAGAAGTGGCGGAAGGTCTGCGAAATGTCCTGGTAAGGATTGCTCTGCTGCTCGTGTGGCAACTGGATGTTCAAGCCAACTGACGGCGACTTCCCGTGGAAAGCCCCCTTGTTCGCCGCTTCCATGATCCCCGGTCCACCGCCGGAAATGACCGAAAACCCGGAATCGGAAAGCAGGCGAGCAATACGCTCGGTCAATTCGTAATACGGTGTTCCTTCCTTGATACGCGCCGACCCGAAGATGGTTACTGCTGGCCGGATTGCCGCCAGGCGGTCGGTCGCCTCGACGAACTCTGACATAATGCCGAAAATCCGCCAGGACTCACGGGCCGTTGCACTTTTCAGCAAGGCTTCGGTCTCCACCCCCATCACCAGTTTTTCGTTTTCGATCATCCTATGCCTCTCTTGTTGTTGGTGGACGGTTCGTCCTATTTGTATCGCGCCTATCACGGCCT
>JAVEXE010000024.1:0-17578 GCA_034004105.1 Azonexus sp. | reverse complement strand
TTCAAGCGTCTGGGGTAGCCATGCCGGTGTTTGCCCTGGTGGACTGCAACAATTTTTACGCCAGTTGCGAAAAGCTGTTCGACCCCAAGCTGGCATCGAAGCCGGTCGTGGTGCTGTCAAATAATGATCTGAAGGGTTGAAAAGGTTAGTTATTTGATGTGATCCCGGAGGGTGTTGGGTTTGGGTTTTTGGGGTTGATTTTCTCGTCTCTATGAGACGAGTAGCAGGAGGGGGGCCGGGGGGAGGAGTCGGCACAAATGGCATCTGTGGATAACTTGACGCTGTTGCGATGGCGGGAGATGGAGTCGATCCATGTCCTGCGCCTGTTGGCCGACCACATCAAAGAAGACCCGTCATTCCATCCTCGATCGAGTCATCGGACGACTCGTTGGCACGTATATGTAGCAGGCCGCGACTGGGAGTTCTTGTGCACCGGCCCGAAATTCTGGGATGTACGCGTGGAGCGTGGCGGTGGTGGTGCCATCGATCTGGTCATGCATCTCTATACAATCAAATTCAAGGCAGCTACGACGCTCCTGAAAGAGAGAGGTGTATGAAACTTGTCATGGCAACTGCGGATTTCTTGGTTGCTGGCCGAACTTTTGCTGGGTTTCCGTTGCTGCTCGATGATGACGGCTGGCCCATGGAACCGGCACAGTCGTTTTTATGGCACACGTTAATTACCCATGGTGGTGTCGAAAGCACACTCACCTGGGAAGCCTATGGGCGGCGTCTGTACGACTATTTTGCCTTCCTTGCTGCGAATGAACTTCAGTGGGATGAGGCGCAAAAGCCGCACGGTCTAAGTGTGGTGATGCGGTATCGCGATTGGTCGCTCGGTGAGCTGGCCCTAAGTCCCAACACGGTCAACAAGCGATTGAATTTGATCGTGCGGTTTTATGACTGGTGCAAGCGCCAGGGATACATCACCCAGCTGCCATTTGGCGTGCGCGATGTGCGAACACCCGCGCATCAGGGAATTCTTGCCCATGTTGATCGATCTGGCGGCGTCGTGCAAAAGCCAGCCATTATGGCGCGCGAGCGCAAAGCCACAATCAAATTGCTGACCAAGACGCAGGTTCGACAATGTCTCGGGACCCAACTTGACCCAAGCCACGCGCTTCTATTCAATCTGATGGTCCGCACCGGCATGCGATCGTGCGAAGCGCGCTCATTTCCTCTTGCCTATGTCTTTAATCCCAGAGCCCGCTCGGATCTGCGCACCGGCCAGATAATCCGCATTCTGCTGGAGCCTGCGGATATGCATATCAAATACAGAAAGCCCAGGAGTGTCGATGTGCCCTGGTCTCTGATGGAAGATATGTGGTCGTATTCCTTGCACCAGCGCGAGATGCGGCGTCGGCGATCCGGATTGACTCCGGCGGCCTTGGTATTGACTGAGCTTGGAAACGAATTCTCCAAGAGTGCCGTTGTTGATGCGATGAAGGCCATCGAGAAAAAAGTCGGATTCCCGGTGCGGGCACACATGCTGCGCCACACCTACGGAACATACACGCTCTCGGCACTGCGTAAGAGCCCTGAATTCCATGGGGAGCCGCTGCTATACGTGCGTGACCGGATGGGCCATTCTGATGTGCAAACCACCGCGATCTACCTGCATTTGATTAACCAGTTGGATGCCCAGATCGTACTGGCCCACGAGGACGAACTGGACATGCTGTTTGCCACCACCGAACACGGTGAAATGGCGGGCGGAATTCAGTGATGGCCCGTGTCAAAGACTACAGAGCCAAGGTGCCTGGAATCGCTGTGCCGGTTCCCTCCGGTATGAACGAAATAGACGCGATAGTCATCGTACCGACCAATCCGCGAAGCCATAACCGTATCGATCTTAGCCCGTGGCTGGGGCACGGGTTTGATGCCTGGATCTGGGCGGCTGCGACAGTATTGAAGGCGCGTCTCGACAGCGGCAACTACTCGGTCGCCACGATTGTCAGCTTTGCTTCCAATGGAATCAAAGTGTTTTTCCCTTACCTGGTCGAGTATCCGGTTGGTGTAATGCCCTCGCGGCCCGCTGAGCTGACACGCGCCGATGTAGAGCGGTACATACGATGGCTCAAAGGCAAATACCCCAATAGATCGACCGCGAAAAACTATTACTCCGCCTTCAAATCTGTGATTGTCGGTCTGATCGACTATGGATTTATCGAAAACAGCCCCGAGACTATGCTGCCCGCCAATCCATTTCCGATGAATGGGTCGGCTACGCGCGGCGAATTGCCCCTGAGCCTGACGGAGATGCAGCGCTTGGCCACTGCGCTCAAATCCGATCTTGTTGCCATCCACCACAAGCGCTTTTGCGGACTGGAGTCAGAAGCAACTGTGGTACTCCTGCTCCTGATCGGCATGCGATCAGGCATCAATGCCACGCCGCTACTGGAAATGAAACGTGACTGCTTGTCACCTCATCCGTTCATGCCCAACCTCATGTTGGTCAGGACATTCAAGCGCCGGGGAAAAGGTGCGCAATCAACCACGTTGCGCCAGACCGAAATCCACGATCAGGGATCCCCTATTCCCATGGATGGCGTTGCCATACTCAGACGGGCTTTAGAAATGACCGAAGAGCTGGCAACCGATGCTCCCGAGGCGATCAAAGATCGGCTCTGGCTCTACCGCTCGGCACAACGCGGGCAAAGCAATGGACAGATACTCTGCCTGACGATGGGAACCATGGCGGAACTCACTCGAACCATCATTGAGCGCCATTCACTGCTGGCCGATGACGGCAAACCACTGCGGGTGACCTTGGGTCGTCTGCGAAAGACGATGGAAAATCGCCTCTGGAAACTGAGCAATGGTGATTTGTTGGCCGTGTCAGCGGTGATGGCTCATTCGCCGCAGGTCGCTGATAACCACTATTTGCGACTCGACGAGCATACCAAGGCTGAGGGGGCGAAGTTCATCGGTCAGGCCTTGCCCGCGAAACTGCGGGGAGAGCATCTCGTGGCAACGCCGACGGGAACCTGCAACGACAGTTTGCATGGGGCACTCGCGCCGAAAGATGGCGCGACACATTGCGCGGAATTCACTCATTGCCTGGGATGCCCCAGCTACGTCATTGTTGGATCCCTCGCCGACTTGCATCGCCTGTTCAGTTTTCAGCGATTTCTGATTGCGGAGATCGACTATTACCCGGCCGAAGAGTGGCATCAGTGGCAATTGCACCACCGCGATTTGATCGCGGCGATCGACAAAATCGTGTCGGATCATTTCGTGCCCGAGTTGGTTACCGAGGCAAAGCAGCTTGCCGAAAAGGAGCTACACCCCTTCTGGGCAATACGCCTGCGGCAACTAAATATGCATCGTGAGGTACGTGATGGGCGCTAATGCCAACGAGTTCAAAGCTTATGACCTTCTAGCTACGCAGCCGGTATCAGTGAAGGACCTGCCTGAACGAGAACGTGCGGGTATCGTTGTCAGTGCCGTGACGGACATGAATGGGCGCAACCACACACTCTCAACGTTCGGTGATGCCGTTTGGGACTTCAGACCCTACTTTGAACAATCGAACGTGGCAGATGGGCAGAAATACATTCCTTGGCCGGAGGATTGCACGAACCACCTAGTGAATGACTGCAAGGCAGTACTTTATGCTTGGTACAAGCGTGGTCTGCCGGGGTCGAAACCACCGGTCGCCATGGGTATATGTCAGGCAGCGATCGCCTCGGCCATTCCGTTGATGCGCTGGCTGATGTCACTGAATGTACACCGCTTTGACCAGATGAAACCAATTCATGTGGCGAACTACGTTCATCACATCAAGGTTCGACTTGTACGTAATGCTCATAGTGTCTATGACAGTCTGCGCATCATGGACTTTCTTTGGATATTTCGTGACGAGACATCATTCCCTCTTGCAGACTGCCCATGGGGTACGAGTTCACTATGGCGGATCAGTGGGCTGGGAAAACAAGCCGGACGCAATGAGGTTGGCAAGACTCCCATCATTCCAACGGATGTCCAGGCCCAGGTATTCAATTACTGCGAACAGATTCTTGCGAGCGCGCCGGACATCCTGAACCAACGCGACGTGGAGCAATTGGGATTGCGAAATCCTGCCTTGATTGCCATCCGTGATGCGGCACTTTATGTTCTGTCGATCACCAGCGGCATGCGCAATGAAGAAGTCATCGGCGTCGAGTTAGGTTCCTGGCGTAGCGAACGACGGGATGGCGTCGAGTATCACTGGGTCGCCACGACGGAACATAAAACTGGGAAGGGCAAGGTGGAGTTCTTGATACCGGAACTCACGATTAGGGTTCTGGAATTGATGAGCTGCTATGCACAACCACTACAAGAGCAATTGGTAAGAGAAATTGAGGATATGGAACACCAGACCGATCCTCACGGTTTAACGGACCGCTTACTCCAGATTGCGAAAGCCAAGCGAAATACCAAGAAGCTCTTTCTTTGCACCAGCATTTCCGGCCAAAGGGAATCGACCCGCTACCATGTCGACGCACTGACCAATGGCGGTGCCAAGGTCGCCTTTAGACGACTGGCGAAGGCTGCTGGCACGTCTTGGTTATTGTCTCCGCACCAGTGTAGGCGAACGTATGCGCGAACTATTGTCGAATCGCGCATGGGGCGCGCGTCGCTGGTCTTTCTGAAATGGCAGTTCAAGCATTCCAGCATGAGCATGACGCAGTTGTATGCCTCCAATCCCATGCAGGATGCATCCCTGTTCGATGAAGTCCTGGCCGAAATGGCTGACTTTAAGATGGATTTGATTGAATCCTGGCTCGGGGATCAACCGTTAAGTGGAGGCGCGGGACGTGCCATCCAGCGAGTGCGCGCCATCACCCTGGCGAGCCGGCATGCCTTGTTAGCTGAGACGGCAAGTTACGTTCATATCCGCGCTACGGGGCACGGTTGGTGTCTGGCTCAGGAAAGGGGGTGTGGCGGCGCCGGACTGTACGAAGCGAGTCGATGTGTCGATTGCAGAAACGCCGTCATTGACGAGTCATTTGCCGATGTCTGGCAAGACCTCTATCAGCAGCAGCGCGAATTACTGGCCATCGACGATGCGGGGCCGGCAGTTAGGCAACGAGCCGAACGTGATGTTCGGTGGGCGCATCAGGTCATGAAAGATCTTGGTCTGCTTGCGGAATCGTCCAAATTCACAACATAGACAGGGATAGACAATGGGTGACCGAAAGGTGCACAACCGAAAACAGACGATCGACGGCATCGAGCAGGCCATTGAACAGTTACAGGCAAGCCAAGGTAAGTTGTCGATTTCCGCTGTGGCGAAGATGGCCGGGGTTACTCCTGCACTGATTCACAACACGTATCCCGATCTCGCCGAGAAGATTCGGGGCTTGGTGGGCAAGGCAACACGAACCCAGCGGGATGCCAAACATAGCGCACTGGTTCGCGAACGCGAGATCAATCGGACGCTACGGCAGGAACTTGTCGAGACTAGGGCAACAATCGCGAAGCTTGCGTCGGTCAATCAAACGTTGCTGAACGAGATGGCCGTGCTGAAAGGCATCGCCACGGGCAAAGTGGTCGCAATCCTGCGTGCTCGTGAACCGAGCAGTGAGTCCTCGCCAAGGTAGCCAGCCATGTTCGCCTTGGTAGATGGCAATAATTTCTATGTCAGTTGTGAGCGAGTATTCCAGCCCAGTCTTCAAGGACGTCCTGTCGTTGTATTGTCGTCAAATGACGGATGCGCGATTGCACGCAGCAATGAGGCGAAAGCACTGGGCATCAAGATGGGGGCCCCTTGGTTTCAGATCCGGCATCTGGAGAAGGAGGCCGGTCTGATCGGTCTGTCAGCGAACCTCGCTCTGTACGGTGACATGAGCACGCGCATGATGCGGATCACCTCGGAGTTAGGCCCGACGCAGGAGATCTACAGCATTGACGAATCATTTATCGGATTGCATGGTGTGCGCGATGACTTGGGGATGCGGGCATGGACTGTGCGCAATCGGATACTCAAATGGATCGGCATTCCGTGCGGAGTTGGGATCGGTCCGACCAAGACGCTGGCAAAACTCGCCAATCATGTCGCAAAAGCTGCGGAGCGCAAGCCAGGCAGCTACCCATCGGAGTTCGCCACGGTATGTAACCTGGCGGTCTTGTCATTGGCCTCCAGAGAGGCCCTGATGGCGGCAACGGAGGTTGGTGATGTCTGGGGTGTCGGCCCTCGGATCAGCAAGCAGTTGCGGGATGCTGGCGTATTGACGGCCCTCGATCTGGCGCGAATAAACCCAGCCTTGGTACGCGAGCGATGGAGTGTAGTGCTGGAACGTACCGTTCGCGAGTTGCAGGGTGAGTCCTGTCTGGCAATTGAGGATGCTCCGGCCCCCAAAAAGCAGATCGCCCATACACGAAGTTTCGGCCACCCGATCAGTGATCTGGATGGACTGATTGACGCAGTCAGCAGCTTCACGGTGCGTGCTGCGGAAAAGCTTCGCCAGCAAGGGAGCGTGACCCGGCATGTGAGCGTGTTCGCGCATACCTCGCCATTTCGTTCGGGGCCGAACTTCTCACGTAGCATGGTGGTTGCATTGCCACGACCAACATCTGACACCCGTGTTCTTGTCCTGGCGGCTATACGCGGGATCAAGCGGATTTACCAGCCCGGCTTCCAGTTAAGCAAGGCAGGTGTCATGCTGCTTGATCTAGCACCGGAGTCGGTGAGTCAGGGGGAATTGTTTGAGCAGAACGACTCCATCGATTCGATGGGTATTTCGAAAACGCTGGACGTGATCAATGCGCGCTTTGGACGCGGCGCAATTCAGCTGGGTTCGTCAAGCTTGAAAAATGTAAGGCGAGACTGGTCGGTAACGCGAGGGCGTCTCAGCCCGCAATACACGACCCGATGGGAGGACTTGCCGATCGTACGCGCGTAGCCCGCACGGATAGTGGCCGGGTGCGGCCAGAAGCGGCCCAAGGGCTAACTGGAGCCAACGTCTGCAACGAACCTATTGCCGCCGTTGGCGTGATGGCGTCACTGTTTCGGTAACCCAGACCGTGCCTTTCTTCGCTTCAGCCATCAGTTGGCTCAGCCCGTTGATTTGGGCAATCTGGGGCTTGGGTGCACTGGTCTTGTTCATCTTTGCAATCGCCGGACACTGGCTGGTCGGATCATTCAGCAAGACGCCCCGGCCCTGAGTCACTGGACTGAGTTAACCTCAACGCCCGCCAGGTATCGCGAAACACCGCCTGTTCGACTTTCAATCGCAAGTCACTCGGACAGGCTACCCTGACCACGAGCATCAGTTTGTCGGGGTCGGAAAAGTCCCACAGCACCTTGTTGCGACCTGACGGAAAGGCGATGAAGCTTTCGACCGAAATCCTGCGGAAATGGGCTTGGGCATCTGCCTGCCAGGCCTGGGTCGCCTGATCGGCGGCCGCCAATGCAGCAGCCTCGACTTTGTCGAGATCGTCCGTTGCTTCCTGAGGGATGGGCATGCGGAAGAGATGCAACACATATTCCCCCGTCAGGGAGGTGTTCTTCAACGGCGTCGTCAGCAACAAACCATTGGGAAACTCTGCCACCTTTCCGGTCTGTTGCCCGCCATAGCCCAGTTCAGCCAAGGTGGTGGCAAATATATCGATGTCGATGACTCGCCCGCTCAGTTGGTTGATTTCAACAAGATCGCCAACTTTGAATGGTCGAACGAAGGTGATGTAAAGGTAGCCGAGTACGCACATCAGCAGTTCCTTGCTGACGATCAGTACCGCGCCAGCCACTGCCGCAAGAGAGAGCGCAAAACCGGCGATTGTCGATGCCCAGACGGAAATGATGATGAACAAGACCAGAAACCAGATGACGTTTCTGGCCCAGACCAGATGTATCCGCCGTTTTTCCGCTGAAATCTCTCCCCGTGCCAGATAGCGTGCCCAAAGATGGGAAAGGGCCATGCCGAAGGCGATCAGTAAGAAGGTCGCGATGACCTTTTCCCATTGGCCGGGAATGGCGACAAACAGGTCATTCAGCGTGGACATGGGCGTCAACCGTTAGCAGAAGGAATGATGCTGCGTGACATTCGGCGCTTTGCGCCTTGCGCACGAATCACGATCAGGTAGTAGCCCACGGACAAGGCCAGAGTCACGGTTGCCGTCGCATAAACGTGACCAGCACCGACTTCGTTAAAGTCAAGCACGATGACTTTGCGAGCAATCGCCATCAATGCTGTTCCGAGAACAATTTCGACAGCCAGTTGCCGATTGTGGTTGTCTTCGACATACAGAATGATGTTGTGAAAAATTTCAATGGCAATCAGCACCGCCATAAAGGCACCAAATGTCGCCAAGATGTCCTTGATTTCTAGCAGCATGAAGGGCGGTGCGATCAAACGCTGATGGAGCACATAAACCACATCTGCCACTCCCCAGATGATGACCATCACCATGATTGCGGCAAGGACTCGGGAAACCTGGGCGATCACCCGGTTAAAGAACAACAAGACGGGGTCTTTCGTTTGGTGAGTCGAATTTTCATTTGCTTGCATGAGGGTCACCGATTGGGCTGGCTGAAGTGCCTGGATGTTGATGGGATAGATCGGGAGTGAGTGCTGTACGGGCGGAATCGATGATCGTCGCGATTGATGGATGGCTGATCCGCCGCTCGGCGGTAATCGCCCAGAAGCTTTCATGAATCTCCTCTACGCGACCGACACAAGGCGTGTTGTAGCGTGAGTGGATCTCATCAGCCAGCACCGCCGGCCCCGGGAAGAAACCGGCACCGGCTTGCCCGAATGCCTTCATTAGCGCGCCATCATCGAACTCGCCCATCAACCGTGGGGTTAGCCGCTGGTCACTGAACCAGCGATCAATCAGGCCACGAACTGCGGCATGCCCGCCGGGCAGGAGTAGTGGTGCATTGTTCAGACATTCCGGGAAAGCGGGCGGCTCGGGGCACAGGGATTCGGCCGCAAAAAAGGCCAGGGCGCTTTCACCCAGCTTATGGCTGTGACCGCGAATGGCCAGTCCCGATGGCATCGGGCGATCGGCCACGACCATGTCGAGGTGGTGCAGGGCCAGTTCGGCGAGCAGCATGTCGATACTGCCTTCCCGGCAAACCAGTCTGACCGGTTCCGGCAGTTTGCCAACGGGGGCCAGCAAGCGGTAGGCAAACGATTTCGGGACAACATCTGCGATGCCGATGCGCAGGATCGGCATCGGGCGTTGCTGGCGCGCCAGCAACGCCTGCTTCATCTCGCTTTCGAGATGCAGTATTTCATCGGCGTAGGACAGAGCCATCCGTCCGGCATCGGTCAGTTCAAGACCGCGGCCTGAAGGGCGGAAAAGCGCGGCCCCCAATTCATTTTCAAGCTGACGCAGTTGCCCGCTAATGGTTTGTGGCGTGAGGTCAAGTTGCTCCGCCGCCCGGCTGACGCCACCAAGCCGGGCTACCGTCCAGAAGTAATGAAGGTGTTTGTGATTCATGCTGACATTTCGGAAATTTACGAAATATTATCCACAAAAAATTGTGTTTTTTAAATATTCGTCCTTGTTTATCTTGAAGCCCTATTTCACTATCTGAGGAACAGGGAATGAAGATCGACATCCGCAGCCAAGGGATCACAGTGTCTGACGATTTGCGAGAGCACATCGAGCGTTGTGTGAATTTTGGTCTGGATTGGGCCGAGCACGATGTCGATCGAATCGTCGTCAGCCTGTCCGACATCAATGGTCCGCGTGGCGGCAACGACAAGCGCTGTCATCTGCGTATTCCGCTGTCGCGGATGCGGGATGTGGTGATCGAGGAAGTTGCCTGCGATCTGCAGGCGGCGATTGCGCATGCCGTCGATCGTGCCGCAGGCAGCCTCGAACGCCGCTTGTCCCGGCAACGGGAGTTTGGGCCGACCCCCGTGTTTTCGGCGGAGGAATGACGTGAGCCCATTATCCAATCCCCTCTTGCGCGGTCTCCTGAGCCGTATCTTTTCGATCAGCCGCCGAACCTGGATTTTCCTGTCGGTGACCTTTCTGGTGCTTGTCGCATTATTCATCTGGGCGGCGATCAGCACTGCCGGATGGTTGTTCGGTATGGCCAGAGATGGGGTCAACGCTGCACCGGAAGCTGTACGTGCCGCCACCGCTCAGGTCGAGCAGGTCATCCCGGGCGTCCAGGAAAAACTGGGCGTCCTGGTTCCAGGATTCAAGCCGGAAAGTCCGCTGCGCGAAGTCTCGGGTACCGATCCGGCGCCGGTTGCACGTTATCCCGGCCTGGCGCGAGTTCAGTGGCAACGCGATGAGCAGCAAGTGCAAGTGCGTTACCAGGGCAAGGCTGATTTCACCGAAGTTCTAAACCACTATATCCAGGGCTTCGCCGCACTGGGGTACCAGCAGACGCTTCGCTCAGCCTCACCCTCGGAAGAGCGCCATGAGTTCGTCAAGGACGGCGAGCACTTCACACTGGTTTTTTCGGTCCAGGAGAAAGATGTTGTCACCATCGACCTGAGCTCTCGCCGATGACCGTTTTAGATAACGCAAATTAAGGAAAGATCATGATGACCTTGCAAGCCCGTGAGTGGTCAAATCGCACCCCGCAGCTGACGAATAAGCCAACCGAAGATGGCACTTGTCAATCAGTAGGGCGACCAACGCAACATCTTTTCCAGAAACCCCATCCCATGCCCAAAACCCGAATCCCGAATGCCGTTCGTCTTGAGTTCGCACCTGACTCCCTGGTTCATAACAACCTGTCGGGAGCAGCCTTCACCGGCGATTGGCTCTGGGTGGCAGGCGACGAAGCCAGTGGTCTGGATCGCCTGCGCCGCCTTGACGCCGTAGGCGGCGAGTCCTTGCATTTTGGCGAAGTCCGCGATTTTCCGCTGGCTGAGCTGCTGGACCTGCCCGGTGCAGACGATGATGAGGCCGACCTGGAAGGCATGGCGGTGGCCGATGGCTACCTCTGGGTGGTTGGTTCGCATGGCCTCAAGCGCAAGAACATCAAGCCGGACCGAGGTCACGCCGACAACGCCAAACGGCTGGCAAAAGTGACGCTCGACGCCAATCGCCGCCTGCTGGCATGTCTGCCCATCGAGCCCGATGCTAAGGGTGAGCCCTGCCTGGTACGTCAGGCTCAAGACGGCCGCCAGGCACTGCGGCTCAAAGGCGATGCGCAGGCGAACCTGCTCACCCGCATCCTGGCCGACGATCCCCACTTTGGCCCCTACATGGCGATCCCGGGCAAGGACAACGGCTTTGACATCGAAGGTCTGGCGGTGGACGGACAGCGGCTGCTGCTCGGCCTGCGTGGCCCGGTGCTGCGCGGCTGGTCGGCGTTGCTCGAAATCGCAGTCGAGGCGCATCGGGATCAACTCCGCCTGGTACCCCTTGACGAGAGCGGCACGCTGCTGCGCAAACATTTCCTGCAACTTGACGGCCTGGGCGTGCGCGACCTGCATTTCTCCGGTGACGATCTTTACATCCTGGCCGGTCCGACAATGGTGCTCAATGGTGATATCCGTGTCTTCAAATGGCCATTCGCCCGAGCCACAATCAGCGCCAACCGGGAACCGGTGCGTTTCGAAACGGTGCTGACCGAATCGGTTTCGCTACCCCACGGCCATGGTACGAACCGGGCCGAAGCGATCTGTGCCCTGCCGCTAGCGATCGCCGGCCGCACGCCTCACTGGCTGGTACTCTACGACGCGCCCGGCATGGATCGCCAGGATGGCGAGTACACGGTCTTCGGCGATCTGCTGCGGCATGACTGATAGGTGCCAGCCCCGACCGATATCAGCCGGCAGCCCCCAGCGCGATGCGCTGCCGCCCCCGAGCATCGACCCTGAGGCAACGCTACTGTTCGTGATCAACGCTGCCGCTGGGGCTTTCGACCTCGAGGCCAAGCGTACGGTAATCCAGTCGGCACTCGCAGCACATGGACGAAAGGGCGAACTGTTGAGTTGCCAGCCTGCCGATCTGGCACAGGTAGCGGGCGAGGCCGCCAAAATGGCGGTGGCGCGGGATACGGCGGTGATCGCCGTAGGTGGCGATGGCAGCCTCAATACAGTGGCCCAGGCTGCGCACGCCGCCGGCTGCGCCATGGGGGTCATTCCCTACGGCACCTTCAATTACTTTGCCCGGACACACGGCATTGCCACCGAGCCGGCAGCTGCGGCCCGGCAGGTGCTGCAGGCGCGCCCGGTGCCGGTGCAGGTGGGTGCCATCAACGAGCGCATCTTCCTGGTCAATGCCAGCCTGGGGATCTACCCCGAACTATTGCAGGACCGCGAAGCCTACAAAGCCCGCTTTGGCCGCAGCCGCTGGGTGGCGTTCGTCGCGGCCGGGGCGACGCTGCTGCGCGCACAGCGCCGCTTGCGCCTGCACATCGAGACGGGTTCGGCGGTCCGCGATGTACAGACGCTGACGCTGTTCGTCGGCAACAACCGGCTGCAACTGCAACAGTTCGGCGCCGAACCGGAAGACACCATCGCCGGCACCCCCGGCGATGGCAGCATGGCCGCGCTGATGCTACGGCCCATTGGCACGCTGTCGATGCTCAAGCTGATGCTGCACGGAGCGATGGGCCGGCTGGGCGAAGCCGCCGGCGTGGAAAGCTTCGAGTTCAAGCACATGGTGGTCAAACCTACTCTGTGTACCGACCACACTGAACTCGTGGTCGCGTTCGATGGCGAAGTGGCACGCATGCGCGCACCGATCGACATTCGTGTGCTGGAAAAGCCCTTGTACCTGCTGCAAAACCCTGATCAGGCTGCCACGGCGACCGGCTCGGAGTTTCCGGCATGAGTGTCGTGCTGCATATTTCCGATACGCATTTCGGTACTGAACTGCCGCCGGTGGTCGACGCACTTGTCGCGCTGGCTGCGCAGCAGCATCCCGATCTGGTGGTGCTCTCGGGCGACATCACGCAGCGCGCACGGCCCAGCCAGTTCCGTGCTGCAAAGGCTTTCGTCGACCGGTTAGGCGCTCCGCTTCTGGCCGTGCCGGGCAACCACGACATTGCGCTGTTCGATCTGTGGTCACGGCTGACCAGCCCCTATGCGCGCTACACCAAGGCTTTCGGGGGCAATCTCGAACCCGTGCACGCATCGTCCGATCTGCTGGTTATCGGTGTTAACACCACGCGCGCCTGGCGGCACAAGAACGGAGAAGTGTCCTCGGTGCAGATTGAGCGCGTGGCCAAGCTGTTGAATGCGGCCAGCCCGCAGCAGTTGCGTCTGGTGGTGGTGCACCAGCCGGCGGCGGTGGCTCAGGCAGAAGAACGCGTCAATCTGCTGCGCGGCCACGAAGCCGCGCTGCACGCCTGGTCGGCGGCCGGGGCTGACCTCGTCCTGGGTGGGCACATACATCTGCCCTACACGCTGGCGGTGCATGGCCTGTCCCGACGACTTTCAGTGCTTCAGGCTGGTACCGCCATTTCGTCGCGTACTCGCCCCGAAGCGCCCAACTCGGTGAATATCCTGCGCTGGGGCGAGGCAGTCGGTGCACCTGGCGATCTGGCGCAGGCCGGGGCCGAAAAGGGGGTGTTCTGCCTTATCGAGCAGTGGGACTTTGCGCCCCGCGATCAGGTCTTTATCCGCACCTCAGTCACCCCCGTACTGCCAGAACGCGCCTGATCGCACGCAGCCACCACCCGCATCACTACGCAGGTGGTGCAGTCGGGTAGCAGCTTCGAGATGCCGCTGGCCTGGACCCTCATGGCGGTGATCGGCATCGCGATAGTGGCAATCTTCATGCACATCCGCGTTGTGCTTTACAAGAGGCTAAGCCTTGCCGTTGCGGCGTTTGATTGGGTCGCGGGTGGTGCGGCCCTGGCACAGACCCGCAACTGGGTTGCGATCAATCTGGGCCTTGGGGTGCTGGTATTACTCGTAACACTACTGCACTGAACGACCCGCTTCAAACTTCCCAGCCCTGATCACTCGCCTGGTCTTGACGCGCCTTTGTATTTTCAAATCAGCAAGGCCGCGCCGAAAATACCCACCATAGTGAAAGCCAGCACGACTTTGGCGATGAGCCCCACCATGATCCCTACCCATGTGGCAATGCCGACTTTGACAGCGCGTGCATGGTCTTTTCGTGCCAAGTACTCGCCAACGGCGGCGCCGACCAAAGGCATGAAGAGCACGCCCACCAAGCCCATGAAAAGACCGAGTACCGTGCCCACCGCTGCGCCCATCAGGGCCAGTTTGCTGGCGCCGGCTTTTTTGGCTCCCATGAGCCCGGCTACATACTCCAAACCCCAGGCCAATAACGCCAGCACACTGACCACCACCACGGTGGTCATGCCGACACGAGCGAAGTCGTCTATCCAAGCCCCCAGCACAATGCCGCCCCAAACCAACACGGTGCCTGGCAGCACGGGCAGCACGGTGCCCGCCAAACCCAGCAAAATCAAGGCAACACACAATATCCATAAAAAGGTAATTACCAAGATCGGCCCTCGAGGTCAAAATAGAGCGCGTATCGACTTTCATGTGGGTGTGTCTGATTGAACTTCAAGTGTTGGCCTGTATGACGAGATTGGCTGAGTAGCTTACAGCCAGCGATCACTCAGTGCGACTGCTACGCTCAGAAACCTTCCGCCGGATCGCCGATACGATGAATGTCTCTTGTGGGTCGGTTCGGGCTATGGCCTAAACTGACACCCTCCATCAGCAACTGACTGGCCGGTAACCGACGCATAGCCGACCGAGTTGGAGCGCAGACCCACGGTCCGCAGTGCCCGACCAGGATTCCCCGGGCCACGAAACCCGAATGTCCGCTGTCAGTCTGTTGCTGTCTGACTGGCATTCCGGACGAGCTTCTCTTGATGGCCGGATGTACTCAGTTGCGCATGTGCCGCATTGCAGCCATTGAAAGATCTGAGCTTCGGCGAACGTCGGCTTACGGGCAAGGGCGCCTACTCACACTGCCGGCCAGAAGCAGCCGGTGGCTTATGTGCGGTGGGCTGACTGCTTCAGGCTAACAACAGACATCGGAACGCTCATCAAGACGGTGGCAGGGCGTTGATGGAGCGAAGAATGTTGCGAGTAATCTCTTGTCGCTTTGAGAGGTCGTCCAATCTGTTGGGCGTGTCGATGTTCAGTGCGAAAAAAACCGGTCCCGTTGGCCACTCGACCCAGCCTACCCACCAGCCAACTTTTCCACTCCAGCCAGTCTTGGCCCGTAGTATCCAATCACGGCCAGCCTCATTCACCATTACGTCCTTGACGAGTCGCTGATGCTCGACCCGGAACGGCAGTTCATTACGATAGAGATGCCGCAAGAACGATATTTGTTCATTTGCAGAAATCGCCAAGTCGCCTTCGACCCAGAAAGGTTTGCTGCCTCCCGCAACTGCGTTGCCATATGCAATCTTTCGCATGTACCCAGTCTCACGCGCATCGCCAAGCCGTCGAGCGAATACTTCGTAGACCCAAACAGTCGAATTACGCATCGCAGAACGTAGGTTCTGGTCTTCATTCCACGCGGCTATCGAGCGCTTAACGCCATCCCAGGGTATTACCTGGAACTCATCACGGAGAATTCCCGCGTCAAGAGCGAATAGGCTGTGAGGAATTTTGAAGGTTGAAGCCGGGGAGTAGCGACGACCCGCGCGCTCCGGGTCGTAGACGAAGGCCACGTCACTTCCATTGCGGTTGTCCCAGACAACGATAGTGCCGTGTGCCTCGGCTGCAGCAAAGAAACTGGACCAGTCTGTGCGCTCCTGTGAAGTAGGGGCAGCAAGCGCTCCAAACGTAAGGACAATTGATAGTACAAAGAGAATGAGGCTACGTCGATTCATTGCGCTAATTGTACTCGTGTAGCCAAGCTCGAATGACTGGTCCATATTTGACTCCGGTCGTGCTGACTGAGAATTGCGACCGGCGGCAATGGGTCGGGAGCACGTATTCGCCGGAGTAGAAAGCTGCCGGTCGCCGGAAAATCTCCCCCAACGGCAGCTTACCGCCAGACTGCTGACCGACAGTGAGCCATCAGCCAACGGCGGCAAAGGCCGAGGAGTTCGCGTTCAGGAAGCGCCCTGAATATCTGCTCCGCTCAGTAAGCGGCCGTTGCTACGCCTGAGAGAGGAAGGTCCGCAGAGGGTCGATTTGAGTCAGCTACGCGATTCGGTGCCACTAATGTGATGAGCAATTTTCTTGAGGATGAGCGTTGTTTTGCTCTATATTTCTTTGGAAATTCGTTAGTTCTTCAGCGTCTTTGATTTTCTGGGTATTACTGGATTGCTAACAGTAAGCATCATTCAGAAATAATGACGGCTGTGTGGTCGCGCGCAGTGCGGAAGTCAAAGCCCTGGGCATCCCGATGGGCGTGCCCTGGTTCAAGATCCAGCAGGAAGCCAAGCGGTACGGCATCGTTGCCTTCTCGTCGAACTACGCGCTGTACGCCGACATGAGCAACCGGGTGGTCGAGGTCCTGGGTCAATTTACCCCGAACCTGGAGGTCTACAGCATCGACGAAAGCTTTCTGGACCTCAGTGGGTTCCAGAGAGATCGCTTTGCGTACGGTCAGACAATCCGGCAGCGCATTCAGCAGTGGCTGGGCCTGGCGGTGTGTGTCGGCATTGCACCGAGCAAGACCTTGGCGAAGCTGGCCAACCATTGTGCGAAAAAAGGCCTGGCGGGTGCCGATGGGGTGTGTGATTTCACGACCCTGCCCGAGTCGGACCTGACCCAACTGCTGGCAAAGATCGACGTCGGTGAGGTCTGGGGCGTCGGCCGCAAGCTTGAGGCGCAGCTCAAGGCGATGGAAATCAAGACCGTATTGCAGCTTCGGGAGGCTTCCCCTGCGTTGATCCGGGCAAAGTTGACGGTGGTTCTGGAAAGAACGGTTTGGGAATTGCGAGGGGTTTCCTGCCTGGCGCTGGAGGAGGTGGTACCGGACAAACAACAGATCCTGTGCAGTCGATCGTTTGGACAGGCGGTTTATGATCGGGATCCGCTTGCAGAAGTCGTCGCCAGCTATGTGGCCAGGGCGGCAGAGAAGCTACGCCATCAAGGTTCGTTGGCCGGTGCGTTGTCGGTGTTTATTCGAACAAACCCTTTCAACCCGAAAGAGCCGCAATACCAGCGGACCCTGACGCTGCCGTTACCGGAGGCCACGTCAGATACCCGCGAACTGGTGTACTGGGCATCCCATCTCCTCAGGCGGTTGTACCGGCCAGGGTACGCCTACCAGAAGGCAGGTGTGATGCTGAGCGACCTTCGGCCGGTGGTGCTGGCGCAAGGCTCGCTGCTTGCTGCGGTCGACCCGGATCGCAGTCAGAATTTGATGGCCACCCTTGATGCGATCAATCAGCGCTGGGGGAGGGGAACGCTCAAAACTGCGGCCGAGGGGGTAACCCAACCTTGGCAAATGAAGCGTCAGCGCCTGTCGCCGCGGTACACGACCGATTGGGATGGCTTGCCGTCGGTGTTGGCGCGATGAGGGAAATTGCAAGCGCCCGAGGAGTGACATCCAACCAATCACAGCAATGCTGCGGTAGCTGCCGTTCAACCGCTGAAGGCGACCAACGTCTGCTTGTCGCTACGGGCTACTGTCGGTCCCGACCCACAAAGAGACGTTCAGGTTTTTTCAGCCAACGACAGGAAGGCAGCGATAAGGGACGCTCCTCCCCAAAACT
>JAVEXE010000225.1:0-3718 GCA_034004105.1 Azonexus sp. | reverse complement strand
GCATCGGTCTTGCCCCATTTCGGGAAAGCGGCATGGGCGGCGTCAAGTGCCAGCTCGATGTCTTCTGCGGTCGACCGTGCGGCCTGCGTGTAAACCTTGCCGTTAACCGGCGTTACCACGTCGAAGTACTGGCCCTTGACGGGTGCCGTCCACTGACCGTTGATGAAATTGTCGTATTGGGCTTTGTAGGCGATTTTTGCACCATCGGTGCCGGGGGCTGCGTAGATCATTTTGTCTCCTGAATTTTACGAATGGGTAAATCGATTGCCGGCTGGCAACTTACCCTTATCAAGCACCGTGCCAGATCGCCAAGTCCTTGAATTCATGAAAATCAAGCATTTTTCCCGTTGACCGCAAACCCAGGCTGTAACGTCACAGGATGAAACAAGTGTCACATTATGGAACACCGGGCATCAATTGCCGCTGCAAGCCTTGCATCGCCTGAACACCACCCTATACTGGGCAAAAAACCGGGCCATGACCCGGCGAGGAGACATGATGCCCAGCCACACCCCCATGCCTGCGCCGCTGTTGCGCCAGGCCCGCCTGAAGCTATTGGAAAGCGGCGATTTTCCCGACACCGCCATCGATGAACGTCTCGCCCGTTCCTGGCGGCGCAGTCTGGCCGCTGGCTTGAGCCCAACAGGTCGTTTGCCGGTGCCCGACAATTTATCGAGCAAGGAACTCAGCCGTGCGCTTGGGCGTAATCACGACCTGATCAGCCATTCTCGACCGATCATGGAGTACCTTTTTGAACAGGTCCGGCACAGTCACAGCATGGTCGTGCTGGCGGACAACCGGGGCGTTCTGATGCACACCCTCGGCGACCCGGACTTTCTTGGCAAAGCCGAACGCGTGGCGCTGATGTCCGGTGCCTGCTGGGATGAGCGGCAACGCGGCACCAACGCCATCGGCACGGCACTGGCCGAAGCCATGGGCGTGGAGATCAACGGCGCGGAACATTTCCTTGAACGCAACACTTTTCTGACCTGCGCCGCCGCCCCGATTGTTTCGTCAACCGGCGACCTGCTCGGCATCCTCGACATTTCCGGCGATCAGCGCAGCCGCCATCCGCATACGCTGGGACTGGTCAACACGGCCGCCCGGATGATCGAAAACCGGCTGGTCATCGACGCCTGCCGGCGTCATTTACGTCTCCACCTGCATCCCGACCCGGCGGGGATCGGCACGGTTGCCGAAGGCATCATCGCCCTCTCGGAAGACGGCTGGATCGTCGGTGCCAACCGAAACGCCCTGCAAATGCTCGGCCTGAGCCACGCCGATATCGGTGCCACGCCGTTGTTTCGTGCGGTCGACACCCGGTTTGAGGAAATTCTGGCGCAAAGTCACCGTCGACCGCAGCAGGCTTGCCGCTTGCGCCGTCACGATGGCAGCTTCCTGCACGCCCGGCTGGAAGGACTCGAACCTCGCAGTCTGCCCGCGACCCCAATCAACCATCCGCGCCAGCGTGCGGATGCCCTGGCGGCGCTCGATACTGGCGACAGCCGCTGGCGAATCGCCGCCGACAAGGCCCGGCGCATCGCCGGCAAGGACATTCCCCTGTTGCTCAACGGGGAGTCCGGTGTTGGCAAGGAGTTGTTCGCCCATGCCGTGCATCAATCATCGCCGCAGGCCAACGGCCCCTTCGTCGCCATCAATTGCGCCGCCCTGCCGGAAAACCTGATTGAAGCCGAGCTGTTTGGTTACGTCGCGGGTGCATTTACCGGTGCCCGCAAGGAAGGCTACATCGGGCGTCTGCGCGAAGCCGAGGGCGGCACCCTGTTTCTCGACGAAATCGGCGACATGCCGCTCAGCCTGCAGACCCGCCTGCTGCGTGTCCTGCAAGAACGCAAGGTCACGCCGCTGGGCGGCGGTCATGCGGTCGACCTGCGCTTTGCCCTGATTTGCGCCACACATCACGATCTTCCCGTCGCCTGTCAGACCGGCCGCTTCCGCAGTGACTTGTACTACCGCATCAATGGTCTGACCCTGCATCTGCCGGCACTACGCGAACGCACGGACTTCAACGCCTTGTGCGACAAACTGCTGGCCGAGCTTTTTCCCGAATCGCCCCCGCTGATCGCACCCGGCTTGCAGCAACGCCTGGCAAGTTACCCCTGGCCTGGAAATCTTCGCCAACTGGCCAGCGTCCTGCGTACCGCCTGTGCCATGCTCGACCCCGACGAGCATTACATTGACTGGCAACATCTGCCTGACGATCTGACCCGCGCCCTGCAGCAGGAAATGGCCGCGGAAAGCCCATCGGAAAGAGGCGGAAATGCAGCCAAACCCGCGGCAAGCAATCTGGCCGCTTTGTCGTTGGCCGCCATCGAACAGGCCGTCGAACAGCATCAAGGCAACTTCAGCGCCGCTGCCAGAACACTGGGCATCAGCCGGCAAACCCTGTACCGGAAATTCAAACGCCAGGAAAACCCTTGAAGCGTTAGCGTGCCACGCTAAGCCCTTTTAGGTATTGCCTCCCTGCCCGGCAAGCGCGACTATCTCCCTCCCTGTCGCCGGAAACTCGCCCCCATGTCAGCGCAAACCCGTTTGAATATCACAGCCCTGATCGGGCGCATTCCGCTGTTCTCCAGCATGTCGCCCCATGAAGTCGAACGGATCTCCCAAGGCTGCAAGGAAATCCGCGCCAGCAAAGGCGACATCCTGTTTTACAAAGGCGACCCTTGCGACGGCTTTCACCTCCTGCTGTCCGGCCAGATCAAGCTGGCGTTCACATCAGCACAAGGCAACGAGAAAGTCGTCGAGATCATCCAGCCCGGCCAGACCTTCGGCGAGGCCATCATGTTCATGGACACGCCTTACATCGTCTATGCGCAAGCACTGGCCGACGCTGAAATGCTGCATATTTCCAAAGCAGCAATCGATGGAGAACTGGAAAACGACCCACGCCTCGCCCGCAAGATGCTCGCCAGCATGGCCATGCGCCTGCATCAATTGATGAACGACATGGAAGGTTATTCGCTGCACTCAGGCAAGGAAAGAATCATTGCTTATCTGCTGCGCGATCTCGCCGCGGAAGAAAACGACAGAAACGGCACGTTCAGCGTCACGCTGCCAACGACCAAGGGCGTCGTTGCCTCACGCCTGAATCTGACACAGGAACATTTTTCGCGCATCCTGCACGAGCTGGTCGAAGACGGTCTGATCATCGTCAAGGGACGGGAAATCACCATTCCCGACCTGAAACGGCTACGCAACTTCTGCGTCTGACTCAGGGCGTAAAAGGCGGCAGCCGCTTATCGACCCGCCGGTTCTGCAAGCGCACATAATCGGGCAATCCGTTGCGGTAAGGTGGCGGGTCTTCACCTTCGATCAAAGGCTGCAAATAGGTCCGGCACGCCTCGGTAATGTGAAAGCCGTCTGGCGCAATGAAAGCTGCCGGCATGCGCCGCGACACACCCGCCACGGCACTCAGCGCAACTTGTCCCACATCCCAGCAATACGGCCGATCCGATAGACGACGCAGGGTGAGCATCACCCCGTTTTCGCCAGCAACGGCGCGACTAACCGCCGCCACACCCAGGGCGTGTGCCTGCATCACGTCGGTGGCAGACGCTTGATGCCTCGCCGCCCGCTGCAGATAATCGGCCAGCGCCAGATGGTATTTGTAACCCAGACGGGCATGAATCAACTCGGCAATGAAACGCCCCACCCCGACCGTCAGGTTGTGACTCAAGGTTTGATCCGAAATTGAATC
>JAVEXE010000224.1:0-3731 GCA_034004105.1 Azonexus sp. | reverse complement strand
GGACGTTTTCCAGTAAGCGGCTGCGCGAAATGACGCCAAGCACGCCTTCTTGTGCATCGGTGACCACGACATAGCCAATATCGTTACCGGCCAGTAAGGTGATGACCTCGGAGACAGATGCATCGGCGAGTACCTGACAGCCGTTTCGCCGCACCACTTCGCTGAGTGCGGTCGGGCTGCCATCGGCATGGCGGGCAAGAATCGACGGAGCTTGATGCTCGGTGAAAATTCCCAGAAAGCGCTGCTGGTTGTCGGTTACGGTGACGCAGCCCGTTTTTTGCTGCACCATCAGGTCGATGGCGTCGAGTACGGTATTGTTCGCACGCAGACGTGGCACCGTTGGGTCGATCAGCGCATGCAGGCTATGTACGCTTTCAAAGAGCTCCAGACCCAGGTAACCCAGAAAGTCCTGTTCATCGGCAACGCCGAGAACACAGCCATCCGAGCTCAAGGCAATCAGATGGCGCAAACGGCTCAGGCAAAGCTGGACGTAGGCTGCCTTGAACCCAATATCCGCGGGTACAGTGCTGACTGGCGTACTCATCACCTCCCGCAGCGTACGGGCACATGGCTGTTTGCGGTGCAGCAAGCGGACCAAGTCCCGCTCCGTCAACAGACCAACCGGTGTTTGCCCGTTCAGAACGACAACGTGGGTTGTCGGCTGATGCTTCATGCGTTCGATCATTTCGCTGACAGGGGTTTCAGAAGGTAGCGAAAAGACTTGAGCCTGCATGACATCGAAAAGACGCAGGGTATCCAAGGGTTTCATCAGAGGCATCCAGGCAAAGATTGCACCCACTATTCTACGCCTCACCCGGTCGGGGGACGCCCATGGATGCGCCTCTCAGGACAATAACGTTGTTGCTGGCGTGGTTTTCGGCGCAGGCGTACGATAGGTAATCTATGACTTTAGGAGTAGTGCGTGACGGTGTTGGCGCGAGATGCTTGTTCGGCTGAGAAAAGCAGTCTGGATTCTGATCTGCAGATTCTGGAGGGCTTGCACGAGGGCGTGCAGGTCTGGGATACGAGCGGCAGGCTGGTTTACGCCAATCCGGCAACGGAGCGCTTGTTTGGGGATATGACGCGAACCCTGTCCGGTGTGCATTGGCTGGACTGGTTACCGGTGTGTTTCTGGCATGGTGGCTTGAATTGTTCAGCGCGCGAGTTTCCGGTGCATCTGATACTTGAGGGCAAGACTGTCGATATGGACCGACCGCTGCGGGTATTACGGCCAGACGGTAGTGCCTGCTGGGTGAGTTTTCGAGCGCAAGCCCGGCGCGACCCACATTCACAGGCAATCGTTGGTGTCGTTAGCTCCACTGTTGACGTAACGCCCTGGATCGAGCAGGAAGGGCGTTTGAAACAGGCGGCCCATTTTGACCGGCTGACGGGCTTGCCCAATCGCAGCCTGTTTGCCGATCGTATCCAGCAGGCGGTGGCACGTAGTCGGAGAAAAGGAGAGTTGCTGGCGGTTTGCTTGATGGACCTGGATGGATTCAAGGCTGTGAATGACACCTTGGGCCATGGGGCCGGAGATCGTTTGTTGCAGGAAATTTCCCGTCGTTTGCTGGATGTGGTTTCTGCGGGGGATACGGTAGCGCGTCTGGGTGGTGATGAATTTGCCTTGTTGTTGGCGGGGCAAGCGGATTTTACGGCCTGTGAGCGACTGCTCAAGCAACTATTGCTTGCCGTCGCTAGGCCGGTTTCCGTGGAAGGAACGGATGTGCGCGTCAGCGCCAGCATCGGCCTCACGCTTTGTCCCTCAGACCCGGCCGAACCCGAGCAACTCATGCGACATGCCGATCAGGCAATGTATCGGGCCAAGCTGGCGGGTAAGAACTGCTTTGAGTTGTTCAATCAGACGCAGGAATCCAAGCTGCGGGCCAATCAGTCCTTGCTGCGCAAGATCGAGCAGGCGATGGAGCGCAAACAGTTTCAGCTCTATTACCAGCCCAAGGTGGATTGTCGTCGTGGCAAGGTGCTCGGACTCGAAGCCTTGTTGCGTTGGGAACATCCCATCCTGGGACTGCGGACGCCAGCCGAGTTCCTGCCCTTGATCGAGCAGGACGACTTGATCGTTCGTCTGGGCGAATGGGTGGTTGTCGAAGCGATGAACAAGCTGGCAGAACTGCATGCCTCGGGACACAAACTGAGTATCAGCGTCAATGTCGCCGCTCACCAGTTTCTGCATGGGCATTTTGCCGACCGACTGGCGGCCTTGCTGACGGATTTTCCGCCGGAATTGGTGCGATACCTGCAGATCGAGATTCTGGAATCTGCGGCCTTGCAGGATGTTGGTCTGGTGACCCGACTGATTCAGGAGCATCGTTCGGCCGGTGTCGGTTTTGCGCTGGACGACTTTGGGACGGGATTTTCTTCGCTGGCGCATTTGAAGCATTTGCCTGTAGACACCTTGAAGATAGATCAGTCTTTCGTCCACGACATGCTCAACGACCCTGGTGATCTGAGCATTGTCCAGGCGGTGATCCGGCTGGCGCAGTCATTTCAGCGGCAGGTCGTGGCTGAGGGTGTTGAGTCCATCGAGCAACTGTTGATGCTGATGGCCTTGGGCTGTGATGTGGTTCAGGGGTACATGATTGCCCGGCCGATGCGCGCGAGTGCGTTGCAAGCCTGGTTGGTCGATTTTCAGGCTGATCCGCGTTGGCAACTGGCCAATAGCGCCTACCCCAGCCGGGCTGATTTCCAGATGCTGATGCTGGAATCCGAGCAGCAGCACGTTTTTGATCGCTTGCTGAATCCTTTGGTGCTACAGGGGGCCATTGCGTTTGCCTGCGCGGCCAACACACGATTTTCTGCGTGGTTGGCAGAGCCTGCGGTCAGGGCTTGTTATGGTAGCGCACGCCTGTTTCATGAAATGGAAATGGCTTATCTGGAATATCATCGCCGGCTTGAGGCATTTTCCCGAGGCGAGTCGATTGCTGGGGAAATCGAGACTTTGCGGGCGGAACACGGAAGATTCAGTGATTTGCTCAGACGATTCCGCTTGAGTCGTCTGGCGCTTGCCGCGCGTGCGGTCAACGTAAATTGACAGGAAAAATCAGCATGCAAGAAATCATTTCCCGACTGGAATGGAACGACGCCCTGAAAACCGGGGTGGACGAAATCGATGAGCAGCACATGATCCTGGTGCATACCTTGAACGATGCAGCGGAGAAACTGGCCAGGGAGGCAGGCGCTGAGACTCTGGGGCAGATTACGCAGGATTTGCTCAGCTACGCCCTGTACCATTTTGAAACCGAGGAAGAGTTGATGCAGGAGTACGGTTATCGCGAGGCCGAGGGAGAGGGAATGCAGCGCCATCTTGATCAGCATCGCGGATTTTCCAGTCGGGTCGTGGCGATCCGGGAAGGGATCAAATCCGGAAATTTGATTGCGCCTGGTGAGCTGATCGGCTTTCTCAACGAGTGGCTGGTGAATCACATCCAGCATACGGATCAGGCTTTGGCAGCTTTTGTGCTGGCCAAGCGTCGTGCTTGACGGGGTTTTTACGGCAGGAAAACCGGCTCAGGTTTGAGGTCGACCGCAAATTTTTCGCGAACGGCGGCTTGCACCGCAGCCATGGTTAGCAGCACATCCTGACCAGTTGCGCCGCCGTGGTTGACCAGGACCAGCGCCTGTTTTTCGTACATCCCGACCGGCCCGAGTGTTTTGCCTTTCCAGCCAGCCTGTTCGATCAGCCAACCGGCTGCAAGTTTGATCCGGCCATCGGG
>JAVEXE010000223.1:0-3739 GCA_034004105.1 Azonexus sp. | reverse complement strand
GCGCCGGGTAGCTGTACGAGGAAATTTCGTGGGCGATGCGGAATGCGTCGCGGGTGATGCCTTCCAGGAAGTCGCCTTCGATGGCGTCGGTTGGTGCGTAGGCGATGGAATGCACCAGTCCATCCAGTCCGTCCCAGTACTTGCCGAGTTCGACGAAAACATTGTTGATCTGCTCGTCGCTGCTTACATCAAGCGGAATGGTGATGTTGCTGCCAAATTCGGCGGCAAATTTCTTGATGCGATCCTCAAAGCGTTCGTTCTGGTAGGTGAACGCCAGTTGTGCGCCTTCGCGGTGGCAGGCCTTGGCAATGCCGTAGGCAATGGAATGCTTGGACAGCAAGCCAGTAATCAGAATCTTCTTGTCGGCGAGAAAGCCCATGTTTTCTTCTCCCTTGGGGGTTTAAGCGGCGGATTATAAACCGGGATGGCCGCTTTTGCCCCCTGTTGCACTGCAGTAATACCTTACGGTTTTTCTGGATTTACATGTTTGGATAGGTTGGTCCTTCGCCGCCTTGCGGTACGACCCAGTTGATATTCTGTGTCGGGTCCTTGATGTCACAGGTTTTGCAGTGCACACAATTCTGCGCATTGATCTGCAGACGGGCTGCGCCATCCTCATCGCGCAGGATTTCATAGACGCCAGCGGGACAATATCGCTGTTCAGGCGCATCGTATTGCAGCAAATTGACGTGGATTGGCACCTTCGGGTCTTTCAACTGCAGGTGGCAAGGCTGGTTTTCTTCATGGTTGGTGGCAGAGAGGAAAACCGAAGACAGACGGTCGAAGGTGATGACGCCATCCGGTTTGGGGTAGTTGATCGGCGCGAAGGCAGAGGCGGGTTTGAGCTTGGCGTGGTCGGCAATCGTGTGACGCAAGGTCCAGGGCGCTTTGCCGCGCAGCAGCATTTGATCGATGCCAAACATCAACGAGCCCAGCCACAGACCCTTGGCCATCCACGGCTTGAAATTGCGCGCCCGGTAAAGTTCATCGTACAGCCAGCTCTGGCGGAAGGCTTCGGGATAGGCGACCAGTTCATCGCGCTGCCGATGGCTGGTGAGGGCAGCAAAGCAGGCTTCCGCCGCCAGTGCGCCGGTCTTGATGGCGCAGTGCGAACCCTTGATTCGGGCTGCATTGAGGAAACCGGCATCGTCACCGACCAGCACGCCGCCGGGAAAAGTGGTTTTCGGGAGCGACTGCAAGCCACCGGCGACCAAGGCCCGTGCACCGTAGGCGATGCGTTTGCCGCCTTCGAGAAATTTGCGGATTGCCCAGTGGGTCTTGAAGCGCTGGAATTCTTCGTAGGGGGAAAGATGCGGGTTTTCGTAACAGAGGCCGACGACAAAGCCAATCGCGATCTGGTTGTTTTCCAGGTGATAGAGAAAGCCACCGCCGTAGGTGTCCGGCTGCATCGGCCAGCCGCCGCTGTGAATCACCAGCCCGGTTTGATGCAGGTCGGCCGGAATTTCCCACAATTCCTTGAGGCCAATACCGTAAGTTTGCGGATCGGCATCGCGGGCCAGGTCGAAGTGGGCGATCAGTTGCTTGCCCAGATGACCCCGGCAACCCTCGGCGAAGAAGGTGTATTTGGCGTGCAGTTCCATGCCGGGCTGGAAATTCGGCCCTTCGCTGCCGTCGTGCAGGCGGCCCATGTCGCCGGTGGCAACGCCTTTGACCGCGCCGTTCTCGTCAAAGAGGATTTCAGCGCCGGCAAAGCCGGGATAGATATCGACGCCCAGCGCTTCGGCCTGCTCACCCAGCCAGCGGCAGAGATTGCCCAGGGAAATGACGTAGTTGCCCTCGTTATGGAAGCAATCGGGCAACAGGGCGTTGGGGATTTGCGTCGCCTTGTCTTCGGACAGGATCAGGAAGCGATCCTCGCAAACGGGGGCGTTCAGCGGTGCACCGTCAGCCTTCCAATTGGGCAGCAGTTCATCGAGTGCCCGTGGGTCGATGACGGCACCGGAAAGAATATGGGCACCGATTTCTGCCCCCTTTTCGATCAGGCAGATCGACAGGTCTTCTCCTTTGGCCTGGGCCAGTTGCTTGAGCCGGATGGCCGAGGCCAGGCCCGCAGGACCGCCGCCGACGACCAGCACGTCGAATTCCATGGCTTCGCGTTCCATGTTTGTCTCCTTGATTATTGTGAGCTTATTTTCAATACGGTACAGTATGGAAAACCTTTCTACAACCCTTTCTCAAACGATCGTTTATGGAACATCGCAAAAAGCTGATTCATGTGACAAAAATGCCCATTCGCTGGGGCGACATGGATGCCTACGGGCATGTGAACAACACCGTCTATTTTCGCTATATGGAACAGGCGCGGGTGGAATGGATTGAAGAAATGAAAGTACCGGTTCGTCCGGGCGGGGAAGGGCCAGTGATCATCAACGCCGCCTGCACCTTTCTCAAGCCGATGAATTATCCGGGCATGGTCGAAGTGCGGACTTACGTTGGGGCGGTTGGCCGGTCGAGTTGCCAGACCTACGTGGATATGCTGATTGACGATGAGGTGTATGCCGAGGGTGCGGCCAAAGTGGTCTGGATGGATACCCAGACCGGAAAATCTGTCCCGCTGCCCGAGCATGTGCGCGCCGTACTCGAAGCGGAGTAAACTGAGCGCCCTTCGATTGCCTGGCCCTCAGCTTCATGGACAAGAAAAAAACCTGGGAAAAACTGCTCTCCAGTGAACGTCTGGGTGCCGGCAAGGCGCCGGGTTCGGCGGAACGCACGGCCTACCAGCAGGATCATGACCGGATCGTGTTTACGTCGGCATTTCGCCGGATGAAAGACAAGACCCAGGTTTTCCCCTTGTCGAAAAGTGATTATGTGCGTACCCGTCTGACGCACAGCCTGGAAGCCAGTTGTGTCGGTCGCTCGCTCGGTGCGGTGGTGGGGCGGGAAATCATCGCCCGGCATGGTTTGCGGGATGTCGAATCCGGCGATTTTGGCGCGATTGTCGCCGCGGCTTGCCTGGCGCACGACATCGGCAACCCGCCCTTTGGTCACGCGGGCGAAGACGCCATTCGTGAGTGGTTTCGGGGTTCCGGCCTCTTGGAGCGGCACAATTTCACGCCGGCGCAGCGTGCCGATTTCGAGCGTTACGAGGGCAACGCGCAGGGCTTTCGCATCGTCACGCGCTTGCAGAGTCCGGCCAATCCGGGTGGTTTGCAACTGACCAGCGCCGTGCTGGCGACCTTCACCAAATATCCACGTCCTTCTGCGGTCGACCACGATTTGCCCGGAAAAAGCGGGCGTAAATTCGGTTTCTTTCAGCAGGACGCCGACAATTTCCGCCGCGTGGCGGCGGCAACCGGGCTGGTCGAGCGCATCCCCGGTGTGGCGTGGCGTCGGCATCCGCTGGCCTTTCTGGTCGAGGTGGCCGATGACACCTGCTACCTGATCGTTGATCTCGAAGATGCGGCCCGTCTGGGCTTCGTTCCCTACAAGGATGCGGAATGCCTGCTCGCTGACCTGGCCGGCAATGCCATCAGCGGCGGTCGGTTGGATCGTTTGCACGACCCGAAGGAACGGCTGGAATATTTGCGTGCCAAGGCGATTGGCCGCTTGCTGGAAGGGGCTGCAGCGGTATTTCTTGAAAATGAAACGGAAATTCTCGAAGGCCGTTTTGACGAAGAACTGCACGCCCAGTCTCCCGTCGGTGTGCCTTTGCAGGCGGTATTGAAGCTGGCCAAGGAAACCATCTACAACGCCCGTCCGGCGCTGGAAATCGAAACTG
>JAVEXE010000222.1:0-3740 GCA_034004105.1 Azonexus sp. | reverse complement strand
CAGCGCGGATGAATGCAAGCTCATTTGCAGATAATGTGAGCACGAGCATTATTTCATTTGCAGTTAATTTGAGCCGGAAATAGCGTTGAATGCGAGCCCCGTCGATTTCAAATGCGAGCCGCTACACCTATATGGCGAGCGTGGGAGATTCATTCATTCGCTCGCAGGACATCAAGCACGATGCTTTGATCTTCGAGAATCCGGCTTTCGTCAATTTGCCCGACAAGGTGGAAGGAAAGCGGACTTTGGTTCGCACGGGAGATCTTTTACTTACGATCACCGGTGGAAATGTTGGGCGATGCGCAATGGTGCCGGAGCTTTCAAGCAAGGCTTACGTCAGCCAGCACGTTGCCTTGATTCGTTTGCTGGATCCTGGCCTCTCGGAGTTCATCCATTTTTGGATGATCAATGCTTTTGGCGGGCAGGCATTCTTGGCTCGCTACATCTATGGGGACAAACCCGGACTGAACCTTGCACAGGTCGGTAGTGTTCCGATTCCTGTTCCGCCAGCTGCGGTGCTTCCAGAAATATTGGGAAGTTTACGCAGGCACCAGGAGATGTGTGACGGACTGTCGAAGCAACTGAGAGCCAAGCAAGATGTCGCGGCGGCGCTAGCTACCGCCACCTTTTCTGCTATTACCGGCATCGCCATCGAACAATAAGATAAGCGATTGATATGGCCAAAAAGAAAAAGCTTGTCATCATGGTTTCCTCCACGGTGTACGGCATCGAGGAGCTGCTGGAGCGCATTTACGCCATTCTGACCCGCTTCGGCTATGAGGTCTGGATGTCGCACAAGGGCACAGTGCCGGTGATCTCGACCAAGACCGCGTTCGAGAATTGTCTCCATGCGGTTGAGCAGTGCGATCTGTTCTTGAACTTGATCACGACGCACTACGGTTCTGGCAAAGAAGATGCGGCATCGCGCTCGATTACGCACGAGGAGCTGCTGAGGGCGATTGAGCTCAATAAGCCACGCTGGATTCTGGCCCACGACCAAGTCGTTTTTGCACGCACCTTGCTCAGCAATGTGGGCTTCGACACAGCCCAAAAACGGGCAGAGCTAAAAGTGAAGCGCAACCCGGTGATTGACGATCTTCGCGTCATCGACATGTATGAAGCCGCCATTCGCCACGAGGTGCAGGTTGCAGACCGCAAAGGTAACTGGGTACAGAAGTTCGTAACAGCCGACGATGCCCAGCTATACGCCAGCGCTCAGTTCTACCGATATCAGGAGGTCGAGCGTTTTCTCGAGGAGCATTTCAAGAATCAAGTCGCCGTCGCGAAACGCGTTACTCAGGAGGAGAAGCCATGATTCCGGACCTCATCAAGAAGCAAATTCGCCAGGGCGAAGGAAGTGGCACAGAGTTCAAAACGGACATACGAAATCTGGAAACCATCGCCAGAACAGTATGCGCATTTCTGAATACGCAAGGGGGCACCGTTTTTTGTGGTGTGGACGACAAGGGAAGAGTTGTCGGCATTGAGGATGCCACTTCACACACCCAGTCGATTCACGCCTTTCTCATCGGGAGCATTACGCCGAAAGCGCTATTCACCGTCAATATTGACGAAGAAGACGAAAAATTTATCGTATCCATCGATGTGCCAGAGGGCAAGGACCGCCCCTATGTCTTTGCCGGAAGTGTTTACGTTCGTGAAGGCGCTAGTACTCGCATGGCGGATTCTGAACGGTTGCGCGATATGCTCCAGTCAAAATCGGTTTCTCCTGAACGTTGGGAGAGACGCCCCTCCATGGCTATGGAGGAAGGCGACCTGGACCACGATGAAGTTGTTCGTACCACCAAGCAAGCCAAGGAGTCGGGCCGTTTTGCTTTTGACGAAACCAGCGATGATATTGATGTGCTGAAGGCCTTGGCGGTTTACTCCAGCAAGGGCTTCACCCAGGCTGCCGATGTCTTGTTTGCCAAGAATCCGGCCCTTCGTCATCCGCAAACACGTGTGCGGGTCACGCGCTTTACGTCGGACAAGGGTGCTGATGCCTATGTAGACGATCGGTTGCTTCAGGGTCCCCTGGTAAAGGTTTTCGAACAGGCTTTTGATGTGTTGTCGCAACACGTACGCTGGGAGTCTCGCTTTCGGAGTGGTGAAGTACGCAGAACCGATCGCCCGGAATACCCCTTTGAAGCCTTACGCGAAGGACTTGTGAATGCCTTTGCGCACCGTGACTATTCTGGATTTTCTGGTGGTGTGACAGTGGGCATTTATCTCAACAGGATCGAGATCTGGAATTCGGGGCACTTTCCCGACGGCTTGCAGCCGGCCGATCTGAAAAGAAACCACCCCTCCCTGCCAACCAACCCAGATATCGCCCACGTCTTTTATCTGCGCGGGCTGATGGAGCGTATTGGCCGCGGTGGACAGTTGATCATCAATGCCTGCCGTGATCACGGTTTGCCCGCGCCCAAGTGGGCCGATCGTCCAACCGGTGTGACATTGACGATCTACGGCCGCGATGGTGAGGGAGTGGAGCCGTTCGTCGCGAATCCACGGCAACATGCTCTCTTGGCTGAACTGGAAGCGGGGAATCGACTTCGACCGAGCGAGTACCACCAGCGATTCGCAAAGAATGTCTCGGACCGACAAGCTCGCCGCGACTTGGTTGAGCTTGAGGAGGCTGGCTTGCTACGTCGGATTGGCAAGGGTGCATCCACGTTGTACCAGCGAACTGACCGGACATAAGTGGACGAGAGCCGGACATCATGTGGACACAGCCATATGTCCGGCCGGAGCGTTGCATTCGGCCTAACTTCTCGTCGCAGCTAGAAAAATGGACCATCCGGGCAAGAGCGGGACTCCTAGGCTTGCCCCTAACCGGACATCTGCGGACATTGCGCTACGCACAATGGCTGGGCCACTACCAGACTGCCCCAGGCGTCCTCAGTGAGCCTGGGAGCGCGAGAAAAGCTGGATGACCAGCACCCCGATCACGATCAGCCCCATGCCCAGCAAGGCCGGAAGGTCCAGCTTCTGGCCATGGAGAAAATACGCGACCACGCTGATCAGGACGATCCCCACCCCCGACCAGACCGCGTAGGCAATGCCGATCGGAATGGCCCGCAGGGCCAGCGACAGGAAGAAGAAGGCCGCCCCGTAGCCCACCGCCACGATCAGGCTCGGCACCAGGCGGCTGAAGCCTTCGGCATTTTTGAGGGCGGACGTTGCCACCACCTCGCAGGCAATGGCCAGGCCCAGATAGACGTAATGCATGGACAGGAAATGAGCCGGGGAAAATCAAAAAAGAGGTGCCACCGGCCGAAGCTTACATCACGTCCCCGGCCGTCCAGACTAGCGCCGCTGCCGCTTGGGCCCCCCGCTGGCGGTAATCGATGCTATCGGATACTTCTGCCCGCGCACGACGATGGCGCCGGTATTGTCGAGGATGCCCGACGGGCCGGTGACAAAGCCGAGGTTCTCCGCATAGGCCAGTTGCCGTGACGGCACCATGAGCTTCACCCGGTACCACTTCCTGAAGTTGTCCTGGATCAGCAGCGTGAAATCGTCCACCGGCACCCAGTCACGGATGCCCCCGTGGTTCACGCCGGGGATGACGAGCTGCGGGGTATCTGCTGCTTCGACCTGACGGGCGTCCTCCTCGGCGGCGGCCAGGCCGAGCCAGCCGACAGCCAACCCGAACACAAGGAGCCAGACGAACGAGGTGAGGTGTCGCATGATGCTTTTCCTTTCAGGGAATGCCACAGCCGACAGGGACACCACCA
>JAVEXE010000221.1:0-3744 GCA_034004105.1 Azonexus sp. | reverse complement strand
GACCTTGCCATTCATCGGCATAATTTTCGCGGTTGCTTTTCTCTTCCCCAATCCACCCAAAAAGCCACCGTCTTGATTCTTCGAACGAAAACGCTTCAAACCATTCACCCCAACCGATCAATACTCCGACAAACCTGCGTCAACTCCTCGTCCAGTGCCTGAACGGCAAGTTCGAGCACTGCCCGTTCAGCACCCGCCCGTAGATCGTTATTGATCTGTGTCGCTTGCGCCTGCAATTCGATCAGGGCCAGCGTTCCGGCGGTTCCTTTCAGGCCGTGGGCGATACGTTCCGCCTCGTCGCGTTTGTCAGCAGCAAGCAATGCCAGGAGGCGCTGGGCGTCGTCGCGATGTTGAGCGGCAAAAACCGCCAGTAATTTACCGGCTTTGTCTGCCTTGCCACGCACCACATGGAGCAACTGCTCGACATTCAAGCCGTGCACCTGATCCAACTGCGCCACCCCGACAACAGCAACAGGCAATTTTTTCGGTGCAACAGTCTGTTCAACAGCGCCCGCCGACAGTTGTGCCGGTGATTCAGCATGGGGCGGTCGGGCCGGCAACCAGCGCAACAAAGCTTGATACAAGGCCGCCGGGTCCACCGGCTTGGCGACGAAGTCATTCATGCCTGCCGCCAGACAAGCTGCCCTGTCTTCCGCAAAGGCATTCGCTGTCATGGCCAGAACCGGCAACTGCGCAAAGCCCGGCAGTGCACGGATCTGACGAGTGGCTTCCAGGCCATCCATCACCGGCATCTGCATATCCATCAAAACCAGATCAAATCGTGATCGACGCAAGCAATCAAGCCCCTCACGCCCATCACTGGCAACCACCACCTCGAACCCGAGATCTGTCAGCAAACTCCGCGCAACCTCTTGATTGACTGGATGATCCTCACACAGCAGAACCCGGCAGCCCTGGTAGTCCCGCGACAAACGGCATTCAGCAGACTCGCTGTCACCCCCGGGAACCGCGCTTGACGGCAGCGCCGCGCCCAAACCAAGCTTGATCGTGAACCAGAAACGGCTTCCCTCACCCGGCGTACTCTCACACCCTGCCGTGCCCCCCATCAACTCGGCAAGCTGCCGGGTAATCACCAAGCCCAAGCCGCTCCCCCCGTACTGGCGCGTTGTCGAGCTATCCGCCTGAACGAAGGGATTGAACAATTGGCTCAGTTTCTCTGCCGGAATTCCAATCCCGCTATCCTTCACTTCGAAACGCAGCTTGACGTCCGCCGGCGTCGATTCGACAAGACCGACATGAACCTGCACCCCGCCCTGCGCGGTGAATTTGATGGCATTACTCAGATAGTTGAGCAGGGCCTGCGATATCCGAGTGGTATCTCCGCGCAGCCGGGAGGGCAAATCTGGCGCATTCAGGGACAGGACCAGGCCCTTGCTCTCAGCACGCTCACGAACCAGGCTCATGACCCGTGCGAGCAGTTCCGGCAAATCGAAATCCACCGCCTGCATTTCCAGCTTGCCCGCCTCAATCCGTGAAAGATCAAGCACGTCGTTGATAACCGACAATAAATGATCTGCCGACGTCTTGATCAGTTGCAGATGCTCGCGCTGCTCCGGATCATCCACCTGTTTGAGCAGACGGTATGCCAGCCCGATGATGGCGTTCATCGGTGTCCGAATTTCATGACTGATATTGGCGAGGAAAGAGGATTTTGCGCGATTGGCTGACTCTGCCGCGGCCATTGCCGCTTCAAGTGCGGCGGTGCGCTGTGCGACCAGTTCCTCAAGGTGATGGCGGTGGCGGTCGAGTTCCTCACCGATACGTTTACGCTCGGTGATATCCTGCTTGACGGCAAGATAGTGGGTGATTTGCCCATCAGGCTGTCGAATCGGCGATATGAAAGCGTACTCATAGTAAATTTCGCCGCTCTTTTTCTTATTCACCATTTGCCCTGACCACGCCTCTCCCTGCTTTAGCGCAGCCCACATGGCCTCGTAGTGTGATCTGGGCGTCAACCCACTTTGCAACAAGCTGGGATTCTGGCCAATCAGCTCCTCAACCGGGTAACCACTGATCTCGATGAACGCCTGGTTAACGTACTCAATTCTTGCATTCAGGTCAGTAATGACCACAGCCACCGGACTCTGCTCGACCGCCTGAGACAATTTGCGCAACTGGGCTTCAGTGCGTTGCTGGTCTTCCAGCATGCTGAGCAGACTTAATCGCGTTCGATCCTGATCAACTCGCAGATCGTGATCATCCGCCAAGGTCAGATTTTCATCGAGCAGATCGTACGGTGCTGGCTCACCCAAACGGGCGTACAGGGCATTGACCTCGCGTTTGAGCTCCAACACCCGCATTTCACGGCCAACCATGACGCTTTGCCAGCGCCGAAGTTCGTCAAGCTGGGCACGCAAGCGCTGGTCTGCACGCAACAACCCTTGGTTCAAGCCCAACAGGGTGGCCTTGCGCTGGGCACTTTCGATCGCCACAGCAACCAGGCGAGTCGCCGCCTCGACATAACGACGCACCTGGGACGGGATGACCGGATTCACCTGTGGCCAGTAAAGCGCAAAGGTACCCAGCACCCGATTTTCAGAGGACATGATGGGAGAAGACCAGCATGCCGCCAAGCCGTGCGACAGGGCCAAGGTACTGAAAGCAGCCCAGAGTGGGTCAGTGGCGATATCGGGACAAAACACCTCTTTCGCCCGATAGGCTGCGGTGCCACAAGCCCCGACGGCAGGACCAATCACCACTCCATCGGTTGCCTGACTGTAGGCAAGCGGCAAACTCGGGGCCGCAGCATGACGCAAGCAGCTGCCCGCTGCATCCAGCAGAAGCACGGAACAGCGGATAAACGGATCAAGACGCTCGACTTTCTGGCATACAAACTCCAGCACATCGGTTTGTGTCACGCCGATGGAAATCCGCTGCAGTGTCGCATTGCTGAATTCGAGCAAATCCTGCTGTTCGCGTCGCTCGTTGATATCGATGGCAACCCCGGCAGACAACATCGGTCTGCCGTCGGCATCGCACTCGACGACACGGCCACTGGAATGAAACCAGCGCCGCTGACCATCCCCATCCTGTACCCGGTAATCAAAGGCAAAGCTCGCCTCTGGACGATTCAGTTTCTCCCGGAACGCCTGCCGCACTTTAACGCGATCATCCGGATCAATCCTTGACAGCACGTCCTCCAGTTTTTCTTCCAGGCTGCCCTCGTCCATGTGCAGGACTTTGTTCAAAGCCCCGCTTCGGGTCAGGATGTCACGTCGATGGTCGTACTCCCACAGACCAACCCCGGTCGACTCAAGCAACAAATTCAACACGGAAGCAGTGTTCAGATTGGGGGACAAGTTTTTGCGCCTATCAAGCAAACATGAGCTTCATTTATAACCCAGAACACGCACCTCATGTCGTATGCAAACGATTTTTTTACAATCTTGATCGCGCGTATCAGGCTATAGTCCGCCCTTTGCTGAGTGAATCATTATCTACCCATGCCCGCACCACGGATCGACCCCGCCCTTTACCCCGAACAACTGGCTGCCAAGCTCGCCCAATTCGAGCAGGACTTTGCCGCACTCTCCCCCCCCTCCCCCAGCGTATTTCCCTCAGCACCCGTGCATTACCGCCTGCGCGCCGAGTTTCGCGCCTGGCATCACGGCGATGCTTGGGATTACGCAATGTTCGATCCGGAAAACCCGCGCCGCCCCGTCCTGATGCAGGATTTTCCGGTAGCCAGCCAGCACATTTGTGAGTTGATGCCCCGTCTGCGTA
>JAVEXE010000023.1:3647-17850 GCA_034004105.1 Azonexus sp. | reverse complement strand
AAACCGGGCGTAACGATGCCTGCCCGTGTGGCAGTGGCAAGAAATACAAGCAATGTTGCGGTCGACCGGATAAATTGAACTGATTTCAACATCCGGAAGTCGCGAAAATGGCAGTAGCCATGAAAAACCCCGGTCAGGCCGGGGTTTTTTGTGAGTTGCGGAAAATCAAGCCTTGACCGGAATCTTGCCGATCTTGACCTGCCATTCCTTCGGGCCGCGTTCGTGAACGTTGCTGCCGGTTGAGTCGACGGCAACGGTAACCGGCATGTCCTGCACGTCGAATTCGTAGATGGCTTCCATGCCTAGATCGGCAAAGCCGACAACCTTGGCCGATTTGATTGCCTTGGCGACGAGGTAAGCCGCACCACCGACAGCCATCAGGTAGGCAGACTTGTTGTCCTTGATGGCCTCAATGGCCACCGGACCGCGCTCGGACTTGCCGACCATCGAGATGAGGCCGGTCTTTTCCAGCATCATGCGGGTGAACTTGTCCATGCGGGTAGCGGTCGTCGGGCCTGCCGGGCCAACCACTTCGTCACGCACCGGATCAACCGGGCCGACGTAGTAAATGATGCGGTTGGTGAAGTCGACCGGGAGCGGCTCACCCTTGGCCAGCATGTCGGAAATGCGCTTGTGCGCGGCATCGCGACCGGTCAGCATCTTGCCGTTCAGGAGCAGCTTCTGGCCGACCTTCCAGGAGGCGACTTCTTCTTTAGTCAGGGTGTCGAGATTGACGCGGGTGGCCGACTTGACGTCCGGCGTCCAGGTGACGGCGGGCCAGTCTTCCAGTTTCGGCGGTTCGATCTGGGCCGGGCCGGAACCATCGAGATGGAAGTGGCAGTGACGGGTGGCGGCGCAGTTTGGCACCAGGGCGACCGGCAGGTTGGCGGCGTGGCAGGGATAATCCAGCACCTTGACGTCGAGCACGGTGGTCAAGCCGCCCAAGCCTTGCGCGCCGACGCCGAGGGCGTTGACCTTCTCGAACAGTTCCAGACGCAGCTCTTCGGCGCGATTCTGCGGTCCACGGGCTTTCAGTTCATGAATGTCGACCGGGGCCATGATCGACTCCTTGGCCAGCAGCATGGCCTTTTCCGGCGTGCCGCCGATGCCGATGCCGATGATGCCGGGGGGGCACCAGCCGGCACCCATTTCCGGAATCTTCTTCAGTACCCAGTCGACCAGATCGTCGGAGGGGTTGAGCATGGCGAACTTGGATTTGGCTTCCGAGCCGCCACCCTTGGCCGCACAGATGACTTCGACGTGGTGGCCTTCGACGATCTCGAAGTGCACGACGGCCGGGGTGTTGTCCTTGGTGTTCTTGCGGGCGCCGGCCGGGTCGGCCAGCACGGAAGCGCGCAGCGGGTTGTCCGGGTTGGCGTAGGCGCGGCGCACGCCTTCATTGATCATTTCCTGGATGCTCATCGTGGCATCCGGCCAGGTGACCTGCATGCCAACCTTGATGAAGACCATGCCGATCCCGGTGTCTTGACAGATCGGGCGATGGCCTTCGGCGGCCATCCGCGAATTGGTCAGGATCTGGGCAATGGCATCCTTGGCGGCGGGGCTTTCCTCGCGCTCGTAAGCTTCACCCAGCGCCTTGATGTAATCCAGCGGATGGTAGTAGCTGATGTATTGGAAGGCATCAGCAATGGACTGGATCAGGTCTTCCTGTTTGATGGCGGTCATGCGCAACTCCGGTTCAACAATGGATTGTGTGTTATGTGAAAGGATCGACGGCGAGGCTCGGGTGCGAGATCTGGCGGTCAGCAGACGATCAGCCGCGAAGTTTAGCACGGGAGCGCGAGGAGATTCCGTTATGCCGAATTGCTGCGCTGCAGCGTGATTTCGTAAGGCCTTTGTAAGATTATCGTTGTGTAATCCAAGGCTGACGTTGGGGCAGGGAGTGTGGTTCCAGCGTATAACGGCTTTGTTACATCCTTGGGGAGTGCCCTGAGGCCCGATCGGTTGTTTCAACATAATTGCGAAGTACCGCAGAGGAGAAGAATATGTCGAATGAGTCCGTGCAGTTTTATTATCCGTCCGAGGAAGTCGTCAAGAACGCGGCGGTTTCCGGGATGGACGCCTACAAGGCGCTGTGCGCGGAAGCTGAAGCCGACTACGAAGGTTACTGGGCCAAGCGTGCCCGTGATCTGATCACCTGGAAAGAGCCTTTCACCCAGGTGCTGGATGAGTCCAATGCTCCGTTTTACAAGTGGTTTGCCGATGGCAAGCTGAATGTTTCCTACAACTGTCTTGACCGTCAGGTTGAAGCTGGCAAGGGCGACAAAGTTGCCCTGATCTTCGAAGCCGACAATGGCGACGTGACCAAGGTCACCTACAGCGAGCTGCTGGTCAAGGTCTGCAAGATGGCCAACCTGCTGAAGGCCAAGGGCGTACAAAAGGGTGACCGCGTTGTCATCTACATGCCGATGACCGTTGAAGGTGTTGTTGCCATGCAGGCCTGTGCCCGCATCGGTGCCACCCACTCCATCGTCTTCGGCGGCTTCTCCGCCCAAGCGCTGCGTGACCGCATCATCGATGCTGGCGCGACCATGCTGATCACCTCCGACGGCCAGTTCCGCGGCGGCAAGGCACTGCCACTCAAGGCCATCGCTGATGAAGCACTGGCCATGGGCGGCTGCGATACCTTGAAGGGTGTCATCGTCTTCAAGCGTACCGGCATGGATGTCACCATGGTTGCTGGTCGCGACGAATGGTTGCACGAAGGTCTGGCCAGCCAGCCGGAAACCTGCGAACCGGAATGGGTCGGTGCTGAGCATCCGCTGTTCATCCTCTATACCTCGGGTTCGACCGGCAAGCCGAAGGGTGTCCAGCACTCCACCGGCGGCTACCTGCTGCATGCCATCCTGACCATGAAGTACACCTTCGACATCAAGGACAACGATGTCTTCTGGTGTACCGCCGATATCGGCTGGGTTACCGGTCACACCTACATTACCTACGGCCCGCTGGCTTGTGGCGCGACCGAAGTGGTCTTCGAAGGCGTCCCGACCTACCCGGATGCAGGCCGTTTCTGGAAAATGATCCAGGACCACAAGGTTTCGATCTTCTACACCGCACCGACCGCGATCCGTTCGCTGATCAAGGCTTCCGATGCCAATCAGGCAGTGCATCCGAAGAGCTACGACCTGTCGACACTGCGTATCCTCGGTTCCGTTGGCGAGCCGATCAACCCGGCAGCCTGGGAGTGGTACCACGCCAACGTCGGTGGTGGCCGTTGCCCGATCGTTGATACCTTCTGGCAGACCGAAACCGGTGGTCACATGATCACCCCGATGCCTGGTGCGACCCCGTTGATCCCGGGTTCCTGCACCCTGCCGTTCCCTGGTATTCAGTTCGCCGTGGTTGATGAAACCGGCGCCGAGTTGCCGTGGGGCCAAGGCGGTATTCTGGTCTGCAAGAAGCCGTGGCCGTCGATGATCCGCACCATCTGGGGCGACAACGACCGCTTCGTGAAGTCCTACTTCCCGGCTGACTTCCAGGGTAAGCTGTATCTGGCAGGTGACGGTGCGATTCGTGATGCCGAAACCGGTTACTTCACCATCACCGGTCGTATCGATGACGTGCTGAACGTTTCCGGTCACCGTATGGGTACGATGGAAATCGAATCCGCGCTGGTTGCCAACCCGCTGGTTGCTGAAGCCGCTGTTGTTGGTCGTCCGGATGATCTGACTGGCGAAGCCATCGTCGCCTTCGTTGTGCTGAAGGGGCAGCGTCCGGCTGATGCCGAAGCTCAAGCCAAGGTTGCCAAAGAATTGGCTGCCTGGGTTGGCAAGGAGATCGGACCGATCGCCAAGCCGAAGGAAATCCGCTTCGGTGACAACCTGCCGAAGACCCGCTCGGGCAAGATCATGCGTCGTCTGCTGCGCGGTCTGGCCAAGGGTGAAGAGCTCACGCAAGACACCTCCACGCTGGAAAACCCGGCGATTCTGGAGCAGTTGCGCGGTTAATGCAGCGCAGCCGGGCCTTGTTCCTGCAGCAAGGTCCGGTGTTTCAGTGGTATCAAGCTCAGTGGTTTTTACGGTCGACGCCATGTCGACCGCAGTATTCACGGAGTTGCCGGCTTGCCAGGCAGCTTCGGTCAAATATAAAGGGCAAGGAGGAGACAATGGTCGCCCATAAGGTGGCCTCCCGTGTGGTCGCATCAGACTGCATGCCAACGACGGCTGGCACGCTTGGCGTGTCCAGCCGTTTTTATTTTTCCGGGGAGAGGCGATGCGAGCAAATTTGAGCCGACAACGACTGGTGGCTTTGAGTCTGGCCGGAATACCGCTGTTGACCTACCCCATTCTTGGATTACCCGGTGGCGCTGTCGCTGGTATTCCTGTCCTGTTTCTTTATTTGTTTGGCGTCTGGTTGGGTTTGATCATTCTTGCCGCCGTCGTGCTCGAAAGGCACGGTGCCTGAGTGTTGTCCGGCTGGTTGATTGCCCTACTCTCGGCTGTCTATGTGGCAGTCCTGTTTGCGATAGCCCGTTTTGGTGATGCGCGGGCGGATGCAGGACGATCCATCATTTCCGGCAATGTCTATGCCTTGTCGCTTGCGGTCTACTGCACATCCTGGACTTTTTTTGGCAGTGTCGGGCGGGCAACCTCGGGGGGGCTTTCCTTCCTGACCATTTATCTTGGGCCGACGTTGATGCTCTTGTGCCTCGGCTTGATCATCAAGATGATCCGTATCGCCAAAGCGCAGCGCATTACTTCGATTGCCGATTTCATTGCCGCCCGATATGGAAAAAGTCAGTTGCTGGCCGGTCTGGTGACGGTGATTGCGGTGATTGGGATTATTCCCTACATCGCATTGCAGCTTAAAGCGGTCGCAGCCAGTCTCGATGTGCTGTTTGATCAGCCCGGGCATACGGTCAGTCTTTGGGGCGTCGATGGCACCTTGCTGGTCGCAGCAGTGCTGGCACTGTTTGCGATTCTTTTTGGCACGCGCCACCTGGATGCGACGGAACGCCATGAGGGTATGGTCGCGGCGGTTGCCTTTGAGTCCTTGGTCAAGCTGATTGCGTTTATTGCTGTTGGCTTGTTCGTCACATTCGTCATGTTCGATGGATTTGCCGACATTTTCGCCCGGGCAGCGGCGCATCCGGATCTTGGCGGCTTGTTGACGCTGGACCCGGCTCGTGCGGGCAATTGGGCCAGTTTGATCCTGTTGTCGGGCTTGGCGATCATTTTCCTGCCACGCCAGTTTCAGGTCATGGTGGTTGAGAATGTCGACGAATCGCACTTGCGGCGGGCTGTCTGGCTTTTCCCTCTCTATCTGTTGTTGATCAATATCTTTGTCCTGCCCATCGCGCTGGGGGGGCTGTTGCATTTTTCGGGTCAGGCGCTCAATCCGGATACGTTTGTCCTGACACTACCCTTGTCACAAGGTGCGGAGTCGCTGGCCTTGCTGGTCTTCATCGGTGGCCTGTCGGCAGCAACGGGCATGGTGATTGTGGAAACCATCGCTTTGTCGACCATGATCTGTAATGATCTGGTGATGCCGGCCTTGTTGCGGTCGACCTGGCTGAGGATGAAAAAACGCAGCGATTTGTCCGGACTACTCATCGGTATTCGCCGTGTCGCCATCGTGCTCATCTTGTTGTTGGGGTATGTTTATTTCAAAGCGGCCGGGGAGGCTTACGCCTTGGTGGGCATTGGGTTGATCTCCTTTGCCGCCGTTGCTCAGTTTGCGCCGGCTTTCTTTGGCGGCATGTACTGGAAGCAGGCAACCAGGGCCGGGGCATTGGCGGGCTTGCTGGCCGGGTTTTCGGTGTGGATGTACACCTTGCTGCTGCCATCGTTCGCCCGTTCCGGCTGGATTGGGAATGGTTTTGTCGAACATGGTTTGTTGGGTATTGAATGGCTGCGCGCCCAGGCCTTGTTTGGTACCCAGGGGATGGACGAAATTACCCACTGCTTGTGGTGGAGCATGCTGGCCAATGTTGGTGCCTATGTGGTCGTGTCGCTCAACACGGTGCCGGATGCGGTTGAGGCAGGGCAGGCTGAGCGCTTTGTCGATGTTTTCCGGCACCCGCAGAAGGTGACGGATACCGGCTTGTGGCGGGGGAACGCCTCATTGCACGATCTGGTCGAGTTGCTGGAGCGGTTTCTTGGTGCCGCCCGAACGACGCAGCTCCTTGCAACGTATGCCGTGCATCGGGGGGTGGCGCGTTGGCAAGACTTGCCGGCCGATCCTGATTTTGTGCATTTTGCAGAAACTGAATTGTCTGGCGCGATTGGTTCGGCCAGTGCGCGCGTCATGGTGTCCAGTGTGACGCGAGAGGAAGATTTGAGCTTGCAGGAAGTGCTCGACATCCTGGATGAAGCCAGTCAGGTTCGTGCTTATAGCCGAGAACTTGAGGCCAAGCAGATGGCGCTTGAGGCGGCGACAGCGGAGTTGCGGGAGGCGAATGAGCGTCTGCGCGAACTCGACCGGATGAAGGACGATTTCATTTCAACGGTGACCCACGAATTGCGCACGCCGCTGACTTCCATTCGTGCGCTCTCCGAGATGTTGCACGAAGACCCGAAAATCGATCTCCAGGATCGCCGCCGTTTTCTTGGCATCATTGTCAGCGAAGCTGAGCGTCTGACGCGATTGATCAATCAGATTCTGGATATGGCCAAACTGGAATCAGGACGAGCGGAATGGACCACCAGTGACGTTAATGTGGCCGAGGTGGTTGGCGAGTCATTGGCAACGCTGGAGCCTTTGTTCCGGGAGAAGAAGGTGCAGCTTGAGTCGGACCTCCAGGAGGATACGCCACGCGTGCAGGCGGATCGTGATCGCCTGATGCAGGTGGTGGTCAACCTCTTGTCCAATGCGGTCAAATTTGTTCCGGGTGGCTCAGGTCAGGTTCGTGTGTCGGTTTTTTCCGATGATGCGGCAGTGCGCGTTAGTGTTGCCGATAACGGTCCCGGCCTCACGCCAGAGGAATGCAAGGTGATTTTCGAAAAATTCCGTCAGGGCGGTGACACGATGACCGCCAAGCCGCAAGGCACGGGGCTTGGATTGCCGATCAGTCGGCAAATTGTCGAGTATTTTGGTGGTAAGCTTTGGGTGGAAAGTTCACCGGGAAATGGTGCAACTTTCATTTTCACGGTACCGATTCATGTACCGGACGCATAACGAAGGGAGACCTGACTGATGTCAAAAAAAATATTGATTGTTGATGACGAACCCAACATTGTCATTTCGCTTGAATTCCTGATGAAAAAAGAGGGTTTCGAGGTCGCGGTGGCCGGTGATGGTGATGAAGCCTTGAGCAAGGTTGCCAGCTTTAATCCCGATTTGCTCTTGCTCGACGTGATGATGCCCAAGAAATCCGGTTTTGAGGTGTGTGAGGCGCTGCGTTCCGATCCCGGCAAGGCGGGGCTGTTGATTGTCATGCTGACGGCAAAAGGGCGCGATACCGAAGTCGCCAAAGGGCTTGCCATCGGTGCCGACGCTTATGTGACCAAGCCATTTTCCACCAAGGACCTGGTTGTCAAGGTCAAGGACATGCTCGGTATTGCCTGAGTCTGTCATTCATCCAGGATTCGGCCGCCGATTGCGGTCGACCTGTCCATCAGGTCAAAAAACAGTCCCATGGGGTCAGCCATGAAAGCCAAAGCCCGCTTTTTGCTTGCGATTGTCGTTCTCGGTCTTTTGATGACCGGGCCTTTTGTCGTGACATCCATCCTCGTCTGGGCAGGGATGGAGGAAGCTGAGCGCAACATGCTGCTCGAACTTCTGCTTTCCCGTTTGCCCATCGGCACGATGATGACAATCTTTGGTTTCGGGATTGGTGTCGCGGTTCTGCACAAACTTTTCAAACAGTATGTTGAAGGCTTGCTGGGCATGGCCGAGCAATTGCGCCTCATGCTGAGCGCCAACCGTAATTTCCGTGTCAAGCTCGCTGGTCCGCCTGAGGTGCAGCAATTGGCCCAGGCTGCCAACGATCTGGCGGCGCAACGCGACATGTTGATGGATGATGTCGATGCCCGCATCGCGCAGGCGAATGCTTCCGTAGAAGAAGAAAAGAATCGTCTGGCGGCGCTGATGTCCGAACTGGCACAAGCGGTGGTGGTGTGCAATCTGGATGGACGCATCCTGTTGTACAACAACCGCGCAAGACTGCAATTCACCGCCTTGTCGCAAGGGCCAACCAGTGTGACCGGTGGCGCGCTGATTGGTCTGGGGCGTTCCATTTTCTCTATCCTGGAAAAAAATCAGGTCGAGCACGCGCAGGAAATCATTCGTCACCGTCTGGCCAATGGGAAATCCGCGCTGGCCAATTTCATCACCACCACTCGTGGCGGCCAGTTGCTCCGGGTGCAGATGGTTCCCGTGCTCTCTTCTCATGAGGACAGCGAGGCACAGATGAGTGGCTATGTCTTGACGGTCGATAACATCACCCGTGCGCTTGAGGACGAAGCCAAGCGTGACCACGCCTTGCATGCCCTGACCGAGGGCAGCCGCTCGGCACTGGGAAGCATTCGGGCCGCAGTGGCCAATCTCATCGATTATCCGGAAATGGATAGCGAATTACGCGCCCGATTTGTCAAGGTGGTCGACGACGAAGCGGGGCGTATGAGCGAGCGCCTGGATCAGACCATGAGCGAGTTTTCCGACTCGATGAAAACCCGCTGGCCGCTGGAAGACATCCTCGCCATGGATATCATCGGTGCCGCTCAGCGTCGCATCGAGAGCAAGCTCAACCTGCCCACCAAGGTTGAAGATGTCGATGAAAGCTTGTGGATCAAGGCGGACAGTTTCTCGCTGGTGTTTGCGCTGGTCTTCATTGCTGAACGCTTACAGGACCACTACCAGATTCGGGATCTGCGTTTCCGCACCGCATGCGAAGGCAAGCTGGCCTATCTTGACCTGATCTGGATTGGTCAGGCGATATCGTCAGAAACCTTTTACACCTGGGAAATGGAAACCATGCAGGCGCTTGGTGAAACCTCATCACTTTCCTTGCGTGATGTGATTGATCGTCACGGGGGTGAAATCTGGTACCAGCGTGACAAGGCTGCACATCGTGCCTATTTCCGCTTTGTCTTGCCGACGGCATTGCCAGAAAATATTGATCAGGAAGAGCGGCGCAGCACCGGTAGACCGGAATATTACGACTTTGATCTATTCAAGTTTGAAGACAAAAGCATCGATCTCGACCGCAAGCTTTCGGAACTGACTTACACGGTGTTCGATACCGAAACCACCGGACTGGAACCATCGAAAGGCGATGAAATCATCCAGATTGGTGCCGCTCGCATCGTCAATAACCGTTTGCTCAAACAAGAAACTTTCAATCAGATCGTTGATCCGGAACGCCCCCTGAAACCGGAATCCATCCCGATTCATGGCATTACCGAAGACATGGTGCGTGGGCAACCGAACATCGATATTGTGCTGCCGGCATTCCATGCCTTCTGTGAAGACACGGTGTTGATTGCCCACAACGCGGCCTTTGACATGCGCTTCCTGCAGCTGAAGGAGGATCGCACCGGTCTGCGTTTCACCCAGCCGGTGCTGGATACCTTGTTGCTGTCGGCTGTCGTGCACCCGAATCAGGAGTCGCACAAGCTTGATGTCATCCTTGAACGCCTGGGAATCAAGATCGATAGCCGTCACAATGCCTTGGAAGACGCCTTGGCAACGGGTGAGGTGTTTCTGAAAATGGTGCCGCTACTGGAGGAGAAAGGTATCGTTACCGTTCGGCAAGCGCTGGAGGCTGCCGAGAAGACGTATTTCGCCCGTATCAAGTACTGAGATGGGCAGCCGCTGGCCCTTGCCAGGGCTGCCCATCGAGGCGTTCTCAGCCCTGGGTGAGGCCTTGTCGTCCGTTGAGGCTGTCAACCAGCTGCCTGCGCTGGCGGCCCGGCAACATGAACTGATGCGCAGCTTGCCTGCCTGTGGCTTGTCGGGGCAGTTGGCCTGCCAATGGATTTCCCAGCTCAATGACCGCCTGACGCGACGCATCATTGACTTGCTGGCGGGTTCTTTTCGCTTGCCGCCGACGGAATGGTGCTGGCTTGCGATGGGGTCAGAAGGGCGCGATGAGCAAACCCTGGTTACGGATCAGGACAATGGTCTGGTGTTTGCCGCTGCCGGTGCCATTGAAGCACAGGCACTGCGGGAGCGTTTTTTACCCTTTGCGCAGTCGGTCAATGAACATCTGGCCGTCTGCGGCTTCAGCTTATGTCCGGGCAAGATCATGGCAGGCAATCCGGCCTGGTGTCTTTCGGTCGACGAGTGGCGAGAGCAGTTTTTCTCCTGGGTTCGCTGTCCGGAGCCGCTTGCCTTGCTCAACGCCACCATTTTTTTTGATTTGCGACCACTGGCCGGCATCGCTGATCTTGGCTTGGCGCTGCGTCGGGAAATTCTCCGTCTGACGGTTGATGCACCGGCATTTTTGCACCTGATGTCGGTCAATGCCCTACAAGTCAGCCCGCCCTTGGGGTTTTTGGGCGATGTTGCGGTCGACGATGAAAAAAGTGTCGATTTGAAAAAGCTGGGCAGCCGGATTTTTGTTGATGTCGCGCGCATTCTTGCCCTTGCGGCAGGAACACCGGCGGTCAATACCTTCATTCGTTTGCAGGAGGCCGGCCCCAAGGCAGGCATGCAGTTGCGAGAGATTGCTGCCGCTCAAGCCGCGTTGTCGCATTTGCTGCGTTTGCGGCTCAATCGGCAGGTTGCAAGCAACGCGCTGCATTCGCCCAATTGCCGTCCAGACGATCTGCATGATCTGGATCGTGCCATTCTTAAAGAGTCGCTGCATCAAGCACGCCGCCTGCAGCAGCGACTCAAGTTAAACTACTCACTTTGAAGGCAAAACAGGAAAACGTGCCGTGACAACACAACAACAAGATTCAGGGAGTCAGCGCAGCATCGAGCAAGTCGAGGCGATGTTGAGGCAGGCAGGACAGCAGCGATCTGCGGAAAATACATTGGCTTTTTTACGCCGCCATGCACCATTCAACAAAATGGCCGATCCTGCATTGCAGCGCTTCGCGGAAAAGGCACACATTGCTTTTTATCCGGCGGGCAGCGAAATCGTTGGGCCGAATTCGGGCAATGTTCGGTTTTTCTATCTGATAGAAACCGGCAAGGTGCAAGCCCGCCAGGCGGGTGAGGTTACGGTGACGGATTATTCCATCATGACCTTGGGTGCGGGGGAAAGTTTTCCGATTGGTGCGGTGACAGCAGGGCGACCGACGACCAACAGCTATACGGCCGTTGAAGACACGTTCTGTTATCAATTACCCGCCGAAGATTACCTGTTCCTGATGACCAGCAGTCCGGAATTCAATCTCTTCTGCACGCAATATATTGCCAGTTTGCTTGGGCAGTCCCGGCGTCAGTTGCAGGCTCAGTTTGCCCAGAAGGCCAGCGAGCAGCAAACCCTGAATTCCCCGTTATCCGGTATCGGCGCTCGCAATCCGGTCTCAGCCCAGCCGGATACGCCGTTGCGCACCGTACTGGAAACCATGTCGCAACTGGGTATTGGCTCCATGGTCGTGACCGATGGCGAGAAAAAGCCGGTGGGCATCTTCACCCGCAGTGATTTGCTTGACCGCGTTGTGCTGGGTGGTCTGGCCTTGACTGCCCCGGTATCGGAGGCCATGTCATCTTCTCCGTTCACGCTTGATGAGCACGGTACGGCTTATGATGCCATGCTTGCCATGGCCACGCACGGTATCCGTCACGTTCTGGTGACTGACCATGGTGGTCGTCTGACCGGCGTGGTTTCCGAGCGTGATCTGTTCGCCTTGCAACGGGTTGGCCTGCGTCAGATTCGTCAAGCCATTGAAACTGCGCCTGATGTTGCAGCTTTGCAGCAATCGGCGGCTGATGTGCGTCAGCTTTCATTCAATATGCTCGCCCAGGGGATTGGTGCCGAACAATTGACCCAGTTCATTTCCGCGCTCAACGATGCCTTGACCCGACGCGTCATTCAGCTCAACCTGGAGCATCATGACTTCACAGGGATTGAATGGGCTTGGCTGGCATTCGGTTCGGAAGGGCGTGATGAACAGACTTTCAGTACCGATCAGGATAATGGGATTGTCTATGTCTTGCCCGAGGGGGAGGACAAGGACACGCTCAAGAAGCGCTTCCTCGATTTCGCGCTGGCAACAAACCAGGATCTGGATAAAGTGGGTTTCCCGCTGTGCAAAGGCAATATCATGGCCAGCAACCCGCAATGGTGTCTGACGCTTGACGAATGGCGCGCACAGTTCAGCAAATGGATACGGACGCCGGAGCCTGTCGCCTTGCTTAATGCGACCATTTTCTTCGATTTCCGTTTGCTTCATGGCAAGGCCGAATTGCCTGATGCCATGCGCCGACATTTATTGTCACAGGCTGCCGCGACACCGATTTTCTTGCAGGCGATGGCACGCAATGCCCTTGAGGTTGGGCCTCCGTTGGGCAAGATTCGCGATTTCGTCACCGATCTGGAAGCCGATCATCCGGGCAAGATTGATCTGAAGAAATATGGTTCGCGAATTTTTGTCGACGTCGCCCGTATCTACGCTCTGGCGGTGGGGATTCACAGCACCAATACCTTGCAGCGACTGAAACTGGCGGCGCAGAAAATGAATATCAAGGGCGAGGAAATCAACGCCGTCCTGGAAGGCTTGAACTTCATTCAGCTGTTGCGCTTGCAGCATCAATATCTTGAGGGTGAGCCAGGCCGTCAGGGCGATAACCTGATCGACCCGGAAAAACTCAATGAACTGGATCGTCGTATCCTCAAGGAGTCTTTCCGCCAGGCACGCAAAATTCAGTCGCGTCTGAAACTTGACTACCAGGTGAACCACTGATCATGTTTGGTATCAAGAAACTTGTTTTTGGGCACGATGCAGCGGAACAATTGCCGGAAGAGATACGTGCCGTCGTGCAGGCCTGGAAATCGCAGGAGGCCAGTGGGCTGGAGTCATCCCATTTCCTGACCCGCTATGTGATCGTTGATATCGCCACGGATGGCCCGAGTCCCGACAACAACCGGGTGACTGGCATTGCAGCAACGGTGATGCAACATGGTGTGATTTCACCGGAGCAGAGCATTTTTATCGACTTGAAGGCGTCGACCGCAGATGATCTTGCGGTCAACCATCAATTGGCGGCATTTTTGCGCTTTATCGGCAAGTCGCCGCTGGTTGCTTACCATGTGGTGTTCGTCAATGCCTTTCTCCAGCAACTGATGAAAAAGCAGCTTGGCTTGGCGTTTCATGCCCGTTGGGTGGATCTGGCTTGGCTGCTGCCGGCCATGTTTGGCGAAAAAAGTCATAAGCCGATGCCTCTGGATGACTGGTTGCTCAGTTTTGGCCTCGATGTTGGGCAGGGGCGGCGCAGCCCTTCCGAGAACAACATGGTGCTGGGTCGTCTGATGCAGATGCTGGTTGTGCGCGCCCATGCCAAAGGTGTCGATGCCGTTGAACAACTGATTGAGGAGTCCAAGGCCAGCAGTCAGCTTAGACGGACGCATTGAGTTTTTCCTGCCGCGCATGTTTTCCTCCATTTCACGACTGCAGCTTTATTACCTGATTTACACCGGGGTATTCCTGTTGTTTGTGCTGGTGCTTGCCATGCTGGAGCGCGAAGGCATGCCGGCGCGCTGGATCGGCTATGCCTTTCTGGTGTTCACCGTATCGATGTACGCAACCATTGGCGTCTTCAGTCGGACCACCGATGTCTCCGAGTACTACGTTGCCGGTCGTCGCGTGCCGGCATTTTTCAACGGCATGGCGACCGGTGCCGATTGGATGAGCGCAGCGTCTTTCATGGGGCTGGCAGGAACGCTTTACCTGCAAGGCTTTCAGGGCCTGGCCTACGTGATTGGTTGGACGGGGGGCTTTGTTCTCGTGGCGTTGCTGCTGGCACCTTACCTTCGACGCTTTGGTCAGTACACCATCCCGGACTTTCTCTGTGCCCGCTACGGCGGTAATTTCATCCGCCTGGTTGCGGTCGCGGCAGCGATTCTGGCCTCGTTTGTCTATGTCGTCGCGCAGATTTACGGCGTGGGGGTAATTACCAGCCGTTTTGTCAGTCTGCAATTTGAAGTGGGGGTATTTGTCGGCTTGGCCGGGATTCTGGTCTGCTCATTTCTGGGGGGGATGCGCGCCGTCACCTGGACGCAGGTCGCACAATATCTGATCCTGATTGTTGCCTACATCACGCCGGTGGCGATTCTCTCGTACAACGT
>JAVEXE010000023.1:0-3547 GCA_034004105.1 Azonexus sp. | reverse complement strand
GGGATTCCGATTGCCAAACTGCCCGGTTGGGTGGCTGCCTGGAGCAAGGTTGGGCTGGTTTCGATTGAGGATATCAACGGTGATGGTATCTTGCAGTTGGCTGAATTGTCCTTGAATCCAGACGTGATCGTCCTGGCGACCCCCGAAATTGCCGGTATGCCTTATGTGGTTTCGGGTCTGGTTGCTGCTGGAGCCCTGGCTGCAGCCTTATCGACGGCAGATGGATTGCTGCTGACCATCACCAGTGCCTTGTCGCATGATGTGTATTACCGGATATTCCGGCCACAGGCTTCGACGCAGTTCCGGCTGGTGATTTCCAAGTCGCTCCTGCTGGTGGTGGCGGTGCTGGCGGCAACCGTGGCGGCGCAAAAACCGGGCACCATTCTGTCGATGGTTGCCTGGGCATTCTCCATTGCCGGTTCGGCTTTTTTCCCTGCGCTGGTGCTGGGGATTTTCTGGGCTAGGGCGACACGCGCTGGCGCCATTGCTGGCATGATCGTCGGCCTGACGCTTACTCTGTATTACATCCTGCGTCTGGAATTTGGCGGATTCTCCTGGCTTGGCTTTGATGGTGCCAGGCTGGACCCATGGTTTCAGTTACAGTCAACGTCGGCAGGTGTGTTTGGTATCGTTGCCGGTTTTGTAACCCACATTGTGGTGAGTTTGTTGACCAAACCTTCGCCAAACTCGGAAGCCTTTCTTGATCGTATCCGGCAAGCGGGCTCACAACAGGAGCGTGGATGAGTCAGGTTTCGCCTTATTGGCGCAAAACACGGCGATTGACGGGCTGGTTGTTGCTGGTCTGGGTTGTGCTGACCTTCGGCGTGAGCTGGTTTGCCCGCGAGCTCAACGAATTGTATTTTTTCGGCTTTCCTTTCGGCTTCTATTTTGCGGCGCAAGGAATTTTGCTCTGCTACCTGGGCATCATTGTTTATTACAGTCGCCGGATGCATGAACTGGACGCTCGGCACGAAGTCGATGAGGGCTGAATGTCGGTGCTGCTATTTTTCATCGCTGCGCTTCGTGCTGTGGTCGAGATGCTGGGGCTCAGTCTGATCGGTCTTGGGGTGATGGCCTTGTTTGCCGGCAACGGACGACAGAAAAATCCGATCTATCAGTTATTCGATCTGATTACCCGGGCGCCGAGACGATGTGTCGCTGCCTTGATTCCTGGGCAGGAACGTCCGGTGTTGGCTGCCTGTCTGTGTTTTGTCCTGCTTTTCATGGTGTGGGTTGGTCTTGCAATTTGGCGCGTGTTTTTGCTGGATGCAGCACTCTCATCGGCAGGCTGAGCGGAAGCGTGTACCATAGCGCCTCCTCGCATCGAAACTGAAGCTGCATGGCATTGCCTTACGAACTCCTGGTCGGCTTGCGCTACACGCGCGCCAAACGACGTAACCATTTCATCTCCTTCATTTCCCTGATTTCGATGGCCGGAATCGGTTTGGGCGTTGCTGCTCTGATCGTTGTGCTCTCGGTCATGAATGGTTTTCAGAAAGAACTGCGCACACGCATTCTGGGCGTTGCATCGCATATCCAGATTACTGCCATCGACGGTGCGCTCGCCAATTGGTCCCGGGTTGCCGAACAAGTGAAGAAGCATCCCGAGGTGCGGGAAACAGCACCATTTGTCCAGTCGCAGGGGATGTTTTCGGTCGATGGCGACGTCAAGGGCGCATTGATTCGCGGCATCCTGCCCGATCTGGAGGATGGCGTGGCGGACTTTCGCAAGACCATCCGGAGCGGTAGCCTGGACGCGCTGAAAGCGGGAGAGTTCGGGGTTGTACTTGGGGCGGATCTGGCGCGTTCGCTACGTGTCTTTACGGGCGACAAAGTGACGCTGATCGCGCCTCAGGGTACGGTCACGCCCGCGGGTGTCGTGCCAAGGGTGCGTTCGTTCACCGTGGTTGGCATATTCGAAGTTGGCATGTATGAATACGACTCGGGCTTGGCGTTGATCCATCTGCAGGATGCGCAGCGCCTGTATCAAATGGGGGAGTCGGTCAGCGGCGTTCGCCTGAAAGTGGACGACTTGTTCAAGGCCCCGCGGATTGCGCGTGAATTGGTGGCCTATGTCGATGCGGATGCCTGGCTTCATGACTGGACCAAGAGTCATGCCAATTTCTTTCGCGCGGTTCAGATCGAAAAAACCATGATGTTCATCATTCTTTCGCTGATTGTTGCCGTCGCGGCATTCAACCTGGTGTCGACCTTGGTCATGGCGGTGACCGACAAGCAGGCCGACATTGCGATTCTGCGCACATTGGGTGCGAGGCCGCGTTCCATCATGGCCATTTTCATGATTCAAGGGGCCTTGGTTGGTTTTATTGGTCTGGCGCTCGGGGTTGTCGGCGGTGTCGCGCTGGCCTTGAATATTGACGTGGTTGTGCCGGCGATCGAGCGGCTCTTGGGTATCCAGTTCTTGTCCAAGGATGTCTACTACATATCGGATCTGCCCTCAGACCTGCAGTGGAATGATGTCTGGGGTGTGACGGGCATTGCCTTTGTTTTATCTTTGTTGGCGACGATATACCCCAGCTGGCGCGCAGCTCGGGTCAATCCCGCGGAGGCCTTGCGCTATGAATGAGGTCATTTTGCAGGCCCATGGCTTGGGCAAGGTCTTTCGCGCTGGCGGGCTGGTTGTCCCGGTCTTGACCTCCATTGATCTCGAGATTTCTGCGGGTAAAACGCTGGCGATTGTGGGTGCTTCGGGTTCGGGCAAAAGCACTTTGCTGCATCTGTTGGGAGGGCTGGATTCCCCCAGTAGTGGCCACGTGACCTTGAAGGGGCGCGATTTTTCTTCCCTCAATGAGGTAGACCGTAGCGACTGGCGTAATCGTCACCTGGGTTTCGTTTATCAGTTTCATCATTTGCTGCCCGAGTTCTCGGCGCAGGAGAATGTTGCCATGCCCTTACTCGTCCGTCGGGTACCTCGTCTTGAGGCCCTTGCCCAGGCTGCTGAGCTGCTGGTGGCGGTTGGTCTGGGGCATCGCCTGGCTCACCGGCCCGGTGAATTGTCCGGAGGAGAGCGGCAGCGTACGGCAATTGCCCGGGCCTTGGTGACGCGTCCTTCCTGTATTCTGGCTGATGAGCCGACGGGCAATCTGGATAGCCAGACCGCGGGGAGTGTTTTTGCGTTGTTGTTGTCCCATGTGCGTGAGATGGGCGCCAGTCTGATCATGGTGACACATGACCGCCAATTGGCGGCTTCGGCAGATGAACGGATCAGCTTGCAGGATGGTAAATTGGCTTGTCTGTGATGTAACCGGTACAATTTGGTGTTTTTATAATTAATTGTCGGAGCGGGGTTGCTTATGCGCTTTATCTTTTTGCCAGCGTTGGGTTTGATGAATCGGCTGCGCTACCGGTCCAAATTCCTGCTTTTGGGTAGCGCACTGGTTGCGATCCTCTTGCTTCTGGTCGTTACCTTGTTCACCACCTTGAGCCGTGATATTCAGACGGCTGAAAATGAGTTGGTGGGCTTGCAGATGCTCAAGCCCATGAATCGGGCGGTGCAGTACATGCAGCAGCACCGAGGACTCTCCTC
>JAVEXE010000220.1:0-3774 GCA_034004105.1 Azonexus sp. | reverse complement strand
AGTTGCTCGATTTCCTCGACAGCGAGTGTCACGATGTATTTGTCCATCCCGACATTTTTGCCCAGATCGCTTTCTGTCTCCAATCCGGACAAGTACTTTGCCCCGACAGGCCGAGAGTGACGCGACACTAGTTCCTGGACTCCGCGGCGTAGACCAGACTCAGACACCCCTCTTGTTGGTAGACGTCGGCTCAATGGTAGATTTCAGTGTCTGCTGCGGCAATCTGCCATTGAGTACCGGATAAGCCACCAGTCCGATGACCCGCCCCCAAAACACGCCACCAATACCCAATACAGTGATGTTGGCGGCGGCCAGAAAAATGATCAGCGAGGCTTCACGGGTTTTGGCATTGGCTATCGCTCTGGAAAGACTGCTGCCGATGGTGCCAAAAAGTGCCAGGCCACGATGCGTTGAGCAAAAACGTCGACGACAAAGGCAACATACAACCAGCCTTGCCAGAACGATACATAGGGGTGAGTAAACCGCAGGAATTTCACCTGCGGACCTTCGCAGAACCGGACGTGAGCCTCTCGACTCATCCGGTTCCCATCATCCAGCCTTTGGTATACATATCAATCTCCAATGTCAGAAGGCTTCTGGAAACTTCAGCGCAAGTCGCCCGAGAGCTTGCCGGGCTCGAGTTTTATGCCAACCCGCCAGGTAGTCATTCAAGTGCTTCCACACAGCAGAGATCGCCGACTCGTAGAATCGGCCGTAATACTGATGCCAGCCACGGAGTATCGAATTGAACATGGCCGACAGGTCAGCCAGGCTCTTCTCACAGGATTCCCTGGCCCTGGCGGCACTCCTCACATTGATGACGAGTTATCCAGACCATCCGACGCCTGCCATCGCCCGCGCCATTGTTGCGCATCTGCAGGTCGTGAGCCGGGATGAACGACATGACGCAGAACTAAGCCGATGCGTGGCTGAGTTGGTGAGCAAGTGGGAAGCGTTCTAGGCCCTTTGCTGTGCCAGTGCTGGCATCCAGCCTGTGCTGCCTGCGCGGCACAAGTCCATTCTTGATGTGCATTCGCAAGTGCCATTCTTCTCGTCTGCTCCTGAATACGCCCTCCAAGTCGTCTTTCTTGATTCCCGCTGGATTACATGCCAACCTGAAAAACAGACAAAAGGAGCACTTCCCTATGAATGGCGACAAGAAGATTATCGATATCCTCAACGACCTCCTAGCCGGGGAACTGACGGCAGTTGACCAGTACCTCATCCACGGAGAAATGTACTCCGACATGGGTTATCCCCATCTGGCGGAGAAATCGCTGCACGAGTCAGATCACGAGCGACAGCATGCCCGTGCACTGATTCAACGCATCCAGTTTCTCGAAGGCGTTGCCAACGTCGAGAAGCGTAATCCTGTCTTGCTTGGCAAGACCGTATCCGAGATGCTGAAAGCCGATCTGGAGGTCGAGTACCACGTGGTTGGCGAACTCAAAAAAGCCATTGCAGCCTGCGAGAAATCCAAGGACTACGTAAGTCGCGACATGTTGCTTGTCCAACTGGAAGATACGGAAATGGACCACGCCTACTATCTGGAGAAGCAGTTGCGTCTGCTGGAGGCTGTCGGCCTTTCCAATTACCTGCAAAGCCAGATGAAGCCTGGTCACCCAAACTGAGGATGCTGCGCAATGAAAGGCGTCAGGTGATCTGTTGACCAGTTTGCTTGTTTGCCTCCCGGGTGTGTTCCTGCGGGGGCTGCCTGTTCGTCATGCCTGCGTCCCCACGCCAACTTGCTGAGCGGGCTTGATGCAGCCCATGCCCACCAGCGTGGTTTCAATCGCGTCATCCAGCGGCGTATGCGGCTCTGACCCCAGAAGCGCGAGTAGCCGCTGGTTGTCCATCCGCACCGATGTACGCCATAGATAGCGCATCTCGCGAAGTTCGCGGAAGGTGGTGACGAAGGGCGAAGCCAGCGTCAGCAGCCACCACGGAAACGCTGCGACGCTTGGTTGCTTGCCCGTGCGGCGCTGGACGATGCGCCGGATCGCCTCACTCATCTGCGTGCCATCCGGATCCCAGTGGCCCGCCATGTGGAAGCTGGCAAAGGCATCGAGTGCATCGCGGCGTGCCAGCAGTTCGACCATGGTGCGTGCTACGTCGGGCAGGTATGACCACTGGTGGCCGATGCCACGTTGGCCGGGGTAGCTGATTGCCTTGACCGCTTGTCCGGGTTTAACCAGCCCCTGCGAGAACCAGTTATTGCCCGCCTTTGGCCCGAAGAAGTCTCCAGCGCGAACGATCAATACACGCGCACCGCTGTGGCTGGCCTTCAGTAGCCGCTTTTCCAGTTCCACCCGGATGGCGCCCTTGCGCGTCACCGCGTGCTGTGGCGAGTCTTCGTGGAGTACGGGGAAGGCATCCGGCCCGAAATTATAGATAGTGCCCGGCAACACGATTGTCGCGCCTTCAAGCTTCGCTGCGGCGATCGTGTTGTCCAGCATTGGGAGTACCAACTCCGACCATTGACGGTAGCCGGGCGGGTTGACCGCGTGGACGATGACCGAGCAGCCCTTCGCCGCATCGACAACGTCCTGGCGGTTCAGTGCGTCGCCGCGCAACCAGGTCATGCCGTTCCGCTGCTCGGTACCTCGGTTCAGTGCGCGCACCTGCCAGCCGGTGTCGCCCAGTTGGCGAGCCATCTCACCGCCGATGCCCCCTGTCGCGCCAAGAACCAGAACCGTCTTGTTGCTCATGATCTTCTCCATACGTTGTTGATGGATCCATTCTGGGCGCTTGTTTGTTTAGTTGGAATTGTTGAAAATGAGTAATCTGCTATACATTTATGTATGACATCAAGTATCGGCTGGGAATATTACCGAACGTTTCTCGCTGTATTGGCGGAGGGCTCGCTTTCCGGTGCTGCGCGTGCGCTCGGCATCACTCAGCCTACGGTGGGTCGCCACATTTCCGCACTGGAGGCATCGTTCAAGCAGGCCTTGTTTACCCGCTCGCAAACCGGTTTGCTGCCAACCGAGGCCGCGCTAGCGATCCGCGGCCATGCCGAGCTCATGCGGAGTACGGCGGCGGCATTGGAACGAATGGCTACGGGTTTTGAGGGCGGTGTGACCGGCACGGTACGGGTTTCGGCCAGCGAGGTCATCGGGGTGGAGGTGTTGCCGCCCATGCTGGCGCAGCTGCGGCAAGTGCATCCCCAGCTCAAGATCGAACTGGTTCCCACCAACCGCGTGCAGGATCTGCTGCAGCGGGAGGCCGATATCGCGGTCCGCATGACGCCACCGAAGCAGGATCTGCTCGTCGCCCGGCGCGCGGGTGAGGTTGAACTCGGCTTGTACGCGCACTTGGACTATTTGCAGCAACACGGCATGCCCGTGACGCCAGCGGACCTGACGCGGCATGCGTTGATCGGGTTTGACGAGGAGACGCCATTCCTGCGTGCCGCGAAGGCGAAACTGCCGGTATGGACACGTGAGGCCTTCTCCTTTCGCATCGACAGCGATGTTGGCCAACTGGCGCTCATCCGCGCCGGTTGCGGCATTGGCGTCTGTCAGTCCGCGCTGGCCAGGCGGGATGCCCGCCTGCTGCGCGTGCTGCCGGAACACTTTGCGTACAAGTTGGACACTTGGGTCACCATGCATAAAGACCTGCGCGGCAGCCCGCACTACAAGGTAACCTTCGACGCCTTGGTGCTGTGCCTGCAGGCCCACACGGAGCCGGTGCCCGAGTCCTGAGAGACGCGAATTGCCCGTGTTGCGGCGAACAGACGAGCTTCTGAGTGAGCGATGGCCTGCCTTCGGGCCG
>JAVEXE010000219.1:0-3786 GCA_034004105.1 Azonexus sp. | reverse complement strand
GGCCGACGAGCTCACCTTGGCCATACGGCAGGTTATAGAGGGAATCGGTCCCTTGGATGACCGCTCAACGGGGACAACGAACGACGACAGTTGGCCCAAAGCGCTTGATCCTGACATCACATCCCAGGCACACCAGGTAATCCCCCCCGAAGAGTCTTTTCTGTCAGCGCTGATACGTTCCCATCAGGCGATTCATTCCGATGACGTGAGGCTCCACCTTCGACATCAACTCCCACAGGTTCAACCCCGGCTCAAGGTCAAGTGCCTTGTCCAGTGCTATCAGGATGAAGAAGTAGTGATGGACTCCATGCCCCGGTGGCGGTAAAGGCCCCCCGTAGCCGGGCTTGCCGAAGTCACTGACGCCCTCGGTCCCCGCGGAAGCACCCTCCGCCAGTTCGGTGAGCGTTGCAGGGAGGTTGTACAGCACCCAATGAACGAACCCATAGCTGCCGGCCGAAGCCAGTGGCGCGTCGGGGTCATGGCATACGAGCGCGAATGATTCCGTTCCGGCAGGTGCGTTGGACCATCGCAACTGGGGCGATACATCCTCGCCCTCTGCTGAACACCGTTTGGGGATCGGGCCATTGGCAGCAAAGGAATCGGACGATAACGTGATCGGTGAAAGGGCGAATCCCATGATCAGCACTCCTTGATGATTGTCCCGGATGAAAAAGACTACTGCACTGCATCCGTGAAATCTACACATCCGTAATCTCGGCAATTGCGCCTGCCCCGAAGGGAAAGTTGACAGGTGTCCGTTCGGACACTAGCATCGGTTTCATGAATGCAGTGGTTTCCTGCCCCCCTCCCTGTATCGATCCGCCTGGTTGCCCTGTCCTGGCCAGATCCGTGCCTGCTGGCTTTCCCTCCCCTGCCGCGGACTACTACGAAGAACGCCTGAGCCTCGACGAGCACCTGATCGAACACAAGGAAGCGACCTTCTTCGTTCGGGTGCAGGGACACTCCATGACCGGCTTCGGGATACACGATGGTGACCTGCTCGTGGTGGATCGGGCACTCGATCCCGCAGACCGGCAAGTTGTCATCGCCGTCATCGATGGCAGTTTTACCATCAAGCAACTATGCCGGATCCCGGACGGCATCCTGCTGCGCTCCGGATCGGTGAGTCATGGCGACATCCTGGTCACCGGCGACCAGCAACTGGAAGTCTGGGGCGTGGTGCGCTGGAGTTTGCATCGGGTGTCGTAATGCCGCTGGCTCTCATTGACGGCAATAACTTCTATGTTTCCTGTGAACGGGTCTTCAATCCGAAGCTCGAGCATCGTCCCGTGGTCGTCCTGTCCAACAACGATGGTTGTGCCGTGGCCCGCAGCAACGAGGTGAAGGCACTCGGCGTAAAGATGGGAACCCCATGGTTCCAGATGAAAGATCTCGCCCGAGAGTATGGCATTGTGGCCATGAGCAGCAATTACGCCCTGTACGCTGACATGAGCAATCGGATGATGTCGGTGATCGGTCAATACTCCCCCGACCAGGAGATCTACAGCATCGATGAATGCTTTCTGGGGCTGGACGGCTTCGAGCATCTCGACTTGGCCGCGTATGGACAACGAATCCGGCAGCAGGTCCGTCAATGGGTCGGCATCCCGGTCTGTGTTGGCATCGCCGAAACCAAGACCCTCGCGAAGCTGGCGAACCATTGCGCCAAGAAGGCGTTGGCCGGTACAACGGGAGTATGTGATTTCGGAACGTTACCTGCCGCCGACCTGTCTGCTCTGTTTGCAAGGATAGATGTCGGCGAGGTCTGGGGCATCGGCAGGCAATTGACCCGCCAGCTCGGGGAGATCGGTATCCGATCGGTGGAGGATTTGCGGGTGGCTGATGCCGGAGTGCTGGGCCGACGGTTTTCTGTGGTGGTGGAACGCACGGTGGCCGAGTTGAATGGCACCCGATGCATCGACCTGGAGGAGGTGGCACCGAACAAGCAGCAGATCCAGTCGTCGCGGTCCTTTGGCAGCTACGTTTATGAACTGGCCCCGTTGAAGGAAGCAGTGGCCAGCTACATCGCGATTGCGGCCGAGAAACTGCGAGCCCAGAGATCCATGGCCGGCATGGTGCAGGTCTATGTCCGCACCAACCCGCACAAGGATGCACCGCAGTATCAGCGTGGCCTGACGGTTCCGCTGCCGGAGGCGACCGACGATACCTTGCGGCTGACGCGAGCGGCATTGTGGGGGCTGAAGCGCATCTACCGCCCTGGCTATGCCTACCAGAAGGCAGGCGTGGCGCTTATCAATCTGACGGATGCCGCGACGGCACAGCGGGACTTGTTCTCCGCCGGGAAGGACAACGCGAAGCTGATGGCGGTCATGGATCGCATCAACGGGATCTGGGGGCGAGGGACGTTGCGTTCGGCCGCCGAGGGCATCGAAAAGGGCTGGAAGATGAAGAGGGAAAGGGTGTCGCCCGGTTACACCACGCATTGGGAGCAGGTGCCGGTGGTGGTATAAGGGAACTTCTTGACGGACGCACAAGCCTTGTTCTGACATGTCGGCAGAAACCATCCTCATCAACAACCGCCCGGTCGTCATTGAACTGACGGAAGCTGCGGCACGCGAACTGTCACGCCGGACAGATCCTTTGTTCGTCGAACTGGAGTTGTACTTCTCCTGCCTGGTCAAGAAATTCGTTCATTTCCGCAATGATTCCCGTGGCAAGCCCACGGTGGCGGCGCATGGCAAGCTGCATTCATATTTCCGCCCGGTGACCTCGACGGCCTGCACTTTCGAGGTGGCGGAGCGGCTCGGACGCCAACCTGAAAAGGATATCGAGAGTAAAGCCTTGAGCCGCATTGCACCCAAACGGGTTCGCATCGACTATGCCGGGGATGCCTGGCGCGGCAGTTTCAGTTTTTGATATGAACTGCCATCGTTCAGTTACTCGCACCAAACAATCCACCATGCGTATTCCCGTCGAACTGTCCCAGGCATATCGGTTGCTCAATCATGGTCCGGTCACCCTCGTCAGCAGCGCTCATGAGGGCAAGCAGAACGTGATGGCCGCCGCCTGGGCAATGCCGCTCGATTTCGATCCGCCCAAGGTGGCGGTGGTGATCGACGCCAATACCTTTACCCGTACATTGATCGAAGCCTCCGGAGAGTTCGCCCTCAACATCCCCTGTCAGGCCATCGCCGCCCAAGTGCTGAAAGCCGGTTCCGCTTCCGGCAAGGACGTCGACAAGTTTGCGCATACGGGACTGGGAGGCTTCCCGGCCAAGGTGATTGGGGCACCCCTCATCGAAGGCTGCGTCGCCTGGATGGAATGCCGCGTTCTGCCGCGCCCCGACAACGAAAAGCGTCATGACCTGTTCCTTGCCGAAGTGGTAGCGGCCCAGGCGGATGAACGGGTGTTCAGAGAGGGCCGCTGGCAGTTCAACAATGATGAATTGCGCACCCTGCACTATTTCGGTGGCGGATCGTTCGCCATCACCGGCGACACCATCGAAGCCGGTACCGGCATGGACTGATATTGCCGGCGATCAGTCGTCGGTCTGTTGCAATTCGGGGAACAGCACTTCGGTGTATCCGACATATTGCAGCCGGGTAACCCTCGGCTAACTAATGACTGCAATGGCCGAGGCCCTGTAATTGGGTATGCATTTTCTGCGTCTGGTCGGCTTCGGAACCTGCCCTTGGAGCCTCACAATTTTGAATAACCTCTTGGGGTGCTTTAGCGTTGGCAGATAAGACCTGGTTCATCTACCTGCTGGAGTGCGCCGATGGTTCCCTATACACAGGAATTACCATCGATGTCACAGCACGGTTT
>JAVEXE010000218.1:0-3807 GCA_034004105.1 Azonexus sp. | reverse complement strand
AAGCTGATCGCCTCGGAACCGGACATTTCGCGCGTGCCGATCATGATCGACTCCTCCAAGTGGGAAGTGATCGAGGCCGGCCTGAAGTGCATCCAGGGCAAGGGCATCGTCAATTCGATCTCGATGAAGGAAGGCGAAGCCAAATTCCTCGAACAAGCCAGGCTCGCCCGCCGCTACGGTGCCGCCGTCATCGTCATGGCCTTCGACGAGAAAGGCCAGGCCGATACCTACGCACGCAAGATCGAGATCTGCGGCAAGGCCTACGCCTTGCTCACCGGCATGGGTTTCCCGGCTGAGGACATCATCTTCGATCCGAACATTTTTGCGATTGCGACGGGCATCCCGGAACACGACAACTACGCCGTCGACTTCATCGAGGCGACGCGCTGGATCAAGGACAACCTGCCGCACGCCCACATTTCCGGCGGCGTCTCCAACGTTTCCTTCAGCTTCCGCGGCAACGACCCGGTACGCGAGGCCATCCACACCGTCTTCCTTTATCACGCGATCAAGAACGGCATGACCATGGGCATCGTCAACGCCGGCATGCTCGGCGTGTACGACGATCTTGAGCCAACGCTGCGCGACAAGGTCGAGGATGTCGTCCTGAACCGTCATCCGGGTGCTGGCGACGCGCTGGTCGAGTTCGCCCAGACCGTCAAGGAAGGCAAGAGCAAGGACAGCGGCCCGGATCTGAGCTGGCGCGAACTGCCGGTGGAAAAGCGCCTGGAACACGCGCTGATCAAGGGCATTACCGATTTCGTCGTAGCCGACACCGAGGAAGTGCGCGCCCAACTGGAAGCCCAGGGCAAGCCACCGCTCGCCGTCATCGAAGGCCCGCTGATGGCCGGCATGAACCACGTCGGAGACCTGTTCGGTGCCGGCAAGATGTTCCTGCCGCAAGTGGTCAAGTCGGCCCGCGTGATGAAGCAGGCGGTGGCCCATCTCATCCCCTACATTGAGGCAGAAAAGGCACGCACCGGGCTAGGCAGCAAAGGCAAGATCCTGATGGCCACGGTCAAGGGCGACGTGCACGACATCGGCAAGAACATCGTCGGCGTCGTGCTCGGTTGCAATGGCTACGACGTCATCGACCTCGGCGTCATGGTCAGCTGCGACAACATCCTGAAGGCCGCACAGGAGCACAAGGTGGACATCATCGGCCTCTCTGGCCTGATCACCCCGTCGCTGGAAGAAATGGCCCACGTCGCCAGCGAGATGAAGCGCCTGGGACTCAGCCAACCGCTGCTGATCGGCGGCGCGACGACCAGCCGCGCCCACACCGCAATCAAGATCGCCCCCAATACGGACGGTCCGGTGGTCTATGTGCCGGATGCCTCGCGTGCGGTTGGCGTCGCCACCAAGCTGCTGTCGACCGACCAGAAGGCGGGCTACGTCGCCGAAATCGCCGCCGAATACGAGGCTGTGCGCGCCGAACACGCGGGCCGCAAGGGTGCAACACTGGTTTCGTTGGCCGATGCCCGCGCCAACCGTTTCACGTGGAACGAGGCGCACACACCGGTCAAGCCGGCGCAACTGGGCCGTCAAACCATCGATATCGCCTTGGCCGACCTTGTACCCTACATCGACTGGTCGCCATTCTTCCAGAGCTGGGACCTGGCCGGTCGCTATCCGGCGATTCTGAACAACGAGACGGTCGGCGAAACCGCCCGCCAGCTGTTCCACGATGCGCAAGCCATGCTGGCCAAAATCGTCGCCGAGAACTGGTTGACCGCAAAAGGCGTGTTCGGCCTCTACCCGGCCAAGGGTGAGAACGAAGACATCGTGCTGTACACCGACGAATCGCGCAGCGTCGAGGCTGCCCGCTGGGTCGGCCTGCGCCAGCAGATCAAGCAGCCGGCCGGGCGCTTCAACACCGCCCTGGCTGATTTCGTCGGTGAGCAGGATTACGCCGGCGCCTTCGCCGTCACCGCCGGCCTGGGCATCGACGACCGCGTCGCCGCCTTCGAAGCCGCTCACGACGACTATTCGGCAATCATGCTCAAGGCCCTGGCCGACCGCTTTGCCGAAGCGGCCGCCGAGTGGCTGCACAAGCAAGTACGCACTCACTACTGGGGTTACGCCAAGGACGAGCAGCTCGACAACGACGCGCTGATCGCCGAAGCCTACACCGGCATCCGCCCCGCCCCCGGCTACCCGGCCTGCCCCGACCACACCGCCAAGCGCGAGTTGTTCGCCCTGCTCGACGCGCCGGCCATCGGCATGGGCCTGACCGAATCCTGCGCGATGACCCCAGCGGCTGCCGTTTCGGGTTTCTACATCGGCCACCCCGGTGCCAAATACTTCGCCATCCCGAAAATCGGGCGCGATCAATTGGAAGACTGGGCGCAGCGCAAGGGGATGACGGTCAAGGATGCCGAATACTGGCTGGCGCCGCTGCTGTAACAGCACGGCCACCGTGTTTGATCAACACACCCCAAGCGTGCTTGCCTGGGGTGTAAGATTCGGACAGTCTTCCCTTGAGAAAACTTGAGCTGGCCTGCTCACCAAGCAATGGATATCAGACTGATGCAAAATCAGAGCATTGAGCGCCTGCAGTTGCTCCAACAACAGCGTGCCGAAGCATTGCTTGCACTACCTGCCGCCGCCGAGACAATGGACGAGGCGGCTTTCATGCAATACGCCATGACTCAGGCCGAAAATCTCACCGGTAGCCAGATCGCTTTCATCCATTTTGTCGATGCGAACGAAGAAAATATCGAACTGGTCACCTGGTCCAAGCGTACGCTGGAGTCTTACTGTCACGCGGTCTACAACCGACATTACCCGGTTTCACAAGCAGGCATCTGGGCTGATGCCGTTCGCCAACACCGGGCTGTCGTTTTTAATGACTATCCGGCCTATGCACAGAAACGCGGTTTGCCCGAAGGCCACGCGGCCCTGCAGCGACTGATTTCCTTACCGGTCATCGAGCATGGCAAGGTCGTCATGCTCTGCGGCATCGGCAACAAGGCAGAAGATTACAGCGATGTCGATGTCGACACCCTGCAACTCATCGGCAACGACATCTGGCGACTGATTCAACTCTCGCGGAACAGAAAGCAACTGGAACGCTTCAGCCGCATTATTGAGCGTTCACATAGCGAAGTCTTCACGTTTGACGCCAATACCCTGCTTTTCGTCGACGCCAACGCTAGCGCACAGAAAAACCTGGGCTATACCCAGGATGAGTTACGCACCATGACGCCGCTAAGCATCAAACCGGAAATGACGCCAGCGGGATTCGAGCGATTGCTGGCACCCTTGCGTGACGGCACGCAGGACATGGTCCGTTTTACCACGCTTCATCGTCGCAAGAACGGGACGAGCTATATCGCTGACATACAACTGGAACTCCACCGCGAGGCCAATCCCATCTTCATTGCCATGGCGCGTGACATCACCGAGCGCCGACAGGCAGAACAGTCGCTTCGCGACGCGCTGCAAATTGTCGAGGCCAGTTCGATTGTGCATTTTCGTATCGATGCCAAAGACCAGCTGCCCGTCACCTACGTCTCCACAAACATCAAACATTGGGGCTATTCGCCGCAGGATTTTTACGCCCGGCAATACACTTTCCTGGATCTGGTGCACCCCGAGGATATCCCGGTCATTGAGCAAGCGCTGGCGCAACTTGACCCCGGACTCAATTCAATCGCGCTCGAATACCGGATCATTACCCGTGACGGGCGTACCTTCTGGGTGGAAGATCGGACCCGGATCATCCGTGACCAGAATACTGCAGCCCCCCTGTACTACGAATGCGTCATCAGCGACAACGATGCCAAAAAGCGTTATGAACAGCAT
>JAVEXE010000022.1:9387-18308 GCA_034004105.1 Azonexus sp. | reverse complement strand
CTCCGTCTCCGCCAGAAAACAAAAACCCGCTCGCTGGAAAGGCTTGCGGGTTTTTTGTTGGGTGATTCCGTTCCCCCCTACTCTTTCGCTAAATGCATGAAATCGGTAAAGCCCAGCCCGGTCAGTGCGCGTGTGCTGCGTGACAGGTAATAGATGACCACAATCATCATTGCCATGGATGGCAAGGCGATGAACGGGTAGCTCAAGAGCGTCAGGCGGCCAAGTTCTTCGTTAAATGCTGGCGTGCCTGCTGGGCTGACGACGATGTATTTCGCTAGAAAGTAGTTCATTGCCGAGGAGAAGAAAAACGTGCTGCTGAGCATCCAGGAAGCACGTAGCAAACTGGCCTCAAAGGCTTCGGTTGCACCGTGGCTCGCCAGCCTTTCATGCAAACGGTCGACGTCAATCATGGCGGGATTTAGCAGGATTGTTTTGACCAACGGATAACGGGTATAGGTTGATATCAACACCGCCAGCCCAATCAGGCCCGGAACCGCTGCTTCCTTGATCGCCAACCATTGCGTATCCAGTTCAAGGACACCAATACCGCCAGTGATCAAGGTACTGACGAGGCCCAGGGCAGCAAACAAATTGATCTTCTGACGCTGCCAAAAATCCCGGATGCCCCAAAGTAGCGGGAAACTTAAAGCGAGGAGTAATGCATTGACGGCACCCAAGTTTTCCGGGCCCGAAAGCTTCATCAAAATCAGTGCAGGAATAACCAGTGTAACAGCCAGTTCAATCAGTGGGTTGGGCTTGCTTGGCTGGTTCATATTCATTTTCTCAGTTCGTGGCCTGGCTTGCCACCACGGCTACGGATCAGGTCGGCAATATCGGTATTCTTGAAGCGCAAGGCAATATCCAGTGCGGATTCATCGCGGTCACTCAAGGCATTGAGATCAGCATTTGCCGCCAGAATTGTCTGAACCGAAGCGAGATGTCCGCCGCGCGCGGCCGCCATCAATGCTGTCATGCCATTATCGCTAGCTGCGTTGATTGCGGCACCATTGACCAGCAGGTATTCGAGGACCTTGAGGTGGCCGTTAAAAGCCGCATAAACCAATGGTGGCCAGCCTGGAACGGTTTGCGAGGCCCCCGCACTAACCAGCTGCTGGACAACCGTTAAATGCCCCTGCAATGCAGCCAGCCCCAGAGCGGTATCTCCAGCAGCGTTACGAGCATTGAGTTTTGCGCGATGTTGTACAAGCAATTTAACGAGATTGACGTGACCGTCACGTGCGGCAAGCATCAGCAGCGTGTTTCCTTCCGGGTCCGTGGTGTCCGCCGAGGCACCTCGGGCCAGCAGGGCCTGAATCTGTGGGACATCCCCCATTCGGGCACCCTGGATGAGGTTGTCGTAAGTATTCCCTGTCGCGATCGATGACAGCGAAAAGGACAATATTGCGGTCAACAACAGCTTTTTCATGATTTTTCCTGTTCGGGCAAATCGACGCCAAAAAGACGAGCAAAATTGTTCGTCGTTGCGGAAGCCACCTGCTCAAGGGAAATCTGGCGCAGGCGCGCTATTTCCTCTGCCACATAGTGAACATAGGCAGGCTCGTTGGGTTTTCCCCGGTAGGGAACGGGAGCCAGATACGGGGCATCGGTTTCAATCAGAATGCGATCGATCGGGCAGCGTGTCGCAACATCCTTGACGATTGCTGCGTTTTTGAAAGTCACAATCCCGGAAAAAGAAAGATGGAATCCAAGATCCAGCGCCTGCTGGGCAATCTCCCAGTTCTCGGTAAAGCAGTGCATGACGCCACCGACCTCGGCAGCTCCCTCCTCGCGGAGAATTTGCAGCGTGTCAGCAGCTGATTCACGAGTGTGCACGATCAAAGGCTTCCCACAGCGCCTCGCAGCACGAATGTGAGTACGGAAGCGGTCACGTTGCCATTCAGGTCGATCTTTGTGCCAGTAGTAATCCAGTCCTGTTTCGCCGATTCCAACAACTTTGGGGTGCGCGGCCAGTGCTAGCAGGCGCGCCTCGTCGGGCTCTTCTGTATCGGTGTATTCAGGATGAACGCCGACTGTGGCAAACAATCGCGGAGATTGCTCCGCGACGGCCAGAACGCGTTGAAAGTCCTGCAGATTTACACCGATGCACAGGGCAGCAACGATGGAACGGGATTGCATGGCTTCAAGCACAGCCGGCAAACGTTCAGCCAGCCCGGGAAAATCCAGGTGGCAGTGAGAGTCAACAAGCATGATGGGTATCAGAGTGTGTGAGTCGGTCGGGTCGACTGAAGGACGCCGCCCAGCAAGCCTTCAATCTTGCGTTTGGCCTCAAGGCCGCTTTCGTCATTATTGAAATGAACACCAATGCCCTGTGCACGTCCATTTTGCGCCCCTGCAGGCGTTAACCAGATGACTGTTCCAGCAATTGGCAGTTTTGTTGGATCATCCATCAGCGACAGCAACATGAATACCTCGTCACCCAACGCATAGGCGCGTGTTGTCGGAATGAAAATACCACCATTCTTGAGATGCGGCATGAACGCCGCATACAAGGCAGATTTGGAATTTATGTTCAGCGACAGGACGCTGGGACGCGGTGGGGAAGCTTTGGTTTCGCTCATCGCCAATCAACGACTAAACAGGGCTCGATAGTCCAGAAAAACACCTTCCAGAAAAAGTCGTGCATTGACAGGTTGCTCGGCTTCCAGACGGTGCTGATTCATGGCTCGGTATAGGCGGATCAGCCTAACCGGTGAAATCATAGCAGCCAGCGCCCCAATTTTTGCCTCTTGATCGAGAAAATATCGAACTGGCAGGCCGTTTTTGAGCAGTGTCAGATCCACCAGCCATTTTTGCAAGGTTTCGATCAGTTGTTTCAGCGTCAGCTCGCCTTTGCTTGCCTTGATCTGCTTGTCCAGCTCACCGGCCAAAGACAATGCGTCAATCTTTTGTCCTGCGGACAAGGCGCGACTCAAACTTTCCAGCCAGGCCAGGGGCTTCCCTGCAGACATTTCCATCGCAAAACGTATCGATCCACCGTTCCAGGCCAGCCAGCGTGCCGCATCTTCCAGACCTTCTGCAGCCAGCACTGCGATTGCCTGTTCAGTTGATGGAACCCGAAGAGGCATTACCTGGCAGCGACTACGGATCGTGGGCAACAAGCGGTTTGGCTCATTTGAGACCAGCAGGAAATGAACATGAGCAGGAGGCTCCTCGAGAATTTTGAGAATCGCGTTGGCTGCGTTGCGATTCATCGCCTCGGCAGGATTAACCAAAATGATGCTCTGGCCGCCACGATGACTGCCAACCCCCAGAAATTCATCCAGAGCGCGAACCTGATCAATGGTGATCTGCTGACTGGGTTTCTTTTTGCCCTCCTCCTGGTCCACGGTTTCAGCCAGCGCTTCTGGCTGTAATAGCCGGAAATCGGGGTGGTTTCCCTGTGAAAACCAGTGACAAGCCTGGCAATTTCCGCAGGCTTTTCCATGACTATCCGGCTGTTCGCAAAGGAGTGAAGCGGCAAATGCCTGTGCAAGGGCAAATTTACCCAGGCCTTTCTGTCCAATCAGCAAAAGCGCGTGCGGTAGATGCTGGCGCCGCTCCTGGAGTTGCAAAAATGAAGCTTCGTGTAATGATAAAATTTTCATTATCAGAGGCTTAGAGCAATAACTTCAAGCTGTTTCCGTATATTCTCAAGGCTTTGGTCTGCATTGAGCACTCGGATACGCGAGGGATTGGCGCGAGCACGCTCCAGGTAAGCTTGACGAACACGCTCGTGAAAGTCAGCACGCTCCTGTTCGAATTTATCAAGAACCCGGTTGGCCAGCACAATACGCTGCCGGGCAGTTTCCAGCGGCAAGTCAAACAGGAGCGTCAGATCAGGTTGCAGGTGCTCATGCACCCAATGCTCCAACGCATGAAACTTGTTTTTGTCGAGGCCGCGCCCTCCCCCTTGATACGCCCAGGTTGCATCACTGAAACGATCACAGATCACCCATTCCCCGTCCATCAAAGCCGGTTCAATTCGCTTTGCAAGATGCTCACGACGGGCAGCAAACATCAGCAAGGTTTCCGTTTCGAGATGCATGGCTTCCTTCAGCAGCAATTCCCGTAACTTCTCTCCCAATGCTGTTCCGCCCGGCTCACGGGTTACCTGAACGCGTTTCCCGTGATTGCGCAAAAAATCTGCCAGCCAATCCACGTGACTACTTTTGCCAGCACCGTCAATGCCTTCAAAGGTAATGAACTTGCCTCTCATCTTCCGCCTCTCTGATATTTGTTGACCGCCCGGTTATGCTCGTCCAGGGTATGGGAAAAGTGGCTACTACCATCACCGCGAGCAACAAAATACAAAGCCTTGCTCTGAGCCGGCCAGAATGCAGCACTTAGTGATGCCATGCCTGGCATGGCGATGGGCGTTGGTGGCAAACCTGCACGAGTATAGGTGTTGTAAGGAGAATCGGTTTGCAAGTGGATTTTTCTCAGATTCCCATTGAAATCATCACCCAGGCCATAAATTACAGTGGGATCGGTTTGCAAGCGCATTCCAATGCGCAAACGGTTGATGAACACAGCAGATACCTGGGCACGATCTTCTTCTCGCCCCGTTTCCTTTTCGATAATTGACGCCATGATCAAGGCCTCATCGGCAGTTCGATAAGGTAAGCCCGCAGGGCGCTGCGTCCATAGCTGGTCAAGTTGACGTTGCATGGCTCTCACTGCACGGGCAATCACCTCAAGATCGCTTGAGTCTAGATCAAACAGGTAGGTGTCTGGCAACAATCTGCCTTCGAGATGCATTATTGGCAGCTTGAGTCTGCCAATAATCTCGGCCTCAGTCAGGCCCTGCGAATCGTGCTTCAATCGGGGATGGGCATCCAGACGCGCTCGGAACTGACGGAATGTCCAACCCTCAACCAAGGTAATGCTGCCCTGACTAACCTTCCCTGCCGCCAGTTTTTCCAGCAGGCTGCGGGGTGTCTCCCCAGCCTGTGTCGTATAAGTTCCAGCCTTGATAGCGGCAGTTCGAGCCTGCCAACGAGCCAGTAATACAAAAAGATCGGCTGAAATCTCCAGACCAGCAGCATTCATCTGCCCCAGGGCTGCACGCAAACTGCTGCCGGCAGGAACCCTGAACTCCACCTCGCTCTGGGTAAATGGTTGTTTCGACCACCAATCGAATCCGGCTGCCAGGATGCCGGCACAAACAGTCAGGACGATGATGAGGCGAAGGAGGTGTCGAAAAAGGAAGCGCATGGGAACTCACAAGCCGCGGATCGGTCTGCCCGTCGGAAACATTTGGGGCGATATAATAGCCCAATCCTTAAGGAGTCCTCATGAACCCCCATTGGCGTAGCTTTCTTGAATCCACCGAAGCCTGCTTTGGTGCTGACAATACGAACGTAATTCATTTTGGTGATGCAGTTGGTGAACTTGCTGCGGCCAGCCAGAAAACCGTGCTTGTCCCATTGACGCATCTGACGCTGTTGAGTGCATCGGGCGAGGACACGCGAAACTTCCTGCATCAACAATTGACCAGCGACGTCAACCACCTGGCGATTGGTCAGGCGCAACATGCGGCCTGGTGCACAGCCAAGGGGCGAATGCAGGCCAGCTTCATCGTCTGGCATGAACCTGAGGCCTATCGCCTCATTTTTTCGACAGATTTGCGTGAAGCCACCCAGAAACGGCTTCAGATGTTCATTTTGCGTTCCAAAGTCCAGTTGACCGCAGAATCCGAAACAATACTGTTGGGGCTGGCAGGCCCACAGGCTGGCGAAACACTCAACGATGCAGGTTTGCCGGTGCCCGCATCCCCACTTAGCATCGAGACCCACGGGGAAATTACGGTAATGCGGCTTGATGAATCGCGCCTGATCATCGCTGCACCTTTAGTGCATACTTCGGCGTTGTGGCAAAAACTGTCGTCCAAGGCCCGTCCTGCCGGGGTACCCGCTTGGCAATGGCTGGACGTACAGTCTGCTTTTCCCTTGATCACATTGGCAACCAAGGAAGAGTTTGTGCCGCAAATGGCCGATTTCGAAAAAATGGGTGGGGTCAGTTTTCACAAGGGCTGCTATCCAGGTCAAGAAGTCGTCGCACGGACCCAGTATTTGGGTAAGGTCAAACGCCATCTTTATCGCTTGAGTACCGATGTTGCCTTGAATTCTGGTGATGAGTTGTACTCGCCAGAAAACATGGAGCAAGCCAGCGGTAAGGTGATGACTGCAGCCCCCTCGCCGACCGGGGGCTACGTTGCTCTGGCCGTCGTGCAAGCCAATTACGCTCACAATCTGCGACTCGGCTCCCGCGATGGCGCTGTCGTCACAGCGGTTGCGGTCAACCCGGCCTGATTGCCAAAAATGTGCCTCATCCTGGTTGGCTGGCAGGTCCATCCCGACTTTCCCCTCGTTGTTGCTGCCAACCGGGATGAATTTCATAGCAGGCCCAGCGCGGCGCTTTCCTTTTGGGATGATGCGCCTGATATTCTGGCCGGGCGGGATTTGACAGCTGGCGGCACCTGGCTGGGTGTTACTGGTGCAGGGCGTTTTGCTGCCGTGACAAATGTTCGTGAACCCGGGGCACCGAGCAGAAAACACTCCCGTGGCGCACTGACTGCAGGATTTTTGCGGTCAACGCTATCTGCCGCCGATTTTTCCCGATCGATTGATGGAGATGATTATGCGGGCTTCAATCTCCTGCTGGCGGACCGGGATGCGCTTTATTACGTATCTAACCGCGCTGATGCAACGCAAGCCTTGATGCCGGGCATATACGGCTTGTCCAATCACCGACTCGATACACCATGGCCGAAGCTGGTCAAGGCTCGCGCCCGATTTGCCGAGGCCTTGGCCGAACTCCCGGATGAGCATGCATTTTTTGATCTGCTTGCTGACCGAAGCATGGTTGCGGACAAGGACTTACCTAGCACAGGCGTTCCGCTCGCCTGGGAACGAATGCTTTCTGCCATTTTCGTCCAGTCAGCGGATTATGGAACCCGAGCATCTACGCTAATGCTGCGGCGACATGACGGTTCTTCAACGATCCATGAAAAAAGCTTTTCGCCAGATGCACTCGAAATTCAATCTTCGCGAATGTCGACCGCGGTATAACAAGGCAGAAGATCAAACAGTTCAATAATGTCCTGGTTGTGCATGCGGATACAACCATGCGAACCAGGAATGCCCATCTCGGCGTGGTCCGGCGAGCCATGGATATACACATAGCGCCGCATGGTGTCGACACAGCCCAGGCGATTGAACCCAGGTTGGCACCCCGACAGCCAGAGAATACGCGTGAGAATCCAGTCTCGACCAGGAAACTGCTCAGCAAGTGCTGGCGTCCAGATTTCTCCGGTTGGACGTCTGCGAACAAATACAGTATTCACGGGCTGGCCAGCACCAATTTTTGCCCGAATCCGGTGTTGACCGCGTGGCGTGCAGAAACTACCGGAAACCTCGCCAACACCGGCTTTTGCGGTCGACACCGCATATTGGCGCAAAATGGCACCCTGTTCATCGAGTACCCGCAAACATTGAGTCGCGACGGAAATGTCCAGCTTCATTGTGCCTTTTTCCGCCGAGCGGCAAAGAAAGCTGACAACAAGGCGCTGCACTCCTCGGCCAGAATGCCCCCTTCAACACTCGCATGATGATTCAGACGCTCGACGCCAAACAAGTCGACCACACTGCCGTGCACCCCGGTTTTAGGGTCACGCGCACCGTACACAACCCGACTGATTCGGGCGTGCATGATTGCACCGGCACACATGGCACAAGGCTCCAGCGTGACATACAAGGCGCAACCCGGTAGGCGGTAGTTGCCAAGATTTCTGGCCGCATCACGCAGCGCAGCAATTTCTGCATGGGCAGTGGGATCATGCGCGCCAATCGGAGAATTGAAACCGCGCCCGACAATTTTGCCATCCCGCACCACAACTGCACCGACCGGAACCTCGCCCAGACACTCCGCCGCCCGAGCCAGGGAAATGGCCTCGCGCATGAAAAAATCATCCCCTAATCCGGGCGATTGATTGTCTTCGATACGGTCTACAGGATTTTCCGAAATCATCATTCGTCAGCAAGGCCAGGCAAGGCGGCGTAGTATACCGCAGCCGTTTCGGCGCACGATTCACGACTGCGAATCGCCCTCCTCCAACACACAAGAAAAATTATGCTCGAACACATTTTAATGTTCATCTTAGGCCTCGCTGCCTTGACACTTGGCGCCGAGCTAATGGTACGTGGCGCGGCCCGCCTGGCACTGACTTTTGGGATATCTCCTTTAGTCGTTGGCCTGACGATCGTGGCTTTCGGTACCAGCGCACCGGAAATGGCAGTTTCTGCTGGCGCGGCGCTAAGCGGTTCTGGTGATCTGGCGATTGGTAATGTCGTTGGCAGTAATATCGCCAATATTTTATTGATCCTGGGTTTATCAGCATTGATCGTACCGCTGGCGGTCAACGAACAGATCATTCGCCAGGAAATTCCAATCATGATTGGTGCCAGCCTGCTCTTTCTGGTTCTGGCCCTGGATGGGAATATCAGTCGTCTTGAAGGCGGATTGCTCTTTTCTCTGGTGATTGTTTATACCGTTTTTCTGGTCACGCAGTCACGGCGTGCGAGCAAGGCCACAGAAGCAGAATTTGCCGACGAGATGCCAGATACCAGCAGCAAATGGGACGCCCACTGGAGTGTTCAGATGTTACTGGTGCTGGCCGGGCTGGGTCTGTTGGTGCTCGGTGCCGACTGGCTGGTGGATGCCGCGGTCGCGGTTGCACGAATGTTTGGCGTCAGCGACTTGGTGATTGGTCTTACCGTTGTCGCCGTTGGCACGTCAATGCCGGAAATTGCAACCTCATTGGTCGCAGCATTCCGCGGTCAACGTGATATTGCCGTCGGCAACGTGGTCGGTAGCAATATCTTCAATGTATTCGCTTGCCTCGGCTTCGCGGGCCTCATCGC
>JAVEXE010000022.1:0-9287 GCA_034004105.1 Azonexus sp. | reverse complement strand
GGACCACCGGGTTGCTCATAGTACGAGGCGTTGAGTGCAACCTTCAAACCATCCTTCTCGGAGAAAAAACCAACGAGATGACCCTGTGGATCAACCACCGGCGCACCACTCAAACGGTGTGCCAACAATTGATGAACTGCTGTCAATACGTCCGTTTCTGGCTTGAACGCCAACGGATCAGCTGTCATGTAATCTCTAACCAGCAGCGATTTCAGCATGCTTTTTCCTCCGCTTGTGTTTTGGCCAAGGCTTCTGCCTCGGCCTTGGCCTTCATCCTGGCCTGGCGTTTTTCACACGGGTTCTTGCAGCCAGCAGCACACTCGACATCAAGGGCCTTGTAGCCGCCACAACTGCCGGCGATCGGCTTGCGTCCAAAAATGACACCGACCGCCATCAGCAGGACCAGCAGGATGATGATCCCAAAGGTGACCAGGAACATTTCCATACCTGCCTCCCTGTCCGCTTAACCGCCGAAATCGTCGAGCATGATGTTCTCGCGCTCGACACCGAGATCCAGCAACATCTTGATCACGGCAGCATTCATCATCGGTGGCCCGCACATGTAGAACTCGCAATCCTCGGGCGCCGGATGATCCTTCAGATAGTTTTCGTACAGCACATTGTGGATGAAGCCGGTGTAACCCGTCCAATTGTCTTCGGGTAAGGGGTCAGACAACGCCAGATGCCACTTGAAGTTCGGATTCTCCTCGGCCAGCTTGTCAAATTCTTCAACATAGAAGGCTTCACGCATCGAACGCGCACCGTACCAGAAGCTGATCTTGCGCGTGGACTTCAGACGCTTCATCTGGTCAAAGATATGCGAACGCATCGGTGCCATACCAGCACCACCGCCGATGAAAACCATTTCGTTGTCGGTTTCGCGAGCAAAAAATTCGCCAAATGGACCGTAGACCGTGACCTTGTCACCCGGCTTCAGGTTGAAGACGAAGGACGACATCTTGCCCGGCGGAATATCGTCACGGTTGGGCGGTGGCGAAGCAACACGGATGTTGAACTTGACGACGCCCTTCTCTTCCGGATAGTTGGCCATCGAGTAGGCGCGGATGACCGGTTCTTCAACCTTGGACACGAAGCGCCACATGTTGAACTTGTCCCAGTCGCCGCGGTATTCGGGCTGGATGTCGAAGTCCTTGTAGTTGGCGACGTGCGGCGGGCATTCGAGCTGGACGTAGCCGCCAGCACGGAAGTCGACGTTCTCTCCTTCCGGTAGGCGCAATGTCAGTTCCTTGATGAAGGTGGCGACGTTCGGGTTGGATTCGACCGTGCATTCCCACTTCTTCACGCCAAACACTTCCTCCGGCACCTCAATCTTCATGTTCTGCTTGACCGGGGTCTGGCAGGACAGGCGCCAGCCAGCCTTGGCATCGCGCTTGGTGAAGTGAGATTCCTCGGTCGGCAACATCTCGCCGCCGCCCTCATGGACTTGGCACTTGCACTGGGCGCAGGTACCACCGCCACCACAGGCAGACGAAAGGAAGATATTGTTGTTCGCAAGTGTTTGCAACAATTTGCCACCGGCAGGTACGGTGATGGTGCGCTCGTGGTTGATTTCAATGGTCACGTCGCCACTCGACACCAGCTTGGCGCGAGCGGCGATGATGAACATCGCCAACGCCAACACGATGACGGTGAACATACCGATCGCGAGCAGGATTTCCTGAATATTCATCACTGCCCCTCCTTACAGTTGAACGCCGGAGAAAGACATGAAGCCCAGCGACATCAACCCGATGGTGATGAAGGTGATGCCCAAGCCTTGCAGGCCTTCGGGCACGTCGCTGTACTTCAGCTTCTCGCGGATACCGGCCAGCAGCGCAATCGCCAGCGCCCAGGAGAACCCTGAGCCAAGGCCATAGACAACGCTTTCGCCGAAGTTGTAGTCGCGCTCGACCATGAACAGAGAACCGGCCATGATCGCGCAGTTCACCGTGATCAGAGGCAGGAATACGCCGAGTGCGTTGTAGAGGCTGGGCACGTACTTGTCGAGCAGCATTTCCAGAATCTGCACGATCGCAGCGATAACGCCGATATACGACAACAGGCCGAGGAAGGACAGGTCGACATCAGGCATGCCGGCCCAGGCCAGTGCTCCGTCACGCAGCAGATATGCATAGATCAGGTAATTGGCCGGAATGGTGATGGTCTGCACAACGACCACAGCAACACCGAGGCCGATGGCGGTCTCGACCTTCTTCGAGATGGCAATGAAGGTACACATGCCGAGGAAGAAAGCCAGTGCCATGTTCTCGATGAACACGGCCCGCACGAACAGGCTGAGATAATGTTCCATATTAATAGGCCTCCTTCTCAACGACCTGATGCGCCATGCGGAACGCCGGCTTCTCGATCTGCTCGCGGCGCCACATGCGCAACCCCCAGATCAGCAGGCCGATCAGGAAGAACGCCGACGGCGGCAGCAGCAACATGCCATTCGGCACATACCAGCCACCATCCTTGACCAGCGGCAGGATTTCGATACCCATCAACTTGCCTGCACCGAACAACTCGCGAACGATGCCCAGGGCAATCAAGACTGCGCTGTAACCCAGGCCGTTACCGATGCCATCAAGGAAGGAAATCCAGGGTGGATTCTGCATGGCGAAGGCTTCAGCACGGCCCATGACGATACAGTTGGTGATGATCAGGCCGACAAACACAGACAACTGCTTGGCGAGGCTATAGGCGAAAGCCTTCAACACCTGATCCACCACGATCACCAGCGAGGCGATGATGACCATTTGCACAATCATCCGGATCGAACTCGGAATCTGTGCCCGGATCATGGCGATGAAGAGGTTGGAAAAGCCTGTCACCAAGGTCAAGGCAATCGACATGACCAGAGCAGTTTTCAGGTTCGAGGTCACCGCCAATGCCGAACAGATACCAAGAATCTGTAAACCAATCGGGTTATTGGCGAAAACAGGATTAAGCAGAACTTCCTTGGCTGTATGTTTAGACATGATCAAGCCCCCTGCTGACGTAGCTTGTTCAAGTAAGGCCCAAAGCCCTGCTCGCCAAGCCAGAATTTCAACAAACGATCGACACCATTACTGGTCAGTGTCGCACCGGCAAGCGCATCAACTTGATGACCTGCTTCCGGGCTGCTGGGGTCGACCCCGCCTTTAACGATATTAATGATCGGCTTACCCGATTCATCGAATAAGGTTTTGCCAGGCCAAATACCGCGCCACTTGGGATTGTCGACCTCGCCACCGAGTCCTGGCGTTTCTGCATGCTGGTAGAAACCCAGGCCAACGACAGTATTCAGATCGGGCTTGACAGCAAGAAAGCCGTGCAAGGTTGACCAAAGACCATATCCCCGAATGGGCAGAATCAATGACTCAAGTTGACCATTCTGCTCAACCATATACACCGTGGTGAACTGCTCACGACGCTTGATCAAGGCCATATCTTCACTGCCTTGTAGTGCTCGTGAAGTTTTCGGATCCTTGGCAGCCTTGAGTGGATCAAAGGTAACTGGATCCAGGCTGTCGTTGTATTCCCCGGTTGTCAGGTCAATGACTCTGGCCTGGATTCTGCTGTTGAACAAATCCTTGATTTCCCGAGAGGACATTTTTTCATTGCCCAAACCGGCAATCGCCAGGATGCTGCGTTGCTTGTCGAGTAGACGGTTTTCAATCTGCACCGGCTTGAGCGCGATGGCAGAACCCGCCACGAAAACAGAAGCAACAAGGCTGACCGCCAACGCCACAAATAGCGTACGGCCTGTGGACTCTTTATTGGACATGGCGTGCTGCCCTCCGCTTGATGTTGGCCGCAACCACAAAGTGGTCGATCAAGGGGGCACAGAGGTTGGCGAGAAGAATCGCCAGCATCATGCCCTCGGGGAATGCCGGATTGACGACACGGATCAGCACGACCATGATGCCGATCAAAGCCCCGAAAATCCACTTTCCGGTATTGGTCATCGACGCCGAAACCGGGTCAGTGGCCATGAAAATCATACCGAAGGCAAACCCGCCCACCACCAAATGCCAGTACCAAGGCATGGCAAACATCGGATTGGTCGCCGAACCGATACCGTTGAGCAGCAAACTCATCCCGATCATGCCCAACATTACGCCACTGACAATGCGCCAGGAGGCAATCTTGGCAATCAAAAGCACTGCGCCGCCAATGAAGATGGCCAGCGTGCTGGTCTCCCCGATGGATCCCTGAATATTGCCGAAGAAGGCATCCCACCACGTCAGACCACCCGCCGTCACCAGTTCGATACCGCCAGCAGCGGCAGTACCGAGGATGGTTGCACCGGTATAGCCATCAACGGCTGTCCAGACTGCATCACCGGAAATCTGTGCGGGATACGCAAAGAAAAGGAATGCACGCCCCGTCAAGGCTGGGTTCAGGAAATTCTTGCCTGTTCCGCCAAAGACTTCCTTGCCAATGACAACGCCAAAGCTGATACCCAAGGCAACCTGCCACAACGGAATCGAGGGTGGCAATGTCAAAGCGAACAGGACAGAAGTCACGAAGAAACCTTCATTGACCTCATGCTTGCGGATCGAGGCAAACAAGACTTCCCAGAAGCCACCAACAATGAAAGTGACAGCGTAAATCGGCAAGAAATACGCGGCACCATGCACCAGGTTGTCCCACAGCGACGTCGGGTCAAACCCGGCAAACATCGCAATCAGCGCCAGTCGCCAGTTATCCTGAGCAGCCAGCAGATCCGGACTGGCGGCAAAGATTGAATTTGCCTGATAACCGACGTTCCACATCCCGGCGAACATGACCGGAAAGGTACATAACCACACGGTAATCATCATGCGCTTGAGGTCGAGGCCGTCGCGCACGTGAGCGGTCGTTTTGGTTACGCTACCGGGTTTGAACAGGCCGGTGTCTACAGCCTCGTACAGGGCGTACCACTTTTCGTACTTCCCGCCCTTGTGAAAATGATGCTCGATACTGTCGAGCCAGGAGCGCAGGCCCATGGTCAACCCTCCTTCTCGATGCGCGTGAGGTTGTCACGCAAAATGGGACCGTACTCATACTTGCCGGCACAAACGTAGCTGCACAGCGCCAGATCCTCTTCATCCAATTCAAGACAACCGAGTTTCTGCGCCATTTCAGTGTCACCAACAATGAGGTAACGCAACAACTGGGTTGGCAGAATGTCCAGTGGCATCACTTCTTCATAGTTTCCGATTGGCACCATGGCGCGCGGACTGCCGTTGGTGCTGGTCGTGAAATCAAAAAGCTTGCCAGACATCAACTTGGAGACGTAGAGATTCATGACCGAATGCTTTTCCAGGCCCGGTCGCAAGTAGTGCAGGAATTCGCGCTCGGTTCCTTCTTCCAGACAGGAAACCTGCTGATGGTAGCGCCCCAGCCAGGCACAAGCACCCCGCGATGTACGGCCAGCGAATACCGAACCCGAGATGATGCGAACCTTTTTGCCTGTCTTCAATTCACCCGCTGTCAGTTCATCCAGACTGGCGCCAAGACGCGTACGGACAAGGCGTGGCTTATCCAGCATCGGTCCCGCCAGCGCAACCACTCGATCAGCACTGAGCTTACCGGTAACGAACAATTTCCCAATCGCGATCACATCTTGGTAACCGATATTCCAGACCGTTTTATGGGCATCGACCGGGTCAAGGAAATGAATATGCGTTCCCGCCAGACCCGCCGGGTGCGGCCCGGCAAACTGCTCAGTCTGAACATTCGGTATGCTCGCGACGGAGATGCTTGCGTTTTCGGCTGTACAAACAAAAACCTTGGCAAGACGTGCGAGAACACGCAAGCCTCGATTGAAATCCTCGGGCGCTTCGGCAATGACCACGGCAGGGTCTGCCGCCAACGGGTGTGTATCGATCGCCGTTACGAAAATCGAGGCAGGCGTTGAGTCGACCGCAGGCACCTTGCTGAAAGGCCGTGTGCGTAAAGCCGTCCAGAGCCCCGATTGCTGAAGATTGTCACGCACCTGCTGAGGTGTCAGCGCCTCCAGCTGCGCTTCAGAATAGCTGGTGAATTCGATGGCATCATCACCATCGAGGTCGATAACGACCGACTGCAGTACCCGTTGCTCACCGCGATGGATGGCACTGACCACCCCGGCACCAGGTGCTGTGAAATGAACACCAGGTGTTTTCTTGTCGGAAAACAGTACCTGGCCCAACTTGACCCGATCACCTACCTGTACGGCCATGGTCGGCTTCATGCCATGGTAATCGAAGCCGATGACCGCCACACTGCGTACCGGCCTTCCGGCTTCGATACGCTGCACAGGCGCTCCAGTGATGGGCAAGTCCAGACCGCGTTTAATTCTGATCATTCGCTTAGCCCGAAGAAAGTTACTACCACACAAGGAGGCTTATGCTGCCCTGGCCTCCGCAGACCAGGTTCAGCGCCTACCCTGCCGCCAAATCGTTGCAGAAATGTACAAACCCACGGATTTTATCTGACTCGAAGCAATGCCGAAACCGATCAACAACAAATAATCAGATGGTAATATTCTTGAAATTGATTTTTGCGAAGATCAATAGCTTTGCCCAATCAACCCTGGCCGCCAGCAAAGCCAGATGCCAAAGGAGCGATCATGAAGCGTTTTACCCCCTTGCTAGCCCTGATCAGCAGCGTCAGCCTGCAAGCAGCCCCCATGACACTGGCCGTTGTTCTTGATCCAAGTGAAAGTCTGGCAGATCTGAAAACCGATCAGCGTTACAGAAATTTCGCACAAGAAATTGAAAAGACTGTCGGCGAATCGGTACGCTTAAGCTATTACCGCAATAGCTTCACCGCCATCAAAGAAGCTCGCGATGCTGAATTTGATCTGTTGCTGGCCCCCGCCCACGTGATTGCCAATGTCGGAAAATACAACTTCACCCCGATATTGAAATCCAACGAATCCATTTCTGCCGCCTTCGTCGCTGGCCCTGCATATAAAGGCGATCTTGCTGCAAAGTCCGGGGCACGGTTAGGCATGCCAAACTATGAATCGCTACTGGGCAGCATGGCCCGCAGTGAAATCAATAACCGTGGTCTGGCTCGTGCCGACTTCACGCAGATGATGTTCCACCGCATTCCGGAAGCGCCGCTTTATGGTTTGAAAATCGGCAGTTACGACATCGCCGTAGCGGCAACGGAAGACGCCAAGGCCTGGGCTCAGGCCAATCAGGGACGCGTACTTTTTTCCACGACGCCGGTTCCATTGCGCGCACTTTCTGTCAGACAGGGCGGGGTTAACAGTGCAACACAGCAGAAAATCGTGAGTAACCTGCAGAAAAGCACCGCGCTCAACCTTAACTTGAGCGTCGCGAGTACCAACGATTTCAAAGGGGTGGCATCCATGCTCAATACCACCCCCGCCAATCTGCCCGGTACACGGGTGATTGATGCAGCAGAAGCCAAAGCGCTGATTGAAAAAGGCACCAAGGTTTTTGACGTCAGGCTCCACGAGGAATTCGATCATGGCCACATTCCGGGCGCCGTGCTTGTTCCCTACGACGAAGCCAGTGCCAAAGAGGTCGACTTCATCGCCTCGGAAGACAAATTTGACCTGCGCAAGCTGCCAGCCGACAAAAACGAAACCTTCCTGATGTATTGCGATGGCACGATCTGCTGGAAGAGCTACAAAGCCGCGCACATGGCGATCAAGAACGGCTGGAAAAATGTTCTCTGGTTCCGTGGCGGTCTACCCGCATGGAAAGAAGCCGGATATCGCGTGGAAACCGGCAAAAAATAAGACAATGGCAGCATTTACGCTGCCATTATTTCTTCCATGCCCATTCCCGCTTTTCTGGCCGAGTTACGTCGTTACGTCGGTCACACCCTGATTCTAGTACCCACCACCGTTGTCATTGTCCGCGATGACGGCGGGCGGATTCTGTTTGTCCATGATCATGACGCGGATGCCTGGACCCTCCCTGGTGGCATTCTTGAGCCACTTGAAGCCCCTGCGGATGCCGCTGTGCGTGAGGTCAAGGAAGAGACCGGCATCGAAATCTCCCTCACCGGCCTGATCGACGTCATTGGCGGACAAGGCTGCGAAACCACCTATCGCAATGGCGACCGGATTGCCTGGGTGGCAACGCTGTATGCTGCTCAGGCTACGGGCGGTACGCTGCTGGCCGACGGTCACGAAATCCAGGAAGCACGGTTTGTGGCGCCTGCCGACATTCACCAACTGGCCTTGCGTACCGACGCGCAGCGCTTCCTTGCCGCAGAACAGGCAAAACGCGCGTCAATCAACCTTCCTTGTTGCGCATGAAATCCGCCGTATTGAAGAAGTTTTCCAGCAACTTGCCACGAATGGGCTCTTCAATACCAACCTCTTCCATCGCCAGCACCATGCAGGCGACCCACTGATCACGCTCCACCGTGCCAATCGCGAAGGGCATGTGACGTGCCCGTAGCCGGGGATGACCGAATTTTTCGACAAACAGATCCGGGCCGCCAAACCAGCCCGAAAGGAACATGAACAGCTTGTCCTGTGAGCTTTGCAAATCCTCGGGATGCATGGCGCGTAATTCCTTGAACTGCGGAATGCTGTCCATCAAGGCATAAAAGCGCTCGCACAAGCGAGCGACCGTGGCTTCGCCGCCAATCAGTTCGTAGGTGGTTTTTTCCTGCATGTTGTGTTCTCCCTGAAAATCATTTGCCTGCACGCGGCTTGCGGCCGGGCGGGTTGCCACTGCGGGCGGTTTGTTGTCCTGTCGGCTTTTGCCGTTGGCCCGTTGTGGGCGCAAAGGATTTTGCGGTCGACGGACGTTTTGCCCCGTTTTCTGCGGTCGACCGTGAAAATGCCGGTTTTTGACTGCTGGCGCTCCCAACTTTCAAGCCGGTTCCGGCAGGCTGCCAGGCAGGAATCAATTGCCGTTTGCCATTACCAATCAGATCGGCGCGGCCCATTTCCTTCAAGGCTTCGCGCAGCAACGGCCAGTTTTCCGGATCGTGATAGCGCAAAAAAGCTTTGTGCAAGCGCCGCTGCCTGGCACCACGCACGGCACCCACGACTTCCCCCCCCTTACGATGCAGCTTTTTCAGTGGGTTCTTTTCCGTGTGGTACATGGTTGTCGCCATCGCCATCGGTGTGGGCAGGAAAGTCTGCACCTGATCCAGCCGGAAGTTGTTTTTTTTCAACCACATGGCCAGATTGACCATGTCTTCATCGGTCGTTCCGGGATGCGCGGCGATGAAATACGGAATCAGATACTGCTCCTTGCCGGCCTCGCGGGAAAAGCGGTCGAACAATTGCTTGAAGCGGTCGTAACTGCCAATCCCCGGCTTCATCATTTTCGACAGCG
>JAVEXE010000217.1:0-3836 GCA_034004105.1 Azonexus sp. | reverse complement strand
GGTGCCGTTTGGTGCCGGTCAGCAGCAGGAAAAAGTGCCTGGGTAGTATAAAACCGAGGAGAAAATCGGAAAAATCTCAGGGTTGTGGCATGGGAAAATTGTCGGGGTCGTCGAACACGGATTCAGGAATATTTCAGTGTTTCCATAGCGGCGCAAGCGTCTGATGATGGAGCATGCAATGAACGGGGAAAAGCTGGGCATGAAAAACGATACGTCCTCGCAAACCACATGGTTTGTCGGTGCAAGCTATGGTGGCACTGATGATCAGACGCCGCGATTCCTGAAAGAAGGTATTTGGGAAAATGGCTACGACGACAAGCTGCTCGACATGGTGCGAGCCATGCAGCCGGGCGAACGCATTGCCATCAAGGCGGCCTATACGCGCAAGCATGGCCTGCCTTTCGATAACCGAGGGCGCACGGTTTCAGTGATGGGCATCAAGGCGGTTGGCACGATCACCGAAAACCTGAACGACGGCAAGCGGGTGAAAGTGGACTGGGCCAAAGCCAAGCCTGTACGAGAATGGTATTTCTATACGCACCGAGGAACGGTCTGGCGTGTGCAGCCGGGCGACTGGATGAACGACGCTCTGATCGCGTTCGCGTTTGAAGGCAAGCCGCAAGATTTGGATCGTTTCCGCAATGAGCCTTTCTGGCGCGAGCGCTTTGGCACGGTGGCACCTGAAAAACAGCGATTCCAGTGGACAGACTTCTACGAAGCCGTCGCCGAAAAACTTCTCGATCACGCCCAGGACAGATCTGCACTCATTGCGGGCATCCATCAGATCGCCACACGGGTGCAGGGGCTGAGCTATCTGCAGGACAAGTTTCCTGACGGAAGTACCGGGCCTCTGCAGGATATTTGTCCCTTCACCGTGATGGGCACCTTCAACCGTTCGATGACCGATGCCAATCGTAAAACCATCGCCGGTGAGTTGGCCAAGCTGCTGGGCGTAACGGTTCCTGTGCCGCCTTCATTCGAGGGCATTCCCGTTCTGAACAATCAGCGTTCCTGGTTTTTTGCGTATGCGGACAAGCGTGGTGCGGGAGACATTGACGCCTTGTGGCATGTGTTTGCTGCCGCCAGCAAGTTGGTGGAGAGCGATCAGCCCGAGGCTCGGGATGCATTCATCCAGACCTACGCTGCCGCGACTCAGGTGTGGGGCGTCGCATGGAACCTTTCAACGGGCCTGTACTGGGCACATCCTTGGGATTTCTTGACACTTGATAGCCAGTCGCGTCATTACATCAACAAGCGACTTGGGCTGAACGTCTCCCCCAGCGGACAACAGGGGCCTTGCGATGCTCGCAGCTATTTGAAGCTGCTGGATGATTTGCGTGCGCGCTTCGGTGAAGATAGTTATCCGGTACACAACTTTCCGGATTTATCACTGGCATCATGGATGTACAAAGACCCCGCCGACGAACCAGCCTCCCTAGATGACGCGGGTGCTGACGTTGCTGCGGAACAGGCCTCCGTCGGCGAGGTGCGCGAAGCGTTTCAGGTTGCGGCACCCATTATTCCCTACTCCGCCGATGACATCCTCAAGGACGGCTGCTTCCTTGAACGTACCGAAATCGATCTCCTGCTCGACCGTCTGCGTACCAAGAAAAACCTGATCCTGCAGGGGCCACCGGGTACAGGCAAGACTTGGCTGGCCAGGCGACTGGCATTTGCGCTGATTGGGCAAAAGGACGATAGCAAAGTCAGGGCGGTGCAATTCCACCCGAACCTGTCCTATGAGGATTTCGTGCGTGGTTGGCGTCCGACTGGTGAGGGCAAGCTGTCCCTTGCTGATGGTGTATTCATGGAAGCCATCAAGGCTGCTCACAAGGAGCCGTCATCCAGATTCGTCGTCGTAATCGAAGAGATCAATCGTGGTAATCCAGCGCAGATATTCGGCGAGTTGCTGACGCTGTTGGAAGCTGGGAAGCGTACACCCAGCGAGGCGCTTGAGTTGTGTTACCCGGATGCCGATGGTGTGCGACGGCCAGTTCACATTCCTGAGAACCTGTATGTAATCGGCACGATGAACATTGCTGACCGCTCACTGGCACTGGTGGATTTGGCGCTGCGCCGTCGCTTTGCATTCGTCGGACTGGAGCCGAGGCTGGGCTTGGTTTGGCGAGAGTGGGTGGTCAAGTCATGCGGCGTTGACGAAGCACTGGTAGCCGACATCGAACAACGGATTGTCGACCTGAATGAGCGCATTGCTGCGGATGCTCGGCTTGGCAAGCAGTTCCGGATCGGCCACAGCTACGTGACGCCAGTGCATCATCTGGAAGCCGGGGACACCGAGAAATGGTTCCGGCAGGTGGTGGAGACGGAGATCGGCCCGTTGCTGGAAGAGTATTGGTTTGATGCGCCTGACGAAGCACAGAAGGCGACGACTCAGCTGATGCAGGGATGGTAATGGGCGCAGTTGCGCTGCCAGCGGAAGCCAATCAGGCGGATGAGCCGGGGTTTATCGGGCGCATCCCGGTGCAGAACCTTTGGCTGCTGATGCTCTATGCCTCGGATCTGTTCCGCACACGCGGCATTGGGATGGTTGGTCTGGAAGATAGCCCGGACGATTTGCCTGATCTGGTCGCCGAGATTCTGGCTCACGCGGTAGAGGTTCGGCAGCGCCGTCGTCTGAGCTTGGGTTACCGCTCGCGTGAGGCCGCGCTGAACCGTGTACGAGGCCGCATAGATGTACTGACTACTGAGCGCCGTCAGCTTTTGGATCGCGGTATGGTGGCGTGTCGCTTCAACGAGCTGACCATCGATACCCCGCGCAACCGCTTTGTTCGCGCAGCACTGGAAGCCGTTTCCAGAATCGTACAGCGGCAGGATATTGCCCATCGCTGTCGCTCTCTGGCCGGTAGCATGAAGGCGCAGGGAGTCTCTGGCGAAGCGCCGACCCGCACCCAGATGAGCACAGATCGCTTCGGACGGCACGATGCGGACGACCGTCTCATGGTGGCCGCTGCAAAACTGGCATTTGAACTGACGCTTCCGACCGAGGCATCTGGCGCAAATGTGCTTACGTTGCCCGATCGTGAGGCAACGTGGGTTCGCCGCCTGTTCGAGCGTGCGATCGGTGGTTTTTACGATGTCGTATTGAGCCCGCAAGGATGGCAGGTGAAATGCGGCGGAATGCTACGTTGGCAAATCTCGCAGAAGACCACAGGGATTGACAGCATCTTGCCCGCGATGCGAACTGACGTGGTACTTGACCATCTGATCACGGGGCGTCGGATTGTGATCGACACCAAGTTCACGTCCATCGTGACCAATGGCTGGTATCGCGAGGAAACGCTGCGTAGCGGCTATGTTTACCAGATTTATGCTTATTTGCGTTCACAAGTTGGGCGCAATGACCCCCTTGCTGATCATGCAAGTGGTCTGCTGTTGCATCCCGCCATTGGCTCAGCCATCGATGAAACCGTGGTTATTCAAGGACACTCGGTCCGGTTTGCCACCGTAAATCTTGCCGCATCACCAGGAGAAATCCGCACTCAATTGCTGAAGCTGTGTGAGACAGATGCAGCATGGGACTGATTACTCTGCAACATGCTTTATCTCTCTGATCCACGCCGTAAGCGCTAATCGACCCACCCCACCGCTCAATGCGGCTGTGCAGTCCGGACTTGCGCCGGCTGGTCGAGCTTGACGTTCCAGGCCAGCAGCTGATCAAGTTTTTCCGGCGTGTCGGCGACGGCGATGTTCTCCAGCAGGTGCTCGATGTAGGCCTGCGGGTTGAGCTGGTGCAGCTTGGCAGTTTCGATCAGCGAGTACCAGGCGGCGCTCGCCTTGGCGCCGTGGGTGGTGTCGGCGAACAGCCAATTCTTGCG
>JAVEXE010000216.1:0-3850 GCA_034004105.1 Azonexus sp. | reverse complement strand
GCGCTGAATGGCTCGATTTCCGCAGAACACGGTATCGGCCAGTTGAAACGCGAGGAAATCCTGCGCTACAAATCGACCGTCGAGATCGAGTTGATGCGCACGATCAGGCAGGCACTTGATCCACGTGGGCTGATGAATCCCGGGAAGCTGCTCGGGCCAGGTTGAGCGCCTCCTCGCGTTGCAGTTCGTCCCGGATGACACGTAGCAAGAGGCTGTCCAAAGTGTAGAAACCGGTGTCACATTGTGCCAGTTGTTCCATGGCAAACGCAGCACCCGTGCCGAAAGCTTCGCGCCGGATGGAATCGTGAATCAGACGGACAGTTTGGTAAGGAAAGCCAAAAATCACCTCATGTCGCCCAACAATTCCGCCCAAGCGAAGCGAGGTGATATGTTCATTATTGACATCCAGGACTTCCGCGATACGTCTTGCCGTGCCGGATACCTCGGGTTTGTCACGGAAATGTTGTTCGACGATTTCGACATCGGCAAAAGGTGCGATTCGGCGCAGGATTTTTGCTGAAAGCAACAGGAAGTTGATTCCCAAGGTGATGTTTGGCGATGACAGGATGCGGATATCGCGACCGAGATCGCGGATATAGTCCATCGTCGTCTCCGGGTAGCCCGAAATGGCGGTGACCACCATGATGCCGCGCGAACGCACCGCTTCACCGTATAGATGAATGGTCGTGGCATCCGAAAAATCGATAATGCCATCGACGGGGTGCCGATCCAGCCAATCCGGGAACGTGGCCGGATCCAGTTGAACCGTCGGCAGGTCTGTTTCTGTTGTTCCGCTTGAGCGACGGGCAATCCAGCATAATTGATAACGTGGGTCTTCCTGAATGACTTTGGCAACGGCTTGCCCTGCTTTACCGTACCCGATGAGCCCAATTTTGATCATGCTTTTCTCCCTGACTGAAATCCGGCTAAGTGGCGTCGATACACACCTCAAGAAAACTGGAAAGGTGAAATGGTTGGCGTTCTGATGTGTTGCGTTGCTTGGCGAGGAAACGGCGTTGCAGGCAAACCGGCAAAAGAAGCACAATGCTTGCCTTGGACAAAAAAACGGGGGGAAGTCCCCCCGGAAATGTCCTCGTCGAAAAGGAATGAAAGCTCAGAACTGAAACCAGTGCTGGGTAAATTTCATTGCTAAACAATATAATTCAGCCTTTTCATTTAAGCAATACTATTTCGTAATCAACCGTTTGATTCGGGTGTTGCAATCAGGGTTCTTTGGGATGTGAATGGTGGTCAATACGTTGAAAACAGGTAAGGAAGCATCGGAAGAGGTCGTGCTGGAAGTGCTACAGCAGTTTCGTCTGATCTACGGTTCGCTGCGGCAGCATTTTCGCTTGGTTGAGGAGCGCTGCGGTTTGAGCGGATCGCAAATGTGGGTGCTGCAGGAGGTGGAGCGTAGTCCGGAAATCAACATTGGCGACTTGGCTATCCGCTTGGGCGTGCATCAATCAACTTGCAGTTTGATGGTCGAAAAACTGGTGGTTCAGGGTTATCTGGAAAAACGCAAGATGCCACATGACCAGCGGCGTGTCGGCCTGTGCCTGCAGGCTCGTGGCCGTGAGGCATTGGCGGCTTTGCCTGGGCCTGCAGAGGGCATTTTGCCTGAGGCGCTAGGCAGCGTGCCGGATGTGGTGCTGAGAACCCTGCAGATCAACCTTGATGAATTACTCAAGCATCTGCCGGGTCGTGATGATCGCTTTGCCAGCATGCCATTGGCCGATATGTTGCGGAAGGCGGGTGATGAATAAGCGTCTTCTGGCTCATGCTATTGTTACCGGGTTTTGTGCGGTGCTATTGACCGGGTGTGCGACATTTTCTGAACCTGCATTTGATGATGCGCCAGAAGGTCAGCGTCTGTCCGGCGTTGTAGCCAAAGAATTGCCGCTTGAAAAGAAGGCTCAGCCCACGCTACGAAAAGAAACAGCGCTCGACGATCCTGAGGTGAATGAAAAGTCGGTCATGTCTGCGGTCGACCGCGAGAACAGCATATTTTTCCTGCCCGCCAGTGCCGTCGTGGATGCCGCAGGGCAGCGCAAGTTAGTCGAGCATGCGGCGCGTTTGAAAGCGGATCCTTCTCGTTCCGTAACCCTGGTTGGGCACACCGATGATCTTGGGAGTCCCTCGTACAATCTGGCGATTGCCGAGCAGCGGATTAATGCTGTGTTTGCCATCCTTCGTGCACAGGGCGTTCCGGTCACACAATTACGTCGTTATGGCATGGGAAGCGAGGCGATGAGTCGGGCGTGTCGCTCAGCTGAATGCCGCGCCTTGATGCGTCGTGTGGAACTGGATTACGAACCGTGAGTATCGGCGTTGTCGGGCAAGTCAAAGGGCAGTGAGAAATGGAAGGTCGTACCCCGGCCTTCCTCGCTCTCAATATGGAGTTCTCCCCCGAGCAGGGCAACCAAGCGGCGCACAATCGCCAGTCCGACACCGATGCCGCCCTGTTTGCGCATGCTTGAACCATCAGCCTGTACAAGAAGGTCTTCGAGTTCCAGCAGTTTTGCCGCGCTGATACCGGGGCCGCTGTCAGATAACCGGAATTCGATGATTGCTCGCTGCTCATTGATGGAGAGCAGGTGCACACTTAATTTGACCTTGCCCGGCGTCGAAAACTTGCAGTTGTTGTCGATCAAGTGATCGAAAATTTTTCGCAGACGAGCAAGGTCTCCGGAGAGTGCTGATGGCAAGGCAGGGTCGAATTGTTCAATCAGCTGAAGTTGATGCTTCCCCAGTTTGTTGCGATAGGCGTGGGAAAAGGACTCTTGCAGTTCGTTGACCACAAAAACGAAGGGGCGGGCCTGCACCTGGCCGGCTTCAAGGGCTGACAATTCGATCAGGTGTTCGATCTTGTGCATCAATTCGGCGGCGGAATCCCGCAAGGGGCTCAGCAGTGCTTGTTGATCCGGCGTCAGGTCTTCGTGGGCAAGCAATTCAGACAGGCCGATGATGCCATTCATTGGCGTACGCAGTTCGTGGCTGATGTTGGCAAGGAATTCGGTTTTGGTCCGGTTGGATAGCTCGGCCTGGCGGCGCGCGTGCTCCAGGTGATCAAGCAAACCATCCTTCTCGTGCTCCAGGCGCAGGGTGTCCTGCAGGGCATCGTTGAAGTAATCGGCGCTGCGTGTAGCAATCAGCAGAAAAAGCAGCGACATGGCGCTGAAGCCGATTTCCAGCGGGCTGTCGCCGAAGGCGGCGAAGGCAACGGCCAGCACAATCGGCCAGGCATAGCAGCGAAAGATGCTGCGGTCGGCCGCGAGCACAGGCACCGCACCCGCCACCATGCCAGCCATGACAAAGCCGGTGAATAGCTGAAGTTCCTGCGAGCCCGAAAGCATGATCAGCAGGGTGCCGGCAGCCCAGACGGCACCTGCTGCACTGGCACCCAGCAGCGCGGTGCGACGCCATTGGCTGCCCTGGGTGTCGCGTATATTCGGCGGTGTGGCGGAATACCGCGCTGCTTGCCCCATCCGGACGGCGGCGACCAGACTGGCCGCCAGCCACCAGGCAATCAGCGCGGGGCTGGAGACGTGGCCGTAGGCAATCCAGAGCAGAAAGCTGGCATTGACGATGGAGGCGACCTGACCCAGCCGCAGATTGCGGTAAAGAAGCTCAACCTGGCGATTGAGGATGAAGTCAGGTGTCGGCAGGTTCAATGTCGTGTCTGCCCGGCATCCTGGTCGAACAATCGGGCGACGTCATCGGCACTGAAACGGTAGTCCCGATTGCAGATGTCGTCGCGAATCAGGATTTCGCCGTGTTCGGCGAGAATGGTTTCGGCGTCGGCACGGCCCAAGCTACGGATCATGTCACGGACTTTTTCCCAGTCTTC
>JAVEXE010000215.1:0-3852 GCA_034004105.1 Azonexus sp. | reverse complement strand
TGCTGATGGGGTGATTCTAGCATTTGATTAACATATGATTAACATTGACGATTAATCATATCCCCATATAATGCAGCACTTCACTCAAGGAGAGCCTGATGAAGATCGCCTTCCATCCGAAGCTGCTGGATTGCCTGCCAGGCTACACCCGGGAGCAGTTCGGCAAGGATCTGGCATCAGGGATTACCGTTGGTGTCCTCGCCCTGCCTCTGGCAATGGCCTTTGCGATTGCCTCGGGCCTCTCACCCACCGCAGGCATCTGGACCGCTATTGTTGCCGGCTTCATCATTGCTGCGCTCGGTGGCTCCCGAGTACAAATTGGCGGGCCAACTGGCGCATTCATCCCGATTGTGTATGGCATCGTTGCCATTCACGGCGTCACCAACCTGCTAGGCGCCACCTTGCTGGCGGGTATCATGCTGCTGGTGATGGGACTGACCCGGATGGGTCAATTGATTCGCTTCATCCCGATTGCCGTTGTAATTGGGTTCACCAACGGCATCGCGGTCGTCATCTTTCTGGCGCAGATCAAGGATTTCTTCGGGCTTTCAATTACCGAGCTGCCAGCAGAATTCTTTGCCCGTTTCAAAGTACTGGCCGCGCACGCACACACGGTCGACCTGCCCACGGTGGCACTTTCCGTCACCTGCTTTGCCTTCCTGCTTTTTTACAACCGCCTTGCGCAAAAATTCGCCCCGCTGCGTCGCGCCCCTGGCCCACTTGCCGTCCTGGTTGCTGGCACCCTGATTGCCTGGGCCCTGGCGCTCCCAGTGGAGACCATCGGCAGCCGCTTCAACGGTATTCCTCAGGAACTTCCTGCGTTCGGTTTCCCCGATGTTTCGATTCACGACTTCGGCAAACTGATTACCCCGGCCATCACCATCGCGCTGCTGGGGGCCATCGAGTCACTTCTGTCAGCGCGTGTTGCCGACAGCCAGATTGACGACCGCCACGACCCGAATCAGGAACTGGTTGCCCAAGGCCTCGCCAATATTGCCGCACCATTGGTTGGCGGCTTCGCAGCGACCGGCGCCATTGCCCGCACCTCGACCAATGTCAAATCCGGTGGTCGAACCCCCATCGCCGGCATGATTCATGCCTTGACTCTGCTGGGCGTTGTTTTGATTGCAGCGCCCCTGGCCGCTTACGTCCCCCTGGCCACCCTCTCCGCCATTGTGATGGTTGTGGCGATCAATATGGGGGAATGGCATGAATTCAGGGAACTCGGCCGTTACTCCTGGAATTACCGCACCATCCTGCTCACAACCTTTTTCGTCACGGTGCTTTTTGACCTCACCGTTGCCGTCGAGCTCGGCATTCTGCTGGCAAGCCTGTTTTTCATTTACCGCATGTCGGAATTGACACGCATAGAACGCATGCCACTGGATGAAGCGGCACAGGAAGCAGCCTTCCTGTATCCCGACGGCAGCTTGCGAATTGCCGCCTGGCAACTCTATGGATCATTATTTTTTGGCGCGGTAAACAAGCTTGAAGAACTTCTCGACCCCAGGGCAGGACATCCGGAAGTCGTCATTCTCGATATGCAGCGACTGATTCAACTCGACACCACCGGGTTGGAAGGCCTGGAAAACCTCCTCGACAAACTTCGCAAACGAGGCTGCACCCTGGTGATTTGCGGCCTCAATTCGCAACCCGGCTCGCTACTTTACCGATCGGGGTTCATTGATCACCTTGGCGACGACAACGTCTGCCAAACTTTCGACCAAGCGCTGCAACACGCACGAAGCATGCTTCCCAACCTGATGATGGAGGATGCCTATTGACCCTGCGCACGACGATCAATCAAGGCAAAATACAGGCATTGCTGTCCGGAAGACTCAAGCACGTCCCGCATGGGCTCCCGAGCACTTTTGAAGCCCAACTGACGGCAACCGTAAGGAAAATTGACATCGTGCGTAATGTAGTAGTGTTCACAGCGTCGGCAATGCAGCCTATTGGTTTGAGGCGATTCACTCCACACGATTTTCTGCTCCAGCCACGTTCTTTCCGCATGCACAGTGTAAGTCAGGCGATAATTATGTCAGACAGCCTACATCAAGCTTAAATTCCCAAGAAAACCCCGGAATTTCTTCACCCATTCAGAACTCCTTCGGTTAAAATTTGGCACTTTTGCAATTTCAAAGATCACCATGGCAGACAACGAATTCCTGAGCACCCGGCAAGCCGCCCAACGCCTGGGTGTGTCCTTGGGCACCGTCCAGAATATGGTCGAGAGTGGCGTTCTTGACGCTTGGAAGACCGCAGGCGGACACCGACGGATCCCCACAGGCTCCGTCGATAGCCTCCTACTCAAGCGCCGCAGTCAGGCTTCTCGTCCGGGCAAGGCTCAGGAAAAGCTCGACATCCTGATCGCCGAAGACGACGAAACGCTGCAAAAACTTTACGAAATGACCTTCCAGGGCTGGCAATTGCCGATCGGATTGCGCATTGTTGGTGACGGTTTCGAGGGATTGCTCCAGGTCGGACAACAGGCACCGGACATCCTGATTGCCGACCTGATGATGCCAGGCATGGATGGCTTCGAGATGATCCGCAAACTGCGTGCCACGCCTGAGCTGCTCAGCATGGACATCATCGTGGTTACCGCAATTGACAAGGATGAAGTTCGCCAACGCGGGATTCCAGAGGACGTGACCGTATTTGGAAAACCTATCCCTTTCCATGAACTGAAAGGCTTTGTTCTTGGACGTCTGGCGGCCCGCCAGCGCCCCTGACACCACTGCGCCTTGCTGCCGGAATTTCCTAAAACAAGATCAAGGAGACAAGCATGGGGTGGTTTGGAAACAACGCGTCGCTGGACAAGGTCGACCGCGACATCGCCGCAATCGCCGATGGTCAGGCTGACCTTGCTCACCCCATCGGAACGCAGGGCGGCGATCTTGCGGGACGTATTTCGGGAAATCTTGGCCGCTTCTTCAGCCGCATCCGGGATCTGATCACGCATGCCCGAAGCAGCAGCGTAAGCATCGCAGCCGATGCAGCACGCATGAACCATCTGGTCCAGCAGACCAGTGATGCCGTACGCAGTCAGGAAGCCCTCGCCGCCGACATCTTCGAATCCAGCAATCAGGTGAATCTGGCGGTCAGTGAAGTTGCCATCAATTCGGATGCCATCCAGACCTCGACGCAAAACAATCTGGAACTGGCCCAACGCTCGCTCTCGCAGATGGAAACGGTCGCGAGCACCATGCGCTCAACCAACCAGCACATCGAAAATTTCTCGACGACGGTCGGCGAACTACACACCAGTTCCATGAAGATCAACGAGATCGTCTCATTGATCAACGACATTTCCGATCAGACCAACCTACTCGCCCTCAATGCTGCCATCGAAGCCGCACGGGCAGGCGAAGCTGGCCGGGGTTTTGCCGTCGTGGCTGACGAAGTCCGAAAACTGGCCGAGAAGGTCAAGACGGCCACCCAGGTGATCGGCCAGAACACACAATCGATGATCAATCTGGTGTCTGATACTTCCAGCAAAACGCATACGATCGTTGCCGAAGTTACCCGAGCGAACGAATATGTCGAAACATCGGCGCAGGACTTGAAAACGATGGTCGACGACTTCCGGCAAACCACCGTCCAACTCAGCACCATCGCCAGCGCCATTCATAACCTGAGCGAAAGTAATCAATCCATCCACCGAGAAGTGGAAGAAATCCGCAATCACTCGGTCGACATCTCAAGACGAATGAAGCAATGCCAGGACTCGGCAAAAACCCTGCGCGAGTCGACTGAGGATCTGCAATGCACACTGGCAGATTTCCGCACAGGCAACAGCATGTTCGACACTTTGCACGATCGTTGTCAGACCTTTCGTGACGCCGTTGC
>JAVEXE010000021.1:12811-18479 GCA_034004105.1 Azonexus sp. | reverse complement strand
TTGGCCCAATCGCGAATTTGTGCCGAGGCCGCCAGTTGTCGGGAAAGGGCCAGTTCGCGCAAAATCGGTTGCAACATCCGCCCCTTGTCGTAAAGCACCAGGCGCTCGGCGTAGCGCTCCGCCCATTGTTCAAGAATGTTTTCCGCCAAAGCGCGCACCGCAAGCCAGACGGGTACGGCGGAGAGAATGAAGAACAGAATGGTCAGGAGATGAAATTGCGGGCGTAAGCGCACGTGTCAGACTTTCTTGCCGAATAGCCCACGTACGGCCTCTTGCAGGTCGGCGGGCAGTACAACCAGTTTGCTGTTGTCTTTTTCGCCCATCCGCTCCATGGCTGCAATGTATTTTTCGCCGAGCAAGTAGGACATGGGGCCGGCGCGGTCACCAATGGCGGCGCTAACCCGACGAATGGCTTCAGCAGAGGCTTCGGCGAGCATGACCTGAGCGTTGGCATCCCGCTTGGCGGATTCCAGACGGGCTTCGGCTTCGAGGATTGCCGATTGTTTGGCGCCCTCGGCGCGGGTCACAACCGCCTTGCGTTCTCTTTCTGCGGCGGCCTGCATTTCCATGGCTTTTTGCATCGACTGCGAGGGCTTGATGTCCTGAATCTCGACTGACTTTACGGTCAGCCCCCAGTCGACGGCTTCATCGGCAATGCTTTCACGTAATCTGGCCTTGATTTTGTCCCTTGAGGACAAGGCTTCGTCGAGCTCCATTTCGCCAACGATGGAACGCAGGGTCGTCATGATCAGATTGCGGATGGCTTCCGAGAAATCGGTGACGCCATAAACCGCCTTGACGGGGTCCGTGACTTTGACGAAGGCAATGGCATTGGTCAGGATGACTGCATTGTCACGGGTGATCACTTCCTGCTCCTGAACATCAAGAATGATGTCCTTGGTGATCAATTGGTAAGCGATTCGGTCAATGTAGGGAATGACAACATTCAGGCCCGGTTTGAGTGTGCCGTGATATCGGCCAAGTCGTTCCACGATCCATTCTTCCCCTTGCGGGACCAGGCGCACGCCCTTGGCGATGGTGACGACGACAAAGGCGAGTACTACCAGACTGACGATCAGACCTTCTTCCATGGCTTATGCTCCGGTTTTTCTGACTCTGAGAAAATTGCCCTCGATGGCGGTAACCTGCACACGCTCGCCGGCAGGGATGGTTTCGTCGGCCAGGCAAGTCCACTCGTCATTCCCCATGACGGGGCGTTGAAAGCGCACCTTGCCTTTGCCGAAGGGGGCGGTACCGGCAACCAGAAGTCCAATTTCTCCCAGTGCCTGCCCATCGGCGGTCCCACTTCGTGTCCGTATGCCATCTCGTCTGAAATAGCGGAACCAGGCCCAGACCATGAAAAGCGATCCGGCGATCCACAGGCCAATTTGTGCGGTCAACGTCATCTGCGGCGCGAAAACAAGCAGCAGGCCGACCATCAAGGCTGCAATGCCAAACCAGAGGATGAAAAAAGTCGGAATGGCCAGTTCGGCCAAAATCAGGAAAATGCCGCCGATAATCCAGTGCCACCATTCTGCTTGCATTCCTTGCTCCCGGTTGCGAGTCCTTGCCAGTTAGCGCTTGGCTTGCAGTATTTCGGGTTTAAGCGCTCTGGTCAAGTTGGTATGCGGAAGGAATTGTGGTTTTTACGCATAGGGGCTCGTTGACCGCAGGACTACAATCCGGACATGAAAACGGTTCTACTTTTACTGCCTGACTTTGCCTTGATTCTACTTGGGGCGGGTATTCGGCGCTGGATGCATCTGGGCGACCACTTCTGGAATGGCGTCGAAAAAGTGGTGTATTTCATCCTTTTTCCGGCCTTGCTGGTTAACGCGATATTGCGCACCCAACTGGATGTGGCGGTGGCCTTGCCGTTGTTGTTGACGGCGTTTGCAGCAATGTCCGGCGGCATGTTGTTAGCCACGCTGCCAAGGCCATTCGTCCGGATTCCTGCGATCAATTTTGCTTCAATGTTTCAGTGTGGTTATCGATTCAATTCCTACATTGCGCTGGCTGTGGCCGGTATGTTGTTTGGCGCGCCAGGCATTGCAACGATGGGCCTGATCGTTGGTGCTGCGGTACCGCTGGCCAATCTGATTTCAGTCTGGATGCTGGCCAGGCACGGCGAGGTTGGTGTCTGGCGGGAGGTGGCCAGAAATCCTTTGATCTGGGCCACTGCGGGGGGCTTTGTGCTTAACCTGCTGGGTTTTGTGCCACCGGCGCCGCTGCAGTCTTTTCTGGGGCGCCTGGCTGATGCTTCAATTGCGCTTGGTCTGATTACGGTGGGCGCAGCATTGCGAGTGGGTGGGAGCGGTGCAGCAGGGCCAGGAGGGCGTTTTTACGCCGGATGGTTGTTGACCGTGAAATTGCTGCTCTTGCCCCTCGTGGCCTGGCAAATTGGCCAACTTGCCGGCCTGAGTCATCTATACCTGCAAGTGGTGGTTTTATTTGCTGCGATGCCTACCGCTTCGTCTGCCTACATTTTGGCAATGCGCATGGGCGGTGATGGCAAGAGCGTTGCCTGGTTGATTTCCGCGAGTACTTTGGCATCGATGCTCACGCTGCCACTCTGGGCAGCGTGGTTGATGCGTTAATTTCATTTTTTCGCGGTCGACCGTCGAGTGCGGGGTTTTTCTGCGCTTTCCGGTTCGCCTTGTGCTTGTGCTGCCTGAACGGCTGCTTCGGCGTTTTGCTGCAGGGTTTCACGCATTTGCTGCATCATTTGCCAGGGCCAGAGGGCTGCCTCTGAGAGTGGGCTGCTGGCGTCGGCTTCGGGGGGCTTGGCGGGCTCTGCACTGGTGCCCTCGTTCATCTTGCGAGAGGCTTCGGAGGCCATTTGACCCATGGCCTGTACGGTGCTGACCGTGGTCCGTTGCATCTCCAGGCCTTGAATCGTCATTTGCAGCATGGACAGGTTCATTCGCAGCCAGCCTTCGACGGCCTTCAAGTCTTTGATCTTTTTGTCGATTTCCTCAAGGTCAAAGGTCGGGGCGACCATGCCGGGAACGGAGAAGCCCATGTTTCCCCAGAGATTGCGCATGAAATTGAGCGGATCATTGACTTGGTCGGCTGACATGATGGTCTCCTTGTGGTTGATGCAATGATCTTAAACTACTTTGCCGTACAAAATGATAAATTAGCCTGAGTCAATGTGAGGAAATATCATGCTCAAACTGTTGGTGGTTGAAGATCATGCCTTGGTGCGCGAAGGTCTGGTGGGCTTGCTGCAACAACTTGAGGACGAGGTTCAGGTATTCGACAGGGCGGATTTTGAGTCGGCCCTGACACTCCTGGATCTTCATGCCGATATGGACTTGCTGCTTCTGGATCTGGCTTTGCCCGGTATCGATGGATTCGTCGGTCTCGATATCCTGCGTCGGCGTTACCCGTCGATGCCAGTTGCGGTGGTGTCGGCGTTTGATGATGTGCCGACGGTTTCCCGGGTAATGAATCTGGGGGCTTCCGGATTCATTCCCAAGGCGCTGAGCGGCGAGGCGCTGTTGTCGGCAGTGCGGGAAATTCTGGACGGTAATATTTTCCGGCCTTGTGGTGAGCAGGTGGTTCCACGGCTGGATGATTCGGTGCCGCTACCCCCTTCCGGCGTTTCTCTCCGGCCGGAGGAAATCGGGCTCACGGAACGTCAGGCGCAGGTGCTGTGTTTGATGGTGCGCGGTTTGTCGAATCGCGATATTGCCGATGCGCTTCAACTCTCCGAGGGGACTATCAAGATTCACGCGACGGCGGTATATAAAGCGCTTGGGGTCAATAGCCGCACGCAGGCGCTGGTTGCCGTCAGTCGATACGGTATTGATTTCGGAGACGTGTTTTAGCCCGAATCCGCACCTGACGCAGGGCCGCGCGTGGCGCTGGCTCGCAACAGGGCGCGCAGCCTTGCGGGACGGATCGGAAGACTGAGCACATGGCTATCTTGCCGGGTTTTGCTGGCAGGCAAGGTGCCATTGCCCAGGATGATCAAGGGCAGGTCGTCACGCTCCCCCGGAATCTGGTCGGCATCGCAGATCAAGATGGTTTCTGGCGGTAACTTCTCCAGGGGCATCTCCTCGCTGCTGGTGCAGACATAATTCCAGTCTTGAATCATTGTCTGGCATGTCTGCAGGGCCGGTGAGTTACCGATCATGTGGATATGGCCGTTACGAGGTGCCTGTGCTGTTTTGTCGGCTAGCGGGAGGGGGGCGGCTCGCTCAGTCAGCAGACCAAATGTGGTGCCGTCGCCGACTCGTGAAGCGAGCGAAATTTCGATGTTCAGGCCCTTTGCCAACCGGTCTACGATTGAGAGGCCCAGGCCCAAGCCGCCATCCTGCTCCCGTGCGGCATTCGCGACCTGGAAAAACTCCGTGAAGATCGCGGCGCGATGTTCCCGGCTGATGCCAATTCCACTGTCACGGACTTCGATGCGGATCTTCGAGCCTTGACGCCTTGCGCCGATCAATATGCTGCCACCTTCTGGGGTATAGCGGATGGCATTGGACGCCAGATTGCCGAGTATCCGTTCAAGCAGGCGTGGGTCGGAACGGAGATAGACCCGTGTCTTCTTCACGCGGAATCGCAACTGGTGAGCGGCAGCTTGGCGGTGAAAGGCTGAGAAAACCCGATCGAGAACGTCATTGAGCGCGAACGTCTGGATTTCAGCCCTTACGCCATCGATATCAAGGCGGGAAATATCGAGCAGTGCATTGAGCATCTCGCTCAAGGTTTGTGCAGAAGCATTGATTTGCTCGGCAATTCGTGGAACTTCGCGTAACTGACCGTTGGCCGCCTTGCGTGTCAGGTCGGTGGCGAAAAGGCTAAGGGCATGCAGCGGTTGTCGCAAATCGTGGCTCGCGGCAGCGAGGAAACGACTCTTAGCGGCGTTTGCCCGTTCAGCAATGTCTTTTTCTCTGGCCAGTTCTGCCGTGGCTTCGTCTATTCGCATGGTGAGCTGTTGCCGGCTTTCACCAAGCGCCTCAGCGAGTTTTCGCAGTTCTGCTACCTGGCGTCGTAACAGGATGGCGCCTGTGATCAATAACACGCTGATCAAGGTGGCCAGTGTGCCAATTTCGTAAAAACGGCCCCACCAGTTCGCCAGCACGGTTTTTGTGGGCATCATTGCGACAAGGCGTAAATCGGGAAAGCCCGGTATGGGGGAGACTGAAATCAATAAACCGTTACCGTTGGCCAAGCCAGTTTCCGGAATCAGTCCATCGGCCCGACCGTCGAACAATATTTTGCCTGCTGTGCGTCCCAGAATGCCGGACTGAGGGCTGAGGTCGGCTGGGCGGCATGAGGCGATGATTTCGCCTTTGCGGTTGGTCAGTACGGCGTCAAACTCATCGGCAAGGCGGTTGGCCCAGCAGAAATCCTGCATGTAGGCGGGTTCGATGGCGGCAAATGCAGCACCGGAGAACTGCTGGTTCTCATCCTCAAGGCGATGGGCAATGGCGTAGGTGTAGCGCCCTGAGTTACGTCCAATATAGGGGCCATAGGTCGACCAGCGAGCCCCGTTCTCAAGGTCAATAAAATAGGGCCGATCCCGGACATTGATGCGAGGGGCAGGAAAATAGGTCGAAATGAAGCGTTGGTTGCCTTCCTGATCGAATACGATGAGATCCCGTAGCTGGGGCATGGCCCGTGTATGTCGTTGGGCGATGTATTCCCAGCCGCGAAC
>JAVEXE010000021.1:5095-12711 GCA_034004105.1 Azonexus sp. | reverse complement strand
GTCAGTAGCAGCAGGAGGAATGCGAGCAGGAACCAGCCTGGGTCAATAGCAAGCTGATAGGTCAGCCAGATCAAAGGCATGAATCCCGCGTGAATGATGCGCCACCACCAAGGTTGTCGGCTGACCGTGGCGAGTAGCAGAGCGACCATGCCGATGACAAGGCTGGTCTGTTGCCAGGGCATCGGCTGTTCCTGCCAGATGTAATAAGGCCAGGCCAGAGAAAGAACCAGAATGACGGCGGCCCCTTGCAAGGCAAACTGGCGGGTGGGTGTGGTGTGCATGGGTGTGATTATGCCATTAGAGCGATGCCAGGTATGTGTTCATCGGCCGGTCTGCTTCCGAGCGCTGCGTCAGGGAAGGATTTTTCCTGGGTTCATGAGATTCTCCGGATCTAGCGCCTGTTTCAACGAGCGCATGATTTCAACCGCAACCTCGCCGTGTTCCGTGAGCAGGTATTTGCGCTTTCCGATTCCGATGCCATGCTCTCCCGTGCAGGTGCCCTCCATGGCGATGGCCCGCTCAACAACGCGGCGACTGATCCAGGCGGCTTCTTCCATTTCTTTGACGTTGTCGGGGTCGACCAGTACGACGAGGTGAAAATTGCCGTCGCCGACATGGCCGAACAGCGCAATCGGGATACTGACCTTGGCGATGTCCTCGTAGGTCGCAGCAATGCACTCGGCCAGCCGTGAAATCGGCACACAGACGTCGGTCGGGAAGCAGCGGCAACCTGGCTTCAACTGCAGGCAGGCGAAGTAGGCGTCGTGGCGGGCTTGCCACAGGCGTGTACGGTCTTCCGGCCGGGTTGCCCACTCGAAGTTGGCGCCGCCCAGTTCGCCGGCGATGGCCTGCACGGTTTCGGCCTGTTCCTTAACCCCGGCTGGGCTGCCGTGGAATTCGAAGAAGAGTGTTGGTGCTTCCGCCAGTGTGGTCTTGCTGAACTGGTTGATGGCCTTGAGCGAGAGCGCATCAAGCAGTTCGATGCGGGCCACAGGCACGCCGAGCTGGATGGTCTGAATCACCGTCTGCACCGCCGATTCGATGTCGGGGAAGGTACATACGGCGGCCGAGATGGCCTCAGGAATCGGATAGAGCTTGACGGTCAGTTCGGCCATGATGCCCAGCGTGCCTTCCGAACCGACCAGCAGCCGGGTGAGGTCGTAGCCGGCTGAAGATTTGCGGGCGCGGCCACCGGTCTTTATGATCCGGCCATCGGCGAGCACCGTCGTCGTTGCCAGCACGTTGTCCTTCATCGTGCCGTAACGGACAGCATTGGTGCCCGAGGCGCGGGTCGCCGCCATGCCGCCGATGGTCGCGTCGGCACCTGGGTCGATCGGGAAGAACAGGCCGGTGCCCTTGAGCGCGTTGTTGAGCTGCATGCGCGTGACGCCAGCCTGAACCGTGGCGTCGCCATCCTCAGCGTGAATGGCCAGCACCTGGTTCATGCCTGAGAGGTCGAGTGAAATGCCGCCGTTGGGCGCGAGCACATGGCCTTCGACAGAACTGCCAACGCCGTAAGGAATGATTGGCACCGCATGCTCGGCGCAGTATTTGACGGTCAACGCGATTTCTTCGATGTTTTCTGCATGCACCACGGCTTGCGGGGGTTGCGGTAAATGGACGGACTCGTCGCGACCGTGTTGCAGGCGTGTCGATTCACCCGTCGAGAACCGATGGCCGAAAATTTCCTGGAGAGACTGGATGAGCGGTAAGGGAAGCGGTGGCATGAAAGGCTTTCTGATCAGCGTCTGAACGGCAAAACTATCACAGAGCGCTGTTATCCTTCTCCTTGACGTAGCATAATCTTCATGCGCAGAATTGAAATTGTTCGTTTTTCCCTACCCCAACTGAATCAGGAGACTTACCGATGCAAGCCAAGCTGTCCGTAGTTGCCCTTTCCGTCGCCGCCGCATTTGCCCTTTCTGCCTGTGGACAGAAGGAAGCGCCGGCACCGGTTGCTGCCCCGGCAGCCCCTGCCGCCAAGCCGGAAGTTGTTGTCAAACTCGGCCATGTTGCACCGATGACCGGTCCGCAAGCTCACTTGGGTAAGGATAACGAGAGCGGTGCTGTACTCGCAATCGAGGATCTGAATGCCCAGGCTCTCGAAATTGGCGGTGCCAAGGTCAAGTTTGAACTGGTTTCCGAAGATGACCAGGCGGACCCGAAGCAAGGCACCATCGTTGCCCAGAAACTGGTTGACGCTAAGGTGAATGGCGTTGTCGGTCATTTGAACTCGGGTACGACCATCCCGGCCTCCAAGCTGTATTTTGATGCTGGCCTGCCGCAGGTTTCGCCGTCGGCGACCAATCCGAAATACACGCAGCAAGGCTTTGCCACGGCATTCCGTGTGATGGCCAACGACGTTCAGCAGGGCAAGGTTCTGGGTGAGTTTGCTGCCAAGCAGGGCGTCAAGACCGTCGCGATCATCGACGACCGCACTGCTTATGGTCAGGGCTTGGCCGATGAATTCCGCAAGGCTGCAGAAGCTGCCGGTCTGAAAGTTGTGGCCAACGAATACACCAACGACAAGGCGACCGACTTCAAGGCCATTCTGACCAAGATCAAGTCGACCAAGGCTGAGCTGGTCTTCTTCGGCGGTATGGACGCTCAGGGCGGCCCGATGGTCAAACAGATGAAGGATCTGGGCATCAAGGCCAAGTTTGTCGGTGGTGATGGCGTTTGTACGCCGGAATTCATGAAGCTGGCCGGTCCTGCAGCGGATGGCGAATTCTGCTCCTTGCCTGGCGTTCCGCTTGAGCAATTGGCCAAGGGCCCTGAGTTCAAGCAGAAGTTCAACACCCGCTTTGGTTACGAAATCCAGCTCTACGCACCCAATGCTTACGATGCGGTGATGGTCATTGCCGACTCGATGAAGCGTGCTGACTCGGTTGAGCCGGCGGCTTATCTGCCGAAGATTCGTGAAACCAAGATGGAAGGCGTCAGCGGCCATATCGAATTCGATGAATTCGGCGACCTGACCAGCGGTGCTATCACTTTGTATCAGTATCAAGGTGGCACCCTGAGTTACGTTGAAACGCTTGGCGGCGCGCCAGCCCCGGCAGCAGAAGCGCCAGCGGCTGCCGCACCTGCAGCTGATGCACCGGCGGCAGCACCAGCTGCGGCGCCTGCAGCGGACAAGAAATAAGCAGCGTAACTGCTTGAAAAACGGCACCGAAAGGTGCCGTTTCCGTATCTTGCGGTCAACGGATTCAATATGGATATATTTCTGCAGCAGATCATCAATGGTCTGGTTCAAGGCAGTATTTATGCCTTGGTAGCACTGGGCTACACCATGGTCTATGGGATCATGGGTCTGATCAATTTTGCCCATGGTGAAGTCGTGATGATCGGTGCGCTGGTCAGCATCACGGTAACCAGTACGCTGGCGGCGGCCGGCATGCCCCTCGGGCTGGCTGGCCTGTGTGGGCTGATTTCGGCGGTACTGGTGTGCATGGCGCTGGGCTGGAGTCTGGAGCGGGTGGCTTATCGACCACTGCGAGGTTCGCCGCGTCTGACGCCGCTGATTACCGCCATTGGCATGTCCATCGTGCTGCAAAATCTGGCGATGATCGTCTGGGGGCGCAACTACATGACCTTTCCCCCCTTGTTGCCCAAGATCAACTACGAATTTGCTGGCACCCATTTCACGCTGGTGCAGGTGGTCATTGTGTTGTTGTCGGCCGCGATGATGGCCGGCCTGGTTTTCCTCGTTTATCGCACCAAACTGGGCATGGCAATGCGGGCCACGGCGCAGAATCCGGCGGTGGCCAGTCTGATGGGGGTCAATATCAATCGCGTGATTGCCTCCGCTTTTGTGGTGGGTTCAGCGCTGGCGGCCGTAGCCGGCGTGATGGTCGGCAGTTATTACGAAATCGCCCACTACCAGATGGGCTTCATGCTGGGTTTGAAAGCTTTTACGGCGGCAGTGCTGGGTGGTATTGGCAATCTTGCCGGTGCCATGGCCGGTGGCATTTTGCTCGGCCTCATCGAGGCGCTGGGGGCGGGTTATATCGGTGATATCACCGGGGGCTTCCTGGGGAGCCATTACCAGGACATCTTCGCTTTTGTGGTGCTGATTGTTGTGCTGATGTTCAAGCCTTCCGGGTTGTTCGGTGAAAAAACAGGGGACCGCGCATGAAGAACTGGCTTTCTCCCAAATCGATGACCGGTATTGCGCTGATTGCGATTGCCTTGCTGGTCTTGCCGCATGTGGTCGGCATGGGTGGGCAGGCGTGGGTGCGCATCCTGAATTTCGCGATCCTTTACGTTTTTCTGGCCCTGGGGCTGAATATCGTGGTGGGTTTCGCCGGCTTGCTGGATCTTGGCTATATCGCGTTCTATGCGTTCGGTGCGTACACTTGGGCCTTGCTGGCGAGTCCGCACTTCGGACTGCACTATCCGCTCTGGGTCATTCTCCCCATTGGCGCCATCATGGCCTGCGTATTCGGTGTTTTGCTGGGTTCACCAACGCTCAAGCTGCGCGGCGATTATCTGGCGATTGTGACCTTGGGCTTTGGTGAAATAATCCGGATTTTCCTCAACAACCTCAATTCACCGGTCAATATTACCAATGGACCACAGGGGATCACCCTCATTGATCCGGTCAAGGTCGGTGATTTCAGTTTTGCGGGTACTACGCAGATTTTTGGTTTTTCGATGAGTGGACCGGAGAAGTACTACTACCTGCTCGTTGTTTTGGCGTTGCTGGTCATCATCATTAACGTCCGCTTGCAGCATTCCCGGATTGGCAGGGCCTGGCAGGCTATCCGCGAGGACGAAATTGCAGCGAAGGCGGTCGGCATCAATACCCGCAACATCAAGTTGCTGGCCTTTGCGATGGGGGCTTCGTTTGGTGGCATCGCCGGTGGTATTTTCTCGGCGATGCAGGGTTTTGTTTCACCAGAAAGCTTTTCCCTGATCGAGTCCATCATGGTGCTGGCGATGGTTGTTCTGGGCGGCATGGGTCACATTCCGGGCGTCATTCTCGGCGCCATATTGCTGACCTTCCTGCCCGAGGCTTTGCGCTACGCGGTGACCCCGGTTCAGATGGCCTTGTTCGGCAAGATCATTGTTGATCCGGAGAGTTTACGCATGCTGGTTTTCGGTTTGGCGCTGGTTCTTGTCATGCGCTTCAAGCCAGCCGGGTTATGGCCGTCGCCTGAGCGTAGTCGGGAGTTGAGCGAGAATGCGGCGGGAGGCAGCAAATGAGTGTGGAAGAAAAACCCGTCTTGCTGCGGGCCGATGCTGTCGCCAAGCATTTCGGTGGTGTGAAGGCGCTGCGTGATGTCACGCTCAGTATCCGGCGTGGTGAGATTTACGGTTTGATCGGGCCAAATGGTGCTGGGAAAACAACCTTTTTCAACTGCATGACCGGTTTGTACATTCCGGACGGTGGAGGCTTTGTTTTCGATGGTACGCCGCTGAAAGCCGATGCGCCGCATCAGGCTGCCGAGATGGGTATCGCACGGACTTTCCAGAATATCCGCTTGTTCGGCAACATGACGGCCCTGGAAAACGTCATGGTTGGTCGTCATGTCCGGACCAAGGCCGGCGTTTTCGGCGCGATGTTCCTCAACAAGGCAACACGCGATGAAGAGGCGGCAATTCGCCAGCGGGCGTTGGATCTGTTGCATTACGTTGATATCGCAGACCGTGCAGAGGATCTGGCCAAAAATTTGTCGTATGGCGATCAGCGTCGGCTGGAAATCGCTCGGGCCCTGGCGACCGAGCCTAAGTTGCTGTGTCTGGATGAACCCGCTGCCGGGATGAATGCAACGGAAACCGAAGAATTGCGCCTGCTGATTGAAGGTATCCGCAAGGATGGAACGACCGTCTTGCTCATCGAGCATGACGTCAAGTTGGTCATGGGCCTGTGTGATCGGGTCGCCGTTCTGGATTACGGTGAGTTGGTCATTGAGGATGTGCCGGCGGTGGTGCAGAAAGATCAACGGGTCATTGAGGCTTATCTGGGGGCGTGAATGCTTGAAGTAACCGGACTCCACGTCGCGTATGGCGGCATTCAGGCGGTGCGTAGCATCACCTTTCATGTCAATGAGGGCGAAACCGTCGCCTTGATTGGTGCCAACGGGGCAGGCAAGACGACAACGCTGAAAGCGATTTCGCGTATGGTCAACACGGTGGGTGGTGATGTGCATTTCTGTGGCGAGAAGATCATCGGTGTTTCGCCGCACGAGATCATCCGTAAGGGCATCGCACTGGTGCCGGAAGGGCGGGGGGTCTTTCCTCGCCTGTCGGTACTGGAAAATTTGCGCATGGGGGCTTTCGTGCGTGACGACAAGGCCGAGATTGCGGCAGACATTGAGCGCATGTATGGTTATTTCCCGCGCCTCAAGGAACGCGCCGATCAGTTGGCCGGTACCCTTTCGGGAGGGGAACAGCAGATGCTGGCGATTGGTCGGGCCTTGATGAGCCGGCCCAAAATGCTCTTGCTTGACGAGCCGTCCATGGGGTTGGCACCGATCATGGTGCAGAAGATTTTCGAAGTTATCCGCAACGTTGCGGCGGCAGGTATGACTATTCTGTTGATTGAGCAGAATGCCAAACTGGCACTGCAGTCCAGTCAGCGTGCCTACGTCCTGGAAAGCGGTGAAATCACGCTCAACGGTGAGTCGACCGCACTATTGCACGATCCCAAGGTCAAGGCGGCCTATCTCGGCGAGTGACCCGGTACGAAGTGGCTGGCGCGCATGAAGCTTTGCTTCAACGCCCTGTCAGCAACTTCGCGCCAAAGCCAATCAGGGCTATTCCGGCGAGTTTTTCCAGAAGGCGGGCTGTTGTGGTGCCGCTTTGTACGCGCTGGCCAAGGCCGCGAAACAGGGCGATGACCGTGATGCAATAGAGCAGGGTCAGCAAGGCAATACTCGCCGCCATGAAGGCAAAGGTGAGCAGGCCGAGGTGGTTTTGCGGATCGACAAAGAGCGGGAAGAAGGCCATGTAAAACACGATGGCCTTGGGGTTAAGCAGCGTGATCATCATGGCCTGACGCAGGTAGTGATGCGGCTTGATGTCAAGAATCGGGGCGGCTCCCGGTTTGGCAAACAGCATCCGCGCACCCAGCCAGGCAAGATACGCGGCACCTGCCCACTGAATGACGTTGAACAGGCTTGGGTGGGCAGCGAGTGCAGCAGCAACACCGGCGACTGCCAGCCACATCAGCACCTGATCACCCAGAATCACCCCGGCCGTGGCGGCAAGCCCGCCGCGCACGCCGCCTTTTGCGGTCGACGTCAGTAAAGCCAGATTTCCGGGGCCGGGAATGGCCAGAAAAATCAGCACGGCAATGACGAAAGCACTGTAATCACTGACGCCGAACATGATCAGGTCGCCGAAAAGGTGAAGGCGTCGGCAAAAAATGCATCTTCCGGCAGTTTGCACTGCTCGACAAAGTCGCGTCGGGCAGCATCAATCATCACCGGGGACCCGCAGGCATACACCTGATGGCCGGAAAGATCTGGGAAGTCTGCCATGACCGCTTGATGCACCAGTCCGCTGCGCCCATTCCAGTCTTCACCCTCCGGCTCGGAGAGGACCGGGATGTATTGCAGGCATGGCAGCGTCGCAGCCCAGGTGGCGGCGAGTTCGTGCTGATAGAGGTC
>JAVEXE010000021.1:3475-4995 GCA_034004105.1 Azonexus sp. | reverse complement strand
GCCTTGACGCAGGGCGGCATCCAGCAGGGTTTCGTCGGCCTCCGCTTCGAATTGGCGGCCGCTGGGTTGTACGGTGACTTGGTAGCGCATCGGTTCTCCCTCGCCGTCGGCTACAATGCCGACGTGCAAAAAATACTTCTTGTCGGCAGCGGGGACATCGCCCGCCGCATTCTTACCCAACTGCAACCGCATTACCGCGTCTACGCTGTGCTGCGCAACCCGCTGGCCGGTGCTGCATGGCGACAGGCCGGTGCGACAGTCGTGCTTGCCGATCTTGACGAAGCGCGCAGTCTGCGCCGGCTGGCGGGTCTGGCGGATGTCGTCATTCATCTGGCGCCACCTCCGGGAACCGGTGAATCCGACAGCCGGACACGACATTTGCTGGCTGCATTGAGCAGGTCGCAGAGTCTACCACGACGACTGATTTACGTAAGTACGACAGGGGTTTATGGCGATTGTCAGGGGGCGTGGATTGACGAAACCCGAGCTCTGCAACCCGACAACACGCGCGCCAAACGCCGGGTCGATGCCGAGCGTCGTTTGCGCGATTGGGGCGCGCGCAATGCCGTGACGGTCAGCATCCTGCGTGTACCGGGTATTTACGCCCATGACCGCCTGCCAATCGAACGGCTGCAAAAAGGCCTGCCCACGCTGGTTGACCGCGATGATGTCTATACCAATCACATTCATGCCGATGATCTGGCGGCGGCTTGTCTGGCTGCCTTGCGCCACGGACGTCCGAATCGGGCTTGTAATGTGGTCGACGACAGCGACCTGAAAATGGGCGAATACTTTGACCGGGTAGCCGATGCCTTTGCCTTGCCTCGCCCCAGGCGCCTGCCGCGCAGCGAACTGGCGGCTGAGGTGTCGCCAATGATGCTGTCGTTCATGCGCGAATCCCGCCGGATCGGCAATCGTCGCCTCAAGCAGGAATTAAAACTGCGCCTTGTCTATCCGACGGTCGACGTCGGTATCGCCGAGGCCATCTCAAGGAGAAGCCCATGTTGGTCCTGAAAACGCTGCATATCTGGATGGTCATTTCGTGGTTTGCCGGCCTGTTTTATCTGCCGCGCATCTACGTCAACCTGGCGATGGTGCCCGCCGAGAGCAAGGCCGAGCGTGAGCGCCTGCTCTTGATGTCGCGCAAGCTCTATAAATTCATGACGCCCTTGGGCGTTCTCGCCATCGTCAGCGGCTTGTGGCTGTGGTTTGGGTATGGCTTCGGTGGCGGCTGGCTGCACGCCAAGACAACGCTGGTGGCGGGGTTGGCGGTGTATCACGTTTATTGCGGTCAACTGCTGAAATGCTTTGAAAATGGCCGCAATTCCCGCTCGCACGTCTGGTTCCGTTTCTTCAATGAAGTGCCGGTTATCCTGCTGCTGATTGTTCTCTTTCTTGTTGTCCTGAAACCTTTCTGACATGAATCAATATTTTGCGATCTGCCCGCGCGGGCTGGAAGAACTGCTGAGTGAAGAGTTGCGCAACGTCGGCGCGGAAGAACTGCGGTCGACCCATGGTGG
>JAVEXE010000021.1:1232-3375 GCA_034004105.1 Azonexus sp. | reverse complement strand
AACGTTGTTACGGTCGACCAGGGCGATATCCTGGAAATCGCCCCGCTCAACGAAAGCGGTATTCTGGTGACCAATCCTCCCTACGGCGAGCGTATCGGTGAAGCGGACGAGCTGGCGGTTTTCTATCCGCAGCTTGGCACGGCCCTGAAACGTCATTGGGCGGGCTGGAATTGTTTCTTTTTCACCGCCGATCTGCGCTTACCGAAATTGGTGGGTCTGAAGCCGAGTCGCAAGACGCCACTGTTTAACGGGCCGCTGGAATGCCGTCTGTTCGAAATCCGGATGGTGGCAGGAAGTAACCGCAAAGCGTGATGGTGCGGTGCAGCACGGTTGTTGTTTGATTCTGAAACAAAATCCGTCGACAATGCGACTCGACTTCGGTCGTCATTAAAAACAAAACTCAGGAGAAGCAGTATGTCTGTGCAAGCCCTTTATCAATCCAAACGCATGTCGGCTGCCGATGCCATTCAGGTGCTCAAGGACGGCGACACCATCGTTGTCCCTACCGGCGTTGGCGAACCGCCTGCCCTGCTGACGGCGCTTTCTGATGCGCGCCGCAATTATCGCGACATTAAAGTGTCGCAGATCCTGCCGCTGCGCAAATACGGTTACATCGACCCGGAAACCACCGAGCACGTTCGCCACAGCGCCTATTTCTTTGGCGGCGCGACCCGTCCAGGTGGTCAGGAAGGCTGGGTGGACTTCGTTCCGGCCTATTTCTCTGAATTGCCGATGCTGATCAAGCGCGGCCTGACACCGTCGGAAGTGGTGTTCTCGATGGCCTCGCCGATGGATGAACACGGCTTCTTCTCGTTGTCGCTGGCCCCGGACTACACCATGGCCGCCATCGAAAAGGCGCGTGCCGTCGTTCTCGAAGTCAATCCGAACGTGCCGTTCGCCAACGGCGACTGCCACATCCATATTTCCCAGGTGGCCGCGCTGACCGAAAGCAGCGACCCGCTGCTCGAAGTCGGCCTGCCCAAAATCGGCCCGGTCCAGGAAGCCATCGGCAGCTACGTGGCCGAAATGATTCCCGACGGCGCGACGCTGCAGATCGGCTACGGCGGCATCCCGGATGCGGTGGTCATGCAGCTGACTAACAAGCACGACCTTGGTATTCATACCGAAATGGTCGGTGATGGCATCATGACCCTGGTCGAAGCCGGTGTCGTGAATAACCGCAAGAAGAATTACCACCGTGGCAAGATGCTGGCGACTTTCGCGTTGGGGTCGAAGAAGCTCTACGACTTCATGCACCGCAACCCGGCACTGGAAATGCACCCGGTCGATTTCACCAACGATCCCTACCTGGCTGGCAAGAACGACAATCTGCACTGCATTAACGCTACGATGCAGATCGATTTCCTGGGGCAGTGTGGTTCCGAAAGCTTGGGTACCAAGCCTTACTCGGGTACAGGCGGCCAGGCTGACTTTGTCCGTGCGGCGAATCGTTCCGAGGGTGGCAAGGCCTTCATCGTATTGCCGTCAACCGCCAAAGACGACACGATTTCGCGCATTGTTCCTACCCTGACGCCGGGAACGCATGTTTCAACCAGCAAAAACGACATCAACTACGTGGTTACCGAGCACGGCGTTGCCCAACTGCGTGGCAAGAGCGCCAAGCAGCGCTGCGAAGCCCTGATCGCCATCGCCCACCCGAATTTCCGGGCCGAATTGCGTGAAGCGGCGAAAAAGCTGAAGCTGTTATAACGACACCGCATCAATCGTGTGGCCGGTCAAGATCCGGCGACACGATTGTTGTCAGGCCTTTTGGGAGAGACTCACACCATGCAGTTGCAGAAAAACTTTTCTGATGCGGAATTGTTGAAAATCATTGAGGAGGCGACGGTCTATATGTGCGCCTGCCCCGCTCAGGTGGCTGTCGAACTGCGTCGGTTGCGGGAATTGTATCGATACCAGTTGTCTTGCGAGCAGGAGCCGGATTCGGATCAGACCGTGCATCAGACCATCGCCGCAGCGACCTTGCAGGCTCATGAACTGATGGAACAGTGCATGAATCGGGTGCTGGAAATCGAAGGCTGGGATCGGTCGACCCTGAAAATGCCCGAAGGCCTGCGCCGCAAACGGGATGATTTTGTCGCTCGGGAGTAAGCCAGCGTTTCCCCAATAGTTAGGCAACGCC
>JAVEXE010000021.1:0-1132 GCA_034004105.1 Azonexus sp. | reverse complement strand
TCGCGGTCAACGCTGGTAATGACCACATAACGTAGTTTCAGCGCGGCGACTGATTCGGCAAGTTCGCGCGGCTCATCCGGGTTGGGCGGAAGTGGCTGGCCGTGGCCAACGTCGCAGAAGGGGCAGCGGCGGGTGCAGATGTCGCCGAGGATCATGAAGGTGGCAGTCCCGCGGCCAAAACACTCACCGATATTCGGGCAGGTGGCTTCCTCGCAGACGGTATGCAGCTTGCGTTCGCGCAGCATGGTTTTGATTTCACCAAAGCGTCCGGCACTGTTGCCGGCCTTGACGCGAATCCAGTCCGGTTTGCGCAAGGGTTCGTCGACGGGAACGATTTTGATCGGAATGCGCGCCGTCTTAAGTTCGCCCTTCTGTTTGACGCCCTTTTGTTTGGTGATGGTTTCAGCCATGTGATGGTTCCAGTTGCTGTAGCAAATGTTGGGAAAGTTGCTCGCCCGCCTCGTGAACGGTGAGCGGAAGGTGAAGGTCTCGGGTTTGTGTGACTTGCAGGCCCGGATAGCCACAGGGATTAATGGCGGTGTAAGGCGAAAGATCCATATCCACGTTGAGGCAAACGCCGTGGTAGGAGCAGCCGTTACGGATGCGTAAGCCCAGCGCGGCGATCTTGGCTTCGTTGACGTAAACGCCGGGAGCGCCATCGCGCCGTTCGGCAGTGACGCCATGGTCGGCAAGCAGGTTGATGACTGCTTGTTCAATCGTACTGACCAGTTCGCGCACCTTGATCTTGCGTCTTGATAAATCGAGCAGCAGGTAAATGACCACCTGGCCGGGGCCGTGGTAGGTTACTTGCCCGCCGCGATCAATCTTGACGGTTGGAATGCCGTTGTCGCGCAGGATGTGCTCGGGTTTGCCGGCTTGGCCCAGGGTGTATACCGGCGGATGTTCGACAATCCACAGTTCGTCGGCGGTTTCCGGGCTGCGGCTGGCAGTGAAGTCCTGCATGGCCTGGAAGGTCGGCGCGTAGTCGGCCAGGCCCAGGCGTTTGATGATGATGTCCACCTTAGAGGACGACCTTGACCAGCGGGTGGGCGGTGAGGTCCATGTACAGGGCGTCAAGTTGAGGCTTGGAGCGGGCCACCACGGTACAGGTCAGGCTCAGATAATTGCCGCC
>JAVEXE010000020.1:3875-18565 GCA_034004105.1 Azonexus sp. | reverse complement strand
TCCGGGAAATGAACATGAAATCCATCGAACACAAACTTGAATCCTTGATGTTCAATAGCCGCTGGCTGCTGGCGCCCTTCTACATCGGGCTGATTCTCGCCATCATCATTTTGCTGATCAAATTCATCAAGGAATTCATCAGCTTCGCCCCCACGGTCTTCACGGCTGAAGGCAGCGACATCATCATTGGCATCCTGACCCTGATCGACGTGGTGATGATCGCCAACCTGCTGATCATCATCGTCTTTGCCGGTTACGAGAATTTTGTCTCCAAGATCAACACCAGCGACACCGAAGATCGGCCAAGCTGGATGGGACATGTGGGTTTCGCCGACCTGAAAATGAAATTGATCGGTTCGATCGTTGCCATTTCCGGGATCGAATTGCTCAAGGCCTTCATGCATGTACAGAACTACACCAATGACCAGTTGGCCTGGAAAGTGGGTCTGCACATGACTTTTGTGGTCTCCGGTGTCCTGTTTGCCGTCATGGACAAGCTCGGCGGCAAACACCACAGTAACGATGAGTAAGCCCGCCTGTCACTCAAGCACGCCAACCATGTCATTGACCGTCGACGACTTTGATTTTTACCTGCCACCCGAACTGATTGCCCAACATCCGGCAACAGAACGCAGCGGCAGCCGCTTGCTGCATGTTTGCGGTCAACAGCATGTTGACCGCAAATTTGCCGAATTGCCCAGCCTGCTGTCTCCCGGCGACCTGCTGATTTTTAACGACACCAAGGTGATCAAGGCCCGTTTTTTCGGCATCAAGGACACCGGCGGCCAAGTGGAAATCATGCTGGAGCGCATCATTGATGCAAAGCATGCCGTTTGCCAGATCCGCGCGAGCAAGGCCCCCAAGCCGGGTTGCCTGATCCGCCTGGCCGATGCGTTTCACGTCAGGATGACCGGGCGAACCGGCAAGGATGGCGATTTTTTCGCACTCGAACTGGTTGACCGCGACAGCTTCTGGGAAGTCGCCGAACAATTTGGCAAACTCCCTTTGCCGCCCTACATCGAGCATCCCGCCGAGGATGCTGACGAAACCCGTTACCAGACCGTTTATGCCCGCGAACCCGGAGCTGTCGCGGCCCCGACCGCCGGCCTGCACTTCGATGAAGCCATGCTGGCGGATCTAAACGCACAGGGAATCCATACCGCCTTCGTCACCTTGCACGTCGGCGCTGGCACGTACCGCCCGGTGCGCGTTGAAAAAATCGCCGACCATCGCATGCACAGCGAGCACTACATCGTGCCCCCCGAAACTGCCAACGCCATTGTCGCCACCCGTGCCAACGGCGGGCGCGTTATCGCCGTTGGCACGACCAGTTTACGCACCCTGGAATCGGCGGCTAACGACAATGGCACCGTTCGCCCTGGTACGAGCGAAACCGACATCTTCATCACGCCCGGTTACCGCTTCAAGGTGGTTGATCGTTTGATCACCAATTTTCACCTGCCCAAATCAACCTTGATGATGCTGGTTTCCGCTTTCGCAGGCTACGACCCGATTCGCGCCGCCTACGCCCATGCGGTTGCTGAACGCTACCGTTTTTTCAGCTATGGCGACGCCATGCTTCTGGAACGCTCCGATGCAATTTGATCTTCTGAAGACCGACGGGGCCGCCCGGCGCGGCACCTTGACACTGTCGCATGGCGTCATCCAGACGCCAGTTTTCATGCCGGTCGGCACCTACGGCACGGTCAAGGCCATGACGCCGCAGAGCCTGAACGACATCGGTGCGCAGATTTGCCTGGGCAACACCTTCCATCTCTGGCTGCGACCAGGACTGGAAGTTATCGCAGCACACCAGGGTCTGCATGACTTCATGAACTGGCAAAAACCCATCCTGACCGATTCGGGTGGTTTCCAGGTCTTTTCGCTCGGTGCGCTACGCAAGATCAGCGAAGAAGGCGTCAAGTTCAGCTCCCCCCACGACGGGGCCAAGCTCTTTCTGTCACCCGAAATTTCGATGCAGATTCAGAAAGTCCTGAATTCCGACATCGTGATGATTTTCGACGAGTGCACGCCCTACCCGGCCAGCCATGAAGAGGCCGCAAAGTCGATGCGGATGTCAATGCGCTGGGCGCAACGCTCGCGCGACGAGCACAACAAGCTGGAAAATCACAACGCCCTGTTCGGCATCGTTCAGGGCGGCATGTATGAAGACCTGCGCGACGAATCGGTGGCTGGTCTGTGTGACATCGGCTTTGATGGCATGGCCATCGGCGGCCTTTCCGTGGGAGAGCCCAAGGAAGACATGGCCCGCATCCTCGGCCACACGGCACCGCGCCTGCCGGTGCACAAGCCGCGCTATCTGATGGGGGTCGGCACGCCAGAAGATCTGGTCTTTGCCGTCAAGCACGGTATCGACATGTTCGATTGCGTCATGCCCACACGCAATGCTCGTAACGGCCATCTATTTACCCGCTTTGGCGACGTAAAAATCAAGAACGCCCGTTACAAGATGGATACCGGCCCGCTTGATCCATCCTGCAGCTGCTACACCTGCAGCAACTTTACCCGAAGCTACCTGCACCATCTGTTCCGCAATGGTGAAATTCTGGGTGGCATGCTCAACACCATCCATAACCTGCACTTCTATCAAACGATCATGGCTGAGATGCGTTCGGCCATTGAATCGGAAAAACTGGACGAATGGTCAACGGCCTTCGCCCGCGACCGATCGTCCGGCCAGTGATAGAATCCCCCGTTCTGAATTTTTTGTTATCCGGAGACATTCTCAATGATTAGCCTTGCCCATGCCCAAACTGCTGGCGCAGCCGACCCGACTGGCGGCTTCATGCAGTTGCTGCCGATGATCCTGATGTTCGTCGTGCTGTGGTTCCTGATGATTCGCCCGCAAATGAAGAAGGCCAAGGAACACAAACAACTCATCGCTGCATTGCAAAAAGGCGATGAAGTCGTCACCGGTGGCGGCCTGGTTGGCAAGATCACCAAGGTAGACGACAACTACATCACCCTCGAAATTGCGGAAGGCACCGAAGTTGTCGTGCAAAAGCCCGCGGTAGCCATCGCCCTCCCCAAGGGTACGCTGAAGTCGCTGTAATTCATCCCGAAGGGCGGCTGCGGCCGCCTTTTTTGTTTCAAAGCTGCCATGAATCGTTACCCTCTCTGGAAGTACATCACCGTCGCCGTGGCGCTGGTTTTCGGCTTCATTTACACCCTGCCCAATTTTTTTGGGGAATCACCTGCCGTCCAGGTTTCCAGCGCCAAGGTTACACTCAAGGTCGATTCATCGACCCTGTCCCGCGTTGAAGAATCGCTACAAAATGCGGGTATCAGCCATAACGGCATACTGCTGGACAGCATCGGCGTCAAAGTCCGTTTTCAGGACACCGATACCCAATTGAAAGCCAAGGATGTCATTGAGCAGACTTTCAATCCGGACCGGACCGATCCGCAATACGTGATTGCACTGAATCTGCTCTCCGCTTCGCCTCAATGGCTAACCTCCTTGAATGCCCTGCCGATGTACCTCGGTCTTGATTTGCGGGGTGGCGTGCATTTCTTGCTGCAAGTGGACATGCCCGGGGCACTGCAAAAACGTCTTGACTCCACAGCCGCCGACCTGCGTAGCCTCCTGCGCGACAAAAATGTCCGTCATGCTGGCATTAACCGGGACGGCGAGCGAATTGTCATCCGCTTCCGGGATGAAGCCACACGCGCTGCTGGCAACAAGGTTCTGGGTGACAACAACGCCGATCTGGCCTTGGCTGAGGTTGGTCAAGGCGACGACCTACGCTTGATCGTCACGCTAAAGCCGGAAGCCCAGAAGAAAATTGCTGACTTCGCCATCAAGCAGAACATCAATACCCTGCACAACCGGATCAACGAACTCGGTGTCGCCGAACCCGTCATCCAGCAGCAAGGTGCCGACCGGATCGTGGTGCAATTGCCTGGCGTACAAGATACCGCCAAGGCCAAAGATATTCTGGGACGTACGGCAACACTTGAAATTCGCATGGTTGACGATAGCCCGGGGGCACTGGAAGCCGGCCTCGCTGGCAACGTACCGTTTGGCACAGAGTTGTACACCGAACGGGGCGGTTCACCGCTGCTGGTTAAAAAGCAAGTCGTCCTGACCGGCGACCGGCTGACCGACGCCCAGCCCGGCTTTGATGGCCAGACCAACGAACCTGCCGTTCACTTGACACTGGATTCCGCCGGCGCCCGCATTTTCAAGGATGTCACCCGCGACAATGTTGGCAAGCGCATGGCCATTCTGCTGATCGAGAAAGGCAAGGGCGAAGTGGTCACTGCCCCCGTCATCCGTACCGAAATTGGCGGTGGCCGGGTGCAGATTTCCGGCCGCATGACGACCGCTGAAGCCAATGATGTCGCCTTGTTGCTGCGTGCCGGTTCGCTGGCTGCTCCGATGGATATCGTTGAAGAACGCACCATTGGCCCATCGCTGGGCAAGGAAAACATTGAGCGCGGCTTCAATGCCACCCTGTGGGGTTTTGTCGCGATTGCCGTTTTCATGATCGCCTACTACCAGGTCGTCGGTCTGATTTCCGTCATTGCGCTGGCATCGAATCTACTGCTGCTGGTGGCCCTGCTATCCCTGTTGCAAGCTACCCTGACCCTGCCTGGCATTGCTGCCATTGCGCTCACCCTGGGCATGGCCATTGACGCCAACGTGCTGATCAATGAGCGTATCCGGGAAGAACTGCGCGCAGGCATGCCGCCACAGGCCGCAATTTCGGAAGGCTATGAGCGCGCTTTTGCCACCATTCTGGATTCCAATATCACGACCTTGATCGCGGGTCTGGCCTTGCTGATTTTTGGCTCTGGCCCCGTTCGTGGTTTTGCCGTGGTGCATTGCCTGGGCATTCTGACCTCGATCTTCTCCGCCGTCGTCATTTCGCGGGCCATGATCAACCTGATCTACGGTCGTCAGAAAAAACTGACCAAGATTGCCATCGGCAGTATCTGGAAACCGGGCAATACCGCGGTCAACGGCAAGAAATAAGGAAAAAAGACCATGGAATTTTTCCGTATCAAAAAAGACATTCCCTTCATGCGCCATGCGCTGGTATTCAACGTCATTTCGTTGATTACCTTCCTTCTGGCGGTATTTTTTCTGGCGACCAAAGGACTGCACCTCTCGGTTGAATTCACCGGGGGCACGCTGATTGAAGTGAAGTACGAGCAATCGGCTGACCTGGAAAAGGTTCGCGGCGCTTTGGGCAACTCCGGGTTTTCGGACTATACCGTTCAGAACTTCGGTTCTTCGCAGGATGTGATGATCCGTCTGCCCTTGCGGGATGCCGCAGACAGCGCCCAGCAAGGCGAACGTGTCATGCAGGCACTACATGCCGAAGCCCCCGGGGCAACCTTGCAGCGAGTGGAGTATGTCGGACCGCAGGTCGGCAAGGAACTGGCTGAAAATGGTGCGCTGGCCCTCCTGGTGGTCATTATCGGCATCATGATCTACCTTGCTTCGCGCTTCGAGTGGCGCTTTGCTTTGGCCGCAATCATTGCCAACCTGCACGATGTGATCATCATCCTGGGCTTCTTTGCAGCATTTCAGTGGGAATTTTCTCTCTCGGTACTGGCTGCCGTCTTGGCGGTCCTGGGCTATTCGGTGAACGAATCCGTCGTTGTCTTTGACCGCGTTCGCGAAACCTTCAAGAAGGTCCGTGGCATGGCGACGCCGCAAGTCCTTGATCACGCCATTACCAGCACCATTTCACGGACAATCATCACCCACGGTTCTACCCAGGTCATGGTGCTGTCGATGCTGATTTTTGGGGGTGAAACCCTGTATTACTTCTCGCTGGCCCTAACCATCGGCATCCTGTTCGGCATTTACTCCTCGGTGCTGGTTGCCAGCCCCCTGGTCATGTGGATGGGCGTCTCCCGCGAACAATTCGTCAAGCCGAAAAAAGTCGCGGCGGAAGGCGTTACCGATGACGGTGCCTGCGTCTGAATTGCATTGACTCGCAAAATTCACTCGTAAAAAAACCGCCGGATAAAACCGGCGGTTTTTTCATGTCGACCGCAAGAATCAGCCAGCCAGCAGCTTCTTGATGTTTTCCAGCGTGGACGGGTCTTCGATCGTCGTCAGATCACCCGGATCACGGCCTTCGGCCAGCGCCTGCAGCGAACGGCGCAGCATCTTGCCAGAACGGGTCTTCGGCAGGCCAGTGACGAAATGCACGCGGGCCGGACGACCGATGGCACCCAGGATGCCGTCCACCGTAGCGAACACTTCCTTTTCCAGCGCCTTGACCATCTCGGGCGTTGCCACCTTGCTGGCATCCTTGACTACGGCAAAGGCCATTGGCACCTGGCCCTTGAGCTTGTCCTCGATGCCGACCACGGCCACTTCGGCAATCGCCGGGTGGTTCTGCACGGCTTCCTCGATTTCACGGGTACCCAGACGGTGACCGGCAACGTTGATCACGTCGTCGGTACGGCCGAGGATGGTGAAGTAACCTTCGTCATCCTTGATCGCCCAGTCGTAGGAGGAGTAGACCAGCGGCTCCTTGAACAGCGTGAAGTAGGTGCTGACAAAACGGTCGTCCTGGCCCCAGACGGTGGACAGGCAGCCCGGCGGCAGCGGCGGGATGACGGCGGCGATACCCTTCTCGTTGGCGCCGCACTCGGAACCGTCCTCGCGGAAGATCTTGAGGTTGTAGCCGTAGACCGGGAAGCTCGGCGAACCAAACTTGATCGGGGTCTTTTCGACACCGTGCAGCGCAGCCAGCATCGGCCAGCCGGTTTCGGTCTGCCAGTAGTTGTCGATGACCGGGCGGCCCAGTTCGTTCTGGAACCACTCGTGCGTCGGCTGGTCGAGCGGCTCACCGGCCATGAACACATGCTTGAGCGACGACAGGTCGTACTTGTGCATGTATGCCGGATCCTGCTTCTTCAGCACGCGGGCAGCGGTCGGCGCGGAGAACATCACCGAGACCTTGTACTTCTCGACGATCTGCCACCAGATGCCCGGATCGGGGCGCAGCGGCGTGCCTTCGTACATGATCGTGGCCATGCCGGCGATCAACGGACCGTAGATGATGTAGGAGTGACCGACGACCCAACCGATATCCGAAGTCGAGAAATAGGTTTCCCCCTCGTTGCCGCAATAGATGTGCTTCATCGACGAAGCCAGGGCCACGGCGTAACCGCCGGTATCACGTTGCACGCCCTTCGGCTTGCCGGTGGTGCCGGAGGTGTAGAGGATGTACGACGGCTCGGACGATTCCAGCCACTCGCACTCGACACGGGCATTCAGGTTCTGCTCGCGCAACGTGGCGTAATCGACGTCGCGCCCGGCAACCTTGTTGAAGCCCTTGTCCAGGCCACGATCGACCATCAGCACGTGGGCCGGCTTGTGCTCGGCAATCTCGATAGCTTCGTCAAGCAGGTGCTTGTACGGCACGGCCTTGCCGCCGCGCATGCCGGCATCGCTGGAAACGATCAGCGCCGGCTTGGCGTCGTCGATACGCGTGGCCAGCGAACCGGAAGCGAAACCACCGAACACCACCGAGTGGATGGCGCCAATGCGGGCTGCCGCGAACATTGCGAAAGCTGCCTGCGGAATCATCGGCATGTAAATCAGGACGCGGTCGCCCTTCTTGACGCCGAGACCTTTGTAGATCGCAGCCATACGCTCGACTTCGGTCTGCAGTTCGGCGAAGGAGTAAGTTTTCTCCTCGTCGGTCTCGGTCGACACGAAGATCAGCGCATTGTCGTTCGGACGCTTGGCGGCGTGACGGTCAATGGCGTTGTGACACAGATTGGTCTTGCCACCGACGAACCACTTGGCAAACGGCGGACGGGAAAAATCGCACACCTGGGTGAACGGTTCCTTCCAGTCAATCAACTGCGCCTGCTCGGTCCAGAATGCGTCCGGTTGCTCGATCGAATACTGGTGAAATTCCTTGTAAGTTGCCATAAAACTCCCTCTAACTCGTAAATTTCCTGCACATCAAAAAAATGAAGGACAGCGGGTTGTTGCTTTTGTTGTCAGTTGCTTGCCTGCCCACCCAGATCGACCACGACGCGCCCTTTGGCCCGCCCGGCAATATAGTCATCAAACGTCGAAGACAAATCATCAAAATCAATACGACGCGACATCTGGGCCAGATGCGGCGGACGCAAATCCGTCGCCAGACGCTGCCAGACGCCATGCCGATAAGGTTCGCGGATGTATCCCGAGTCAATCCCCAGCAAAGAAACACCGCGCAGGATGAATGGGGCTACCGTCGTATTCAGGCTCATGCTTGCGGCCAGACCAATACTGGCGATGGTTCCCCCCTGCTCCATGGTACTGGCAATCCAGGCAAGAACATCGCCACCAAGGTTATCAACCGCCCCCGCCCAGCGACCACGGTCCAGAGGCCGGATTTTTGTCAGATCGAGACTCTGGCGCAACATCACTTCGGAGGCCCCCAGCGTGCGCAGGTATTCGGCCTCACTTTCCTTACCCGTCAGTGCAACAACATGGTATCCCCGGGCGGCCAGCATATCGATCGCCAGGCTACCCACCCCACCGGTGGCACCCGTCACGATCACGGATCCTTTTGCCGGTGTCAGACCGTTTTCCTCCATCCTGACAATACCCAACGCAGCCGTAAACCCGGCCGTGCCAAGCGCCATGGCATCAAAAAGGCTCAATCCTTCGGGCAAGGGAACCACCCAGTCAGCGGGAACACGCGCCATTTCCGCGTAACCGCCGTGATGCGCCACCCCGATGTCGAAACTGGTCGCGATGACGGGATCCCCGGCCTTGAAACGGGGGTCGGCGCTTTCAACCACGGTACCCGACAAATCAATACCGCCCACACAAGGAAAGCGCCTGATGATCTTGCCGGCACCGGTAGCCGCCAGCGCATCCTTGAAGTTGATACTCGAATAAGCAACCCGAATCACTACCTCGCCTTGATCCAGACCATCTCGCGTCATTTGAACCACGCGGTGTCCGACCTTGCCATCGGTTTGCTCAATCAACAATGCCTTGAATGAATCCATAGACGTCTTCTCCTAAGCCTTCAGTTCTCGAATTGTATTCATAATTACGAATTATGAACATAGTTAGCGACGGCATGCCGACCGCTGCCACACTTCTGGAAAGCGAGAACAAATTTACATTGCCTTGCAACATAAAAAACGCACTGCACTATTTACAGCACCGATTTTTTGCAATAAATTAGCGCGCTATGTCCCGTTTCCTCACTACCTTCCTCACTGCTGCCACGCTTGCGTTTTGCGCACCGAGCTTTTCACTTGCCGCCGAAGAGCCTGGCGATATCAGCTTTGCCGACAACACACGCGCCTTTTTCGAACGCTACACGAATGCAGCGCAAGATGTCATTCTGGAAGGACTGAAGCTGGTTGGTGTGCGTTATCGGATGGGGGGCAACAGTATTGAAGCCGGGCTGGACTGCAGCAGCTTCGTACAGATGGTTTTCAAGGAAAGCATCGGCACTTACCTCCCTCGCACTGCACGCGAACAAAGCCAGATCGGTGAAAAGATCGATCTCGACGAACTCAAGCCGGGTGACCTGGTGTTTTTCAACACCATGCGCCGCGCTTTCTCCCATGTCGGCATTTATCTGGGAGACAACCATTTCCTCCATGCCCCACGCGCTGGGGCGGAAGTTCGGGTCGAGAGCATGAAGAACAGCTACTGGATGTCGCGTTTCAATGGCGCACGCCGGATTATCGAAGCCCAGTAATTCAATCGCATGAATCAGCATGAAACCAACGGCCGCAAGGCCGTTTTTTATTGCCAGGAATTAATAACGTTTCTCATTCTTGAAAAACCGCTGTATAATTAACAAGAACGATTCGCAATTCTTATTCATCAAAACCTGGAGTTACCATGAACCTGAAAGTCACACTGATTGCTCTCTCCATTGCGGCCACGATCCAGCCGGCCATGGCTCAGGAAAAAGTCCTGAACCTCTATTCCGCCCGTCACTACCAGACCGATGAAGCCCTATACAGCGACTTCACCAAACAAACCGGGATCAAGATCAATCGCATTGAAGGCAAGGAAGACGAGTTACTTGAGCGTATCCGTAACGAAGGAGCCAACAGCCCAGCCGATATCCTGCTCACGGTCGACGCGTCCCGCCTGGCAAAAGCCCGCGAACTGGGGCTATTTGCACCACTTAAATCGCAAGTCCTGGAAAGCCGCATCCCGAGCCACTTGCGTACCAGTGAATGGGCCGCTTTCTCAACTCGCGCCCGTGTCATCGTTTATAACAAAGCCAAAGTCCAGCCTGGTGACGTGCAAAACTACGCGGATCTGGCCGATCCAAAGTTGAAAGGCAAGGTCTGCTCGCGCTCGGGCTCTCATCCCTACAATCTCTCTCTGCTGGCCTCGGTGATTGCTCACGAAGGAGAAGCCAAGGCAGAACAACTGGCACGCGGCATGGTGGCAAACTTTGCCCGTAGCCCGAAAGGTGGCGACACCGATCAGATCAAGGCTGTTGCTGCCGGTGAATGCGGTGTCGCCATCTCCAATAGCTACTATGTCGCCCGCCTGATGCGCTCAAGCAAGCCGGAAGACCAGAAAGTGATGGAAAAAGTTGGCGTGATCTGGCCGAATCAAGCAAGTACCGGAACGCACGTCAATGTTTCCGGGGGTGGCATTCTCAAGCACGCGCCGAATAAGGACGCAGCCGTAAAATTCCTTGAATACCTTGCCTCGGATTCCGCGCAGCGTTATTTCGCTGATGGCAACAACGAATGGCCTGTCGTCAATTCGGTGAAGTTAGACAATCCGGCCCTGAGCAAACTGGGCCAATTCAAGGCTGACACGCTGCCCGTCAACAGCCTGGCCATGTATCAGGTCAAAGCACAGATGATTTTTGACCGCGCCGGTTTCAAGTAAGCCACAGTCCGGGGCAAATCCCCTTGACGGATTTGCCCCCTCGCCAAAGCCCAGTCCTTATCCTAGAATCCTTCCGACAACAGGAAGAGACATATGGAAAGAAAACGCTTTGGCGTCAGCCCGCTGATCGCCGCCATCCAGTCGAAAAATCTCGCTGCCGTCCAGCAAGCGCTCGACGACGGTGCTGCGCTGGAGGAAAGTGACATTCATGGTTATCCCGGCCTCCCATTGAGAACAGCCTGTTTTGGAGGAGACCTGGCAATCACCCAGGAACTCATCAAACGCGGTGCCGACTTGAATGCACCAACGGCGGATGGTCCGGGGGCACCAATCCGCTTGGCAATGCGCGCAGGACATCGGGAGATTGTTTCCCTACTGCTGGCCAATCATTGCCCCATTCCCTATGGGGTCGATATTCCACAAAATCTCTTTGCTCGCGCCGATGAACTTGCCGCGCCAGGCCGCCGGGAACGGGATGCCGATTTTCTTGACGATTTCGCCCTGCCATCGGCCAGCGAGTCTGCTGCACCAGAATCCGATCTGTTTGAAGATGACAACATGATCGAGTTTGTCAACTCGATGACCAATAACGCCTTACTGCAAACCCAGCCAGGCATAACGTACGACGTCGATCACAGCCTGATCAGCCGCGATTTCGAAAATCGTACAGGCGCTTGGGAAAAGATCGACGTCGTTGAAGAATCGCGTCACTCGGGGCGGCGTGGCAGGGAAATCTGACGCCTGAGCAGGTCAACCGCGCCGTGAGGCTGAAATTTGCCGCGACAGCAGAATCAAGGGCAACAAACCCACGGCGACAATCGCCAAGGATGCCGTAGACGCCTCAGCCAGACGCTCATCCGAAGCCAGGGTATACGCCTGTGTCGCCAGAGTATCGAAATTGAAGGGGCGCATTACCAGCGTTGCCGGCAACTCCTTCATGACATCAACAAAAACCAGCAAGCCGGCAGTCAGCAAACTGCCACGCAGTAGCGGCGTATGGACGCGGCGCAAGGTTTCCCCCTGCCCAAGCCCCAAACTGCGTGCGGCATCGTCCATGCTGGGCGTGATTTTAGCCAGGCTGGACTCCACGGTATGTAACGCGACGGCGAGAAACCGAACCAGGTAGGCGTATATCAGCGCGGCAATCCCCCCCGTCAGCAACAAGCCAGGATTATGCCCAAACCAGATTTCCCACTGTCCCGCCAGCCAGTGATCCAGGCGGGTCACAGGAATCAGCACCCCGACGGCAATCACGGCCCCAGGCACCGCATACCCCAGACCAACCAGTCGGTTAAGGCCTGCCGCCAGCGTAGATCGGGACAAACGCGCACCGTAGGCAAGCAGCAAGGCAATCAGAACCGCAATCAGTGCCGTACTCCCAGCCAGCAGGAAACTGTTACGCGACAGTAACAGGAAACGCTCGCCAAATTGCGCATCACCCTCGGTCAACGCCATTTTCAGCAGCAGAATCGCCGGCAAAACAAAACCGACCACCAAGGGCAGCACGCAAACCAGAACAGCGAGCAAACTCTTGGCCCCGCGAAGTTGCGCACCGGCCATGGGACGGTTCCTTCCCGTCGTATTGTTATAACGCGCCCGTCCTCGGGAAACGCGCTCCATCATCAACAAGAGCAGCACAAACCCCAGCAACATGGCGGCGAGTTGCGCCGCGGCAACCCGATCTCCGAGCGAGAACCAGGCCCGGTAAATTCCCGTCGTGAAGGTGTTGACCGCAAAATACGCCACAGTCCCGTAATCGGCGAGTGTTTCCATCAGGGCCAACGCCACACCAGCAACAATTGCAGGGCGGGCCAAGGGTAAAGAAACGGAGAAAAAGCCGCGCCAAGGCCCGATACCCAGCGTACGCGCCGCTTCAAGCATGCCACTCGCCCGCTCCAGAAAGGCCGTTCGAGCCAGCAGATACACATAGGGATAGAGCACGAAAATGAACATCAACATGGCCCCCGGTAGCGTACGAATATCCGGAAACCAGTAATCGCCGAATTCCCAACCAAACAAATCGCGCAAGCCTGTCTGAACCGGGCCTACGAACTGCAGGAAATCGGTATAAACATAGGCCATGACGTAAGCCGGAACGGCAAGAGGCAAAACCAGGGCCCACTCGAAGAACCGCCTGCCAGGAAAGTCATGCATTGCCGTCAGCCAGGCCGTTGTCACCCCAAGCAAACCAACGCCAAGCCCGACACCCAAACAAAGCCACAACGAATTGGCGATGTACTCGGGTAAAACGGTTTGCGACAGGTGAGTCCAGGTCTCGCTGGTTCCACCGACAAAAAGATTCAGGCCGACGCTGGCCACCGGCAGACCTGCCAGCACGGCAACCAGAACGCCAATAATCAGCAGCGGGGAATAAGAGTGAGTACGCAGGTGCATGAATGCGAATTATAATCGAGCACCATGATTCAACTTGAACTAATTGACGTTGTTCAGCGCTACGGCAAGCAGACCATTGTGGATGGTGTGGGCTTTCGTCTTCACGCCGGACAAATTGCCTGTTTGCTCGGCCCCTCTGGCTGTGGCAAAACCACGCTACTGCGCTGTATTGCCGGTTTTGAGGACATTGCTGGCGGCGAGATACGTTTGCACGGCGAAGTCGTCAGCCGGGACGGTCACGGCCTGGCCCCGGAAAAGCGCCGTATCGGCATGGTTTTTCAGGATTACGCGCTGTTTCCTCATCTGACCATTGAAGAGAACGTGGGTTTTGGTCTACCTCGGGGCAACACCGAAGCCAACCATCTGCGGGTACGTCAATTGCTCGCCACCGTTGGCCTTGGCGGTCAGGGCAACAAATACCCGCACGAGCTCTCGGGCGGCCAGCAACAACGGGTCGCCTTGGCACGCGCCCTGGCACCCCGCCCCGCGCTGATCCTGCTCGACGAGCCTTTTTCCAACCTGGATGTCGGTCTGCGTGAACGGCTATCGGTCGAAGTCCGTGAAATTCTCAAACGTGAGGGGTCGACCGCAATCATGGTGACCCATGATCAGCACGAAGCCTTTGCCATGGCCGACGAAATCGGCGTCATGCACAATGGGCGCATCCAGCAATGGGACAGCCCTTACAACCTTTATCACCGTCCGGCCAATCGCTTCGTCGCCGACTTCATCGGGCAAGGGGTCTTGCTCTCGGGCACGGTTGGTGAAGCCAACACCGTGCATATCGAACTGGGTAGCCTGATTTCCGACACCCCCGTTGAATGTCACGAAAGCTGCGACCATTGCGAAAATGGCTGCAAGGTCGATATCCTGCTGCGGCCCGATGATATCGTTCATGATGATGCCAGCCCGGTTCTGGCCGAAGTGCTGCACAAGGCATTTCGCGGTGCCGACATCCTGTACACCTTGCGCCTAGCCAGTGGTAACGAAGTTCTGTCGCTCGTACCGTCGCATCATAACCATGCAATTGGTGAAAAAATCGGCATCCGTCTTGATGCCGATCATGTAATCGCGTTCAAGAAGCATGACGCCTGCGGCGATGATCCTGAATGTGAAATCCGGATCGAGCAGTACGGCGCAAAGCCGGTCAACTGGCAAGCTCGCCAAGCCTGAGCCGGCGCACGAAGCGCATGGTCCCCTTGCTCTCCCGCCAGGATCCTTTGCCACCGCCAAACATGGCGCGAGACGACATGAACGGCCTGCTGGCCGTCGGGGGCGGGCTTGAAGCCGAACGATTGCTGAATGCCTATCATCAAGGGATCTTTCCCTGGGGAACGGTCGAAGGACATCCCCTGTGGTACAGCCCCAACCCGCGCATGGTCCTCTTGCCGGAAGAATTCCGCCTCAGCCGCTCCTTGCG
>JAVEXE010000020.1:0-3775 GCA_034004105.1 Azonexus sp. | reverse complement strand
TATTTGAGTCAACGTGAGGCTCGTTCACAGGTAGCCACGCCAGCGCATTTGATTGATCCGGATATCTACAGCGCCTTGGTCCGGGCAGGTTTCCGTCGCAGTGGCATTTTTACCTACCGACCGCATTGCGATCACTGTCAGGCCTGCATACCGGTGCGACTGCCGGTCGATCAGCTGCAGCCAAACCGCAGTCAACGGCGTGCCTGGAAGCAACACGCCAAGCTGATGGCTTATGAGACCCACCTGCATTACCAACCGGAACATTTTGCCCTGTACCTGCGCTACCAGCGCAGCCGCCATCCCGGCGGCGGCATGGATGAAGACGACCGCGAGCAATACGCGCAATTCCTGCTGCAAAGCCACGTCGATACCCGACTGATCGAATTCCGTGAAGCGGGGCAATTGCGCATGGTCAGCATCATCGATGTACTCGACGATGGGCTGTCCTCGGTCTATACCTTTTTCGATCCGGATATTCCCGGCAGCAGTTTCGGCACCTACAACATCCTCTGGCAAGCCAGCCGCTGTGCCGCACTCGGCCTGCCCTATCTTTACCTCGGCTACTGGATCAAGGACTGCCAGAAAATGGCTTACAAATCGGCCTTTCGCCCCATCGAAGGACGCATTGACCAGCGCTGGCAAACACTCGACGGCTGATCCATAGCAGATGCTGCTATCCTTACCCCCATCTGACCGATGGAGTGTTTCATGCGCCTGCGCCTTTTTGCCCTAATTACCCTGTTGACCGCACTACTCTCCGGTTGCGGTTACAACCAGATCCAGATTAACGATGAAGGCGTCAATGCCGCCTGGTCGGAAGTGCTCAACCAGTACAAGCGGCGTGCCGACCTGATTCCCAATCTGGTCAGCACGGTCGAAGCTTACGCCAGCCACGAAAAGGAAGTCCTGACCCAGGTGACCGAAGCCCGCGCCCGCGTTGGTGGCATCCAGGCCACGCCGGAACTGATCAACGACGAGGCGGCCTTCAATCGCTTCCAGCAAGCCCAGGGTGAAATGAGCAGCGCCATTGCCCGCCTGCTGGTCGTCGCCGAAAACTACCCACAACTGAAAGCCGACGCCAATTTCCGCGACTTGCAGGCCCAGCTCGAAGGCACGGAAAACCGGGTCACCGTGGCGCGTAACCGTTACATCGAATCGGTTCGCAACTACAACATCTCGGTTCGCACCTTTCCCAACAATCTGACAGCGATGGTCATGGGCTGGAAGGCAAAAGCCAATTTCAGTGTCGATAACGAAAAAGCCATTGCCGACGCACCCGCTGTTCGTTTCGGCAACAAGTAAGCACCTCAAACCATGGCCCGTTACCTGTTGATTGCCCTGTTCAGCCTGCTGCCTTTGCTTGGCTGGGCTGAAGCCCTGTTGCCACTGCCGACCCTCAGCAATCGTGTGGTCGACAGCACGGGCACCCTGAGCGCTACCGAGATCACGGCGCTCAGTCAGCAACTGGCCACCCTGGAACAAAGCAAGGGCTCGCAAATCGCGATTGTCGTGCTGCCCAGCACGCAGCCGGAAAGTATCGAGCAATTCGGCATTCGCCTCGCCGATGCCTGGAAAATTGGCCGTCAGGGCGTCGACGACGGGGTCATCATTCTGGTTGCCAAGGACGACCGGCAGATGCGGATCGAAGTGGGCTACGGGCTGGAAGGTGCCATCCCGGATGCCGTTGCCAAGCGCATCATTGATGAACACATGACGCCTCGCTTTCGGGCAGGCGATTTCGCGGGTGGGCTACAAATTGCCGTTGAACTATTGAGCAAGGCGATTGACGGCGAAGCCCTGCCCGCCCCCAAGGCCAAGGAAAGCAAGGTAGACGAGAGCTACTGGGATAGTGAAATGCTCCTGGTCCTGTTCGTTTTTCTGGCCAGTGCAGCACGCAAGCTGTTCGGCATTTTGGGTGCCATCGGCATCGCTGTATTGGCTGGCATCGCCGCCTGGTTTGTTTTCGGCTCGCTGATCATCGCCTTGATTGCTGCGCTGCTGGTCTTTGCTGCGTCTTTTATGCGTCCGGGTCGCGGCGGGGGTGGCGGCTTCGGCGGAGGTGGTTCAGGAAGCCGTGGCGGTGGCGGTTTCTCGGGCGGCGGCGGGCGCTTTGGCGGTGGCGGCGCATCAGGTCGATGGTAAGAACGCTCAAGGCCATGACAATCACCCGCGCGTTCTCCACTCGGCCAAGCAAAGCCCCACTCACCGCAATACTTCAGCGCTAAGATAGCCACTTCGATACGCCTTATGTCCAACCTTGAGTCAGTTTCATGAGCAAGAAAATCCTGATCGTTGAAGACAATGCTTCCATGCGCAACCTGATCTCCGGCTTGCTGTCCAGCGAGGGCTACCACGTCGTGGGCGCACTCGAAGACGGTAGTCACGCGCTCGCCTCCGTACGTGAATTGAAGCCGGACATCGTCTGCCTGGACTACCTCTTACCCGGCCGGGATGGTCTGGCGATCCTGCACGACATCAATACTGAATTTCCTGAAATTGATGTCTTGTTCATGACCGGTGCCGAGGATGCGGATATTGAACAAAAAGCGGGCGATGCGGGTGCCTCCGGTTTCCTGCGCAAACCGTTTGGTCAGCGCCAGGTTCTCGACGAATTGCGTCAGGTTTGCGACATCCGGCAACAGGCGAACCGAAGTCAGGCCGTCAAGTCACCCGACCCAGAGCGCAAGCCAAGTCGCCAATCAACATCCGGGCAGCGTCCAAGCGCCATCATTGTCGACGACAGCAGCACCATCCGTCTTTTGCTTAAGGGCGTTTTGAGCGAACTGGGTGTAACGATTCTGGCGCAGGCAGCCAATGGCGAAGAAGCCGTACGTTCCGCCCAAACCCACCAACCGGACCTGGTTTTTCTGGATGTCAACATGCCGGTCATGTCAGGACTGGAAGCCCTGCCTAAAATTCGTCAAGGCAGTCCCCGAACCCGTGTCGTCATGGTGACCGGGGAGACCTCGAAAGGCCTGGTGCAGCAAGCCGCCGCACTGGGTGCCTGTGGCTACATTGTCAAGCCAGTTCGCCCTGCCTATGTTGAAGCCTTCCTGAAAAAACTGTTTAATCGTTAAAATAATCAAAAAACCCAAGCCGGGAGCCGACATGACCCTGATGGTAGATTTCCCATTCCCCGGAACCGAGGCTTGGGTTGGGCATTTCAAGACCGTGGAACTCCCGATTCTGCGGATGACGGCCCACAAACTGGATGAACTTCGGGCCAGTGCGGAAGAGATCAATACCCGCATGCTGGCAAGCATTGTTTTGCACGACCCGCTGATGACCCTGCGAGTCCTCCGGTACATGCAGGCCAACCGCTCGCCCTATCAAAATGCGGAAATCACGACCATTGAGCGGGCGCTGGTCATGATCGGCACCGGAAAATTTTTCGAGTTCTGTCAGGATTTACCGACTATCGAGCAACAGCTCAAAGGCTTTCCCAAGGCCATGCTCGGGTTACTCAAGGTCATCGCCCGCGCACGGCACGCCGCTGAATGGGCGCGCGATTGGGCGCTGTTTCGCCAAAACACCCGCTTCGACGAAATTTCCCTCGCTGCCCTGCTCCATGATTCGGTCGAGATCCTGATGTACTGCACGGCCCCCTCCTTGGCCGCGCGTGCTCAGGAGCGCCATCTGGCACAACCCAGTTTGCGAACCCAAACCATTCAAGAAGAAGTTTACGGCGCCGCACTCAATGACATCATGCGCGAATTGGTCAAGGATTGGGGCCTGCCCGAATTGCTGCTCTCGCTACTTGACCCAGCGGATGCCA
>JAVEXE010000019.1:17047-18575 GCA_034004105.1 Azonexus sp. | reverse complement strand
GATTGGTTGGGAATGCAGTGGCCGGGATTGTTTTTGGCAACGGGGTTTTGTACTAGCAAGGAGTGGGTGTTTCTGGGAATGTCCATGGCCAATTGGTCTTTTCTTCTGTTTGCTGCAATCGTGGCTTATGCTCTCCTCTTGTGGCGGCACCGGGAGAGTGGATAAAAGTAAAAAACCCGCCGAAAGGCGGGTTTTTTTAATAACGAGGCTGAATTACTTCAGCTTGACCTCTTTGTAAGCCACGTGCTTGCGGGCCTTGGGGTCATATTTCATGAACTCCAATTTCTCCGGCGTAGTGCGCTTGTTCTTGGAGGTTGTATAGAAGTGACCGGTGCCTGCAGTGGACTCCAGTTTGATTTTTTCGCGACCGCCTTTGCTAGCCATTTTTGAATTCCTCTTGGTTAAACTTCGCCGCGGGCACGCAGGTCGATAAGAACGGCATCAATGCCTTTCTTGTCAATCATGCGCAAACCAGCGTTGGAAACGCGCAACCGAACAAAACGGTTCTCGCTTTCAACCCAAAAGCGACGATACTGCAGATTCGGCAGGAAGCGGCGCTTCGTTTTGTTATTGGCGTGGGAAACGTTGTTCCCAACCATCGGGCCTTTACCCGTCACTTGGCAGACACGCGCCATAATGGTGCTCCAGAATTGGCTAGAAGAAAGCCCGCGATTATATCCACTGGATCTGTTTTTGGCAATAGAAAATTGCGTGGCTTATTGACTGGGGACGGCCAGAGGGCAGTGTCAGTTATGTAGCGATACGCTCAAATTAGGCCACGTTCGGCAAACGATAGAGGGCGACTTGTGCCGGCAACAATGAAATGGTCCAGTACCTTAACATCCACCATGGCCAACGCCTTTTTCAGATTTTGTGTCAGTAATTCGTCGGCTTTAGACGGCTCGGCAACACCAGAGGGGTGGTTGTGCGCCAGGATGACGCCTGCCGCATTGCGAGCCAAAGCGATCTTTACGACCTCTCGGGGATAAACGGAAGTTTGTCCTAACGTGCCAGTAAATAAGGTTTCTGCTTGAATCAGGCGGTTTTGTGTATCCAGCCATAGTGCGAGGAAGGCTTCATGGGTTTGTTGTGACAGCGTGAGTCGCAGCCAGTCACGGACTTTTTCGGGGGAGCCAAAATTGTCTCGTTCGGACATTTCCTCAAGCAGCGCTCGGCGAGCCAGCTCGAAGCTCGCACTCAACTGTGCTGCTTTGGATTTTCCAATACCCGGCAGTTTAGACAGGCTATCCACTGATGCGCAGGCGAGGCGGCTGAGGTAGCCTTGATGCATCTGCAGCAGTTCACGTGCGAGATCAACGGCGCTTTTGCCACGAATGCCAACGCGTAGATAAATGGCCAGTAACTCTGCGTCCGAAAGAACTTGCGGACCGTGAGCCAGTAGTCGTTCGCGTGGGCGTTCCTGTTTTGGCCAATCGCTTATCGCCATCGCTGGCCTCCAGTAGAATGAGTGATAGCGTATTTTAGCGAATATTCATATGGAATTAAATGGGAAGCGTATTGTTTTAGG
>JAVEXE010000019.1:15299-16947 GCA_034004105.1 Azonexus sp. | reverse complement strand
ACTGCAGGTCCTACCTTTGAGGCCATTGATCCCGTGCGCGGTATTACCAACCTCTCTTCCGGGCGCATGGGATACGCCCTGGCGCGTGCGGCTCAGCAGGCGGGGGCTGAAGTTGTTCTGGTCTCCGGGCCGGTCTCGCTTCCTGTGCCTCTGGGTGTGAAACGGATTAGCGTTCGTAGTGCCTTGGAGATGTACGATCAGGTCATGGCACACGCGGCTAACGTGGATGTGTTCATTGGCGTCGCAGCTGTTGCCGACTATCGGGTTCGTAATCTGGCTGAACATAAATTGAAGAAGGACCATGGAGGGCTTCAGGTTCTGGAGCTTACGGAAAATCCGGATATTCTGGCTTCTGTAGCCGCAATTCCCGACGCGCCGTTTTGTGTTGGTTTTGCGGCAGAAAGTCAGAATCTTGAAGCGTATGCCGAGGCAAAGCGGCAGAAGAAAAAAATCCCGCTTATTGTTGGTAACCTGATTCAGGACGGGTTTGGTGGTGACCAGAACCGTTTGATTTTGTTTGATGATCAGGGAAGCCACCCATTGCAGCCGGCCAGCAAAAGTGTGCTGGCGGGGCAGTTGATCAATCATGTTGCAAGTTTGATAGGGAGAAAAAATGCATCGCATTGATATCAAATTGTTGGATCAGCGTTTGCGCGATAGCCCGCCGTCCTATGCAACGCCTGGTTCTGCCGGGCTTGATTTAAGAGCCTGTACGGACGACGCCATCCCGGTTTTACCTGGGCAAACGGTGCTGGTGCCAACAGGAATTGCAATTCATCTTGCTGATTCAGGGTTGGCTGCGATGATTTTGCCGCGCTCAGGTTTGGGGCACAAACACGGGATTGTTCTTGGGAATCTGGTTGGCTTGATCGATAGCGACTATCAAGGGCAGCTCATGGTTTCAGTCTGGAATCGCAGTTCGGAGGCTTTCACGATTCATCCGCTGGATCGAATTGCTCAGCTCATCATCGTGCCTGTACTCCAGGTGGGGTTCAATGTCGTGGATGAGTTTGTTTCGAGTGATCGTGGGGTAGGAGGTTTTGGCAGTACAGGGCGCGGTTGAGCCACTGGTGATGAAGAATCTGGAGAAAATTGCGGTCGACCGCAAGAATCTTGGAAAATGACTTGAAAGCCGGATGTAAGCAAATTAGGATTTAATGATCGTATTGATCTAATACACTTGCGGGGGTGTCATGAAGAAAGTTTTTACGGGTTTGGTCTTGATGGCTTCAGCTATCCTGCCGGTTCAGGCTGCTGGAGAGGTGGATCTGGCGCGTGCGGAAGAGATTGTTTCTGGTCGTTGTTTCTTGTGCCATGGTTTGGAGGGAGAGGCTGCCAGTGCCGTTTTTCCTCGTTTGGCGGGCCAGCACTGGGAATACACGACAAAGCAGCTCTCTGAATTCAAGTCCGGGAAGCGCAAAAGCGACACGATGCAGCCACAGGCTGAAGATTTGACGCCCGAAGAAATGAAGGCTATCGGTGTCTATTTTGAGGGTAAGCAGGTCCCGGGTCGGGAGGTTGCCGACGAGGAGTTGCATGCGGTGGGTAAATTCATCTATCACCGGGGTAATCAATTTTCCGGTTTGCCCAGTTGTGCCAGTTGTCATGGGGTAAAGGGCCATGGTACGCCGCAATTGCCGCGTTTGGC
>JAVEXE010000019.1:0-15199 GCA_034004105.1 Azonexus sp. | reverse complement strand
GGTGTCGGTCGACTCCATGGACAACCAATTGACATCGACCCAGCGATTGTTGATGAGTTTGATGCCTGACTTGGCGGCAATGTTGCCGGCACGATGCGGTGGAATAACGTTAAGTACATCCGCTTTGAACTTGTCAAACTCGAGAATCGCAGTATTGGTGGCGATATCGACATCCTTGACTTCGCTATTCGGACGATACTCCAGGACGCCCTTGTAAAGATCTGCCCAAGCCTTCATGAACAGCCCTTTCTTGGACTGGACATCTTCGTTGGCGTCAAGAATCACGACCTTCGATTTTGGCTTGTTCTTTTTGAAATAGTCGGCAACGAGGCAGGCGCGTTCGTACGGTCCCGGCGGGCAACGATAGGGTGCCTTGGGAATCGCAATGGCGTAGGTGCCACCGTCAGCCATCGATTCAAGTTGCTTACGCAGCGCGACGGTCTGTGCCCCTGCCTTCCAAGCGTGCAGAACTTTTTCCTGGGCAGCTGCGTTGTTCAAGCCAGGGATTTGCTCGAACATGAATTCAATGCCTGGCGAAAGCACAAGGCGGTCGTAGCTGAGGTCGCCACCCTTGGCGAGCTTGACCGAGCGCTTTGCTGCATCCACAGAGACAACATCGTCCTGAATGACGCGGACACCCCATTTGCTCTTGAGGTTGTCGTAGCTGACCGTGATGTCCTCCATGGTCTTGCTTCCGCCAATGACGAGATTGGAGATCGGGCAGGAAACGAAGCTGGGGTTGCGCTCAATCAAGGTTACCTGAACACTGCCTTCGCTCCACATGCGGAGGTACTTTGCAACGGTAGCCCCACCAAAGCCACCGCCTACAACGACAACATGGCCACCTGCTTTGTTACCAGCGGCGCAGCCATAAAGCGATGCGACTGCGCCGGCTGCGGCGCCTACTTTAAGAAAGTCACGTCTTTTCATCAGCATCATTTGTCTCTCCCTTATTTCTGCTTGGCGTAGTAGTCGGCGATGAGTGCCAGTTGCTCGCTGGTGTAGCCTTTTGTGATTTGGTGCATGATCGAAGCGGGTTTGTCGCCGCTCTTGAAGTCGGCAAGTTTTTGCAGCAGTTTTTCTTTGCTTTCACCGGCGAGCGAATCCATGCCTGCGCCTGGTACGGCTTTGCCGTTGGTGCCGTGACAATTGGCGCAGGTGGCCGCGAGATTGCGGCCCAAATTAGGGTCGGCAGCATGAGCAACAGTGGCTGCGGCCAAAATGCAGGCTGCGGCGAGTTGTGGGAACAGTTTCATCGAGACTTCTCCTTCCTCTGGGTGTTGTCGATATGCGAAGTGCCTGGATTTTATGAGATTCTGGGCATCTGTGCAGGACGAAGACTATAGTAGTTTGCAAATAATTACATGCTGCGTTGCAACAATATAAGTTGTTGACTATATAAATGTGTGGTTATAAAGTACTATTGATACAGATCAAAAAAACGACATGGACGAGACATCTCAGGTTTTCGAGCAGGTTGCGCATTACTTCAGTCTTTTGGCTGATCCAACGCGTTTGCGCATTCTTTCCTGCTTGTGCGGGGATGAGCGTCCCGTCCACGAGGTCGTAGATCAGGTCGGATTGACGCAAGCCAATATCTCACGCCACCTCAATATTCTTTACCGTGCAGGGGTGGTGGATCGGCGTCGTGAGGGCAATATGGTTTTTTATCGTGTCATCGACCCTAATTTTGTCGACATTTGCCGGACAGTCAGTATCACGGTTGCAAGCCGGGATATTGGCGAGCATCTGGGGATTGCGGCAGAGTCTTGCAGTACCTGAACTCAATCAAGCGGAGGGGAGAAATCTCTATGGGTGATTTGTCAAAACAACCGGGGCGTCTGCGGCCTGCCCCGGAGAATTTTTTGTCGGAAGAGCAAGTCCAGGCAGTTGGTGCTGGTCGGCGTGATTTTCTGCGCAAGACCTTCATGGCTGCAGGTGCAGCAATGGCTGCGCCGATTGCTGCCAGAGCAGCAGAGGGTGATCCGCATATCCTGAATCTGCCGCCGTGGTCGACCAGCTTGGGCATGCCGGTTGCGCTGAACCCGTATGGTCAGCCATCCAAATTTGAAAGTCAGCTGCTTCGTCGCGAGTCTCCTGGTCTGACCCGTGTTGGCGCGGCCTCTGTTTCGTTTACACCGTTGCAGGGTTTGTTCGGAATTATTACGCCGTCCGGACTGCATTTCGAGCGTCACCATCAAGGTTGGCATGATGTCGATCCGTCGATGCATCGCTTGATGATCAATGGCTCAGACCCGGCTTTTCTGAAAAAGCCCAAGGTCTACACCATGGACGACTTGATGCGGCTACCTTCCGTGTCCCGTATTCACTTCATCGAGTGTGGCGCCAACACCGGTCTGGAATGGGGTAACGTGGCTGTCCCAACCGTACAGTACACGCATGGGATGCTGTCCTGTTCCGAGTTTACGGGCGTTCCGCTGAAGTTGCTGCTCGAAGACTGTGGCGTGGATTACAAAAAGGCACGGTATGTGCTCGCCGAAGGTGCGGATGGTTCGTCCATGACGCGTACCATTCCCATGGAAATGGTGGAAAGCGGTGAAGTGTTCGTTGCCTATGGCATGAACGGTGAAATGCTCCGCCCGGAAAACGGTTATCCATTGCGTTTGGTAGTGCCCGGCGTTCAAGGTGTTTCGTGGGTCAAATGGTTGCGTCGTATCGAAGTTGGTGACAAACCTTACGCCACAAAGGATGAGGCAGTTCACTACATTGATCTCATGCCTGATGGTTTGCACCGTCAATACACCTCGATCCAGGAATGCAAGTCGGTCATTACGACGCCTTCCGGCGGTCAACGTCTTCTGGAGAAGGGTTTCTACAACGTCTCCGGGATTGCTTGGTCGGGTAGAGGGAAAATCACCCGGGTTGACGTTTCCTTCGATGGTGGCATCAACTGGAAAGAGGCTCGAATCGAGGGGCCGGTGCAGAACAAGGCGTTGACGCGCTTCAATGTTAACTGGGTTTGGGATGGTAAGCCGGCCATGCTGCAGTCCCGGGCTATCGACGAGACAGGTTATGTTCAGCCGACTTACGGTCAGTTGCGTGAAGTACGTGGCACCAAGTCGATTTATCACAACAACGCCATCCAGTCCTGGAAAGTGGTCGAAAGCGGGGAGGTCAGCAATGTCCAGGTTCTCTAAATCCATTTTTGCACTGGCCTCGATTGCGTTTGCTTCGAGTGCTTTCGCCTTTGACAGCTACCAAGGGATTGGCCGGCAGGCAACAACGGCAGAGGTCAAGGCTTGGGATATTGACGTCCGTCCGGATTTCAAGGGTTTGCCACCGGGCAAGGGTAATGTCAGTCATGGCAATGATTTGTTTGAAGAGAAGTGCGCGTCCTGCCACGGATCTTTTGGCGAATCGAACGAGGTATTCACGCCCCTGATTGGCGGTACAACCAAAGAAGACATCAAAACAGGACGTGTTGGTGGTTTCTTGACCGATAGCATTCCGCAGCGGACAACCTTTACCAAGGTTGCAACGATCTCCACGCTGTGGGACTACATTTATCGGGCCATGCCCTGGACCGAGCCCAAGTCGCTGAAGCCGGATGAGGTCTACGCCATTATGGCTTACTTCCTTAATCTCGCCGAAATCGTGCCAGACAATTTCGAGTTGTCCGACAAGAACATTGCCGATGTTCAGAAACTCATGCCTAACCGTAACGGCATGACTACCGATCATGGTATGTGGCCTGGTGCACCCGCCAGCAAAGGTGGTATTGGCAATGGTGGCAAGCCGGACGTCAAAAACGTTGCCTGCATGAAGAACTGTAAGAAAGAAGTCCGTGTTGGCTCAGTGCTGCCGGATTATGCACGTACCGCTCACGGTAATTTGGAAGAACAGAATCGTACCTTCGGGCCGGTTCGTGGTGTACGTACAGTCGATGAAGCAGCTGCCAAATCGGCGCAATAATTTCCCTATTTTTGAGAGGAGAAGTCATGAACAATCAACGTCGTAACGTTCTGAAAACCGGCACCGGTGCTGCTGTTCTGGGTGCGCTTGCCGCAGCGGGCATGATCGCTCCGGGTGTCGCCCTGGCCGATTGGAACAAGGCCGCTTTTGAAGCCAAGAGCATGGCTGATACGCTGAAGGCACTGGGCGCTGTCCAGCCTGCCGATAGCAGTGATGTTCAGGTCACGGGCCCGGATATTGCTGAAAACGGCGCAGTTGTGCCCGTTGGTGTTGACTCCAAAATCGCTGGCACCACCATGGTGGCGATTCTGATCGACAAGAACCCGAACGCCTTGGCTGCCAGCTTTTTCCTGCCGGCCGGTACCGAGCCCAACGTGCAAACGCGCGTCAAGATGGGTCAGACCTCGAATGTGTACGCTTTGGTCAAAGCCGGTGACAAGTTCTTCATGGCAACCAAGGAAATCAAGGTAACGCTTGGCGGCTGCGGCGGCTGATCGATAAGTCATTTCACGAATTCAAGGAGATATCTATGTCTACAAAGCCCATGCGTATCCGTGCCTCAACCAAGGATGGTGTGACTGAAGTGAAGGCGCTGATTGCCCATGAGATGGAAACCGGCCAGCGTAAAGATGCTAACGGCGCTGTCATCCCTGCGCATTTCATCACCGAACTGACCTGCAATCACAATGGCAAGAACGTGTTGACCGCAGAGTTTGGTACTGCCGTGTCGAAAAATCCTTACCTGGCGTTCAAGTTCAAGGGTGGGGCTTCTGGCGACAAAGTCGCCATCACCTGGAAGGACAACAAAGGTGAGACTCGTACGGATGAAGTCAGCATTGGCTGATTGAATGCGTTGATTTGGGGCCTGTGGGGTGCAGGCTCCCTTTTCAATTTGGTGAAATGGCAGCAGACCATAAGCCTGGTTGTAAATTTGATGCTCAACGGAGGAGTTCATGAGGACACAGAAAAAATTAGTAGCCGTTTTATTGAGTCTTGCTTTGGCGGGGGTTTCTGCCTCGGCAATGGCGAGCGACGTATTGATGGCCGGTATTGATGAATATCGTCAAGCCTTGGCTGACGGAAACCCTTCTGAGTTGGTAGCTGCGGAAGGTGAAGAATTGTGGAAAACGCCACGTGGACCGAAGAAAGCCTCGCTCGAAAAATGCGATCTCGGCCTCGGTCCTGGTGTTGTAAAGGGCGCTTCAGCCCAATTGCCGCGATTTTTCAAGGATACCGGCAAGGTGCAGGATCTTGAGACCCGCTTGATGACTTGCATGCAGACCCTTCAGGGCATTGATCCCAAAGAGGTCGTGAATGCACGTTGGCTGAAAGGCGAGCGCGAGAAGATGGCAGCTTTGGTCGCCTATATCGTCACCGAGTCGAATGGAATGCCCGTCAAGGTTGATACCAAGCATCCCGAGATGAAAAAAATGTATGACTTGGGCAAATTGACCTTCTACTACCGTGCTGGTCCGATGGATTTTTCTTGTGCCACCTGTCACGGTGATTCCGGAAAGCGTATCCGGATGCAGGAACTGCCAGATTTGCGTACCCATGAAGGCGCGATTGCTGGTTGGGGTAGCTGGCCTGCATACCGCGTTTCCAATGGTCAGTTCTGGACCATGCAGCATCGTCTCAACGATTGTTTCCGGCAGCAACGTACAGCAGAGCCGATCTATGGCTCGGATGTCACCATAGCCTTGTCTGTCTATCTTGCGTCAACCGCGAATGGCGGCAAGGTAGTGACCCCCGGTATCAAGCGTTAAGGAGGCGACGATGAAAAAAATCAGTGTATTGGCAGCCATGCTGTTCGTTCTGCCCACCGCTTGGGCCGATCAGGGTGAAACGTATGCCGAATTCAAGGCGATGATGGATCAGTCGTTCAAAACGACGGGTATTGCGGCAAAACACCGCATGTATCAATTGGACTTCCAGAAAGCGTGCTCACAAGACAAAGAGCCTTCCAAGGAAGTCATGGCACGCATTGAAGCCGAGCAGATGAAAACCATCCGCTACCCAGCGGACGGAAAATTCTTCGGCAACTGGAAAGATGGGGAAAAGATCGCGGTCAATGGGCGCGGTTTAACCTGGAGTGACAAGACGCCGCACAATAACGGCGGCGGCTGTTACAACTGTCACCAGATGAGCCATCACGAAATTTCCTACGGGACCATTGGCCCCAGCTTGCTCGAATACGGGAAGGTGAGAGGCAATGGTGATGATGTTGTCAAATATACTTGGGGCAAGATTTACAACGCGAAGGCATTCAATGCCTGTAGCAACATGCCCCGCAACGGTGATGCAGAAATCCTGACCGAACAACAGATCAAGCATTTGATGGCTTATCTGTTTGACCCGGAGTCGCCGGTCAACAAGAAATAACCTTGCGTGACTTTACCCGGCTGGGGTGACCCGCCGGGCTTTTTTTAGGACATTATTCATGAGCATGAATCGTCGAGAGTTTCTCCAGGTGCTGGCCGTCGCTGCGGCGGGTGGCATGAGTTTGCATAGCGACTTTGCCATGGCTGAAAAGGGGGCTGGCAAGCTCTACGATCTGCCAAAATACGGCAATGTCAGCTTGTTACACATCACTGATTGCCACGCTCAGTTGCAGCCGATCTATTTCCGTGAGCCGCATGTCAATCTGGGTTTCGGTGATCAATTTGGCAAGGTTCCTCACCTGGTCGGTGAACAACTGCTGAAGCACTTTGGTTTCAAGCCGAATACGATCGAGGCGCATGCTTATACTTATCTGAATTTCGAGAAGGCCGCCGAAACCTACGGCAAGGTGGGCGGCTTTGCCCATCTGGCGACGCTCGTCAAGCGCATGAAGGCTCGTAATCCTGGCGCACTTTTGCTGGATGGCGGTGATACCTGGCAAGGTTCTGGTACCGCACTGTGGACCAATGCTCAGGATATGGTTGATGCCTGCAAGGCGCTCGGCGTCAACGTCATGACCTTGCACTGGGAGGCAACCTACGGCGAGGAACGGGTCAAGGAAATTGAAGAGAAGGATTTCGCCGGGGTGGTCGATATTGTCGCCCAGAACGTGAAAACCACGGATTTCGGCGATCCTGTCTTCAAGCCTTATGTAATTAAGAACATGAATGGCGTGCCGGTCGCGATTGTTGGCCAGGCATTCCCCTATACGCCGATCGCCAATCCGCGTTGGCAGGTGCCCAACTGGAGCTACGGTATCCAGGAAGAAAACATGCAAGCGGTCGTCGACGAAGCCCGTGCGAAGGGTGCGCAGGTCGTTGTCGTGCTGTCCCATAACGGGATGGACGTTGATCTGAAAATGGCTTCCCGAGTTCGGGGTATTGACGCGATCATGGGGGGGCATACCCATGACGGCATGCCTGCTCCAGTGGTCGTCAAGAATCCAGGCGGTCAGACCTTGGTGACCAATGCTGGTTCAAACGGCAAATACCTCGGTGTGCTTGATTTCGATGTCAAGAACGGGAAAATCGCTGGGTATCGTTATAAATTGCTGCCTGTGTTCGCCAATTTGTTACCGGCAGACAAGGAAATGCAGGCCTTGATCGACAAGGTCAGAGCACCGTATCTCGATAAACTGAACGAAAAGCTGGCGATCACCGAAGGGGTTTTGTACCGTCGCGGGAATTTCAACGGTACTTTTGATCAGGTTATCGTGGATGCCCTGATCAAGGAAAAAGATGCGGAAATCGCGTTTTCGCCAGGTTTCCGCTGGGGAACGTCTCTGCTCCCGGGGCAGCCCATCCTTATGGAGCACGTGCTTGATCAGACGGCGATTACCTATCCTTGGACCACCGTATCCACGATGTCGGGAGAAATGATCAAAACCGTCCTTGAGGATGTTTGTGACAATCTCTTCAATCCCGATCCTTACTATCAGCAGGGCGGGGATATGGTGCGTGTCGGTGGGTTGCAATACACCTGCAACCCGATGGGAAAAAATGGGCAGCGCATTCAGAACATGATGTTGCGCGGTCAACCCATTGATCCGGCCAAAAATTACAAAGTTGCGGGTTGGGCACCGGTTTCCGAAGAGGCGAAGAATTCTGGTGAGCCTATTTGGGAATTGGTGGCGCGTTACCTGCGTGATGTCAAAACCTTGAAGCCGGTGCAGTTGAACATGCCCAAGCTGATTGGTGCTGAAAAGAATCCAGGGATTGCGCTATGAACGCGATAAAACGCTCCCTCGCGGCAGTAGCGTTGGTATTTTCCGTATCTGCTTTTTCGGCTGACTGGGCGCCGGGCTCGGAGGATTGGAGTAAGTTGCCGGAAATCAAGGCGACCAAGCTGGCAATGTATTTGACGCCTAAACAGGCGTTCGATATGAAGTCGGCGAATCCCAAAGCGGTTGCTCTGTTCGATGTCAGAACCCGTGCTGAAGCGATGTATGTCGGCATGTCCTCCTCTGCTGATGCGCTTGTCCCTTATGTGGAGCATCAGGAAATCATGAGTGACTGGGACGAGCGGCGGACGATGTACAAGTTGGAGCCTAACCAGGATTTCGTTCCGGAAATCGAGCGTAGATTGACGGAAATGGGCCTGGACAAGGGGGCGCCCGTCATCCTGCTGTGTCGTTCTGGGGATCGTAGCTCGAAAGCAGCAGATCGTTTGATGGCGGCCGGATACACCAAGGTTTATAGTGTGCCAGAGGGTTTTGAAGGCGATCGCGCCAGCGACGGTCCAAAAAAGGGACAGCGTGTCGTGAATGGCTGGAAAAATGCGGAATTGCCTTGGAGCTATCGCTTGGACAAGGCAAAAATGTATTTCCCGCGTTAATGGCGTAGCACTTTCGATGTGGCATTGACGTTTGGAACGGCGAACTGTTCCGAGCGTCAATAGCCACTTTTGTTTTGAACAATAAATTAGAATACAGTTATCTTGTGATTTATTGATGGGTGCTTAAGCACCTCATGTCAGGGAAGGAGAGAGTATGTACAAGGACGCACTCAAAAATGTGATCGATGAAATCGGTCAAAAGCAACTTGATCGACGGTCATTCCTGATGCTTGGTGCCGCTGGTGCAGGGGCGATGCTGTTGTCCCCCGGTTCGGCGAATGCGGCCCAGAAGGTCAAATCGTCCGCGCGTATTGTCGTTGCGGGTGCGGGTGCAGCAGGATTGGCGACAGCCTCGTATCTCGCTGCCAAGCTTGATGGCGCGAAAATTACCTTGATCGATGCCCGGAAAGAACATTTTTATCAGCCTGGGTTCACCTTGGTCGCATCCGGAATCAAGCAGGCTCCCTATGTTGTGTCGACAACGCGGGAATACGTTCCTGCGGGTGTTGAACTGGTTGAGGAGCGCGTGGTCGAGTTTGACCCGGAGGGCAACAAAGTCGTGACGGAAAGTGGTACGGCCCATGCCTACGATTTTCTGGTTGTGGCTACCGGTTTGAAACTTGATTACGATGCGATCCCGGGGATGGATGTAGAGCAAATCGGCAACAATGGGTTGGGTAGCATCTATCACAGCCCGGCAAAGGCCGAGGCAACTTGGCGTGCAATGTCCAGCTTCGCGGATACCGGTGGCGTCGGGGTCTTCCTGCGCCCTGGTACCGAAATGAAATGTGCGGGGGCGCCGTTGAAGTACACCTTCATTACGGATGATCATCTGCGCCGGCGTGGCAATCGCGGCAAGGCTGAATTGATTTACAACGCCAACAACAAAGGGCTATTCAGTGTTCCCATCGTTCACGAGAAAGTTCGAATGCTGTTCGGCGAGCGTGATATCAAGGTCAACTATGAGCGGGTGCTTGAGTCGATCGATTTGGGCAAGAAACTGGCTGTTTTCAAATCACCCGTCGGGCCGGTAGAGTTGAAGTACGACTTCATCAATGTCATTCCTCCGATGCGTGCACCGGACTCGGTGCGCAACAGTCCGTTGCCTTGGCAGGAAGGTGGTTGGGCGAATGATGGTTGGATTGAAGTTGATAAACACAACTTGCGGCACAAACGTTTCGACAACGTTTTCGCGGTGGGTGATGTTGCGGGTGTGCCAAAAGGCAAAACTGCGGCCAGTGTGAAGTGGCAGGTGCCAGTCGCTGTCGAGCATCTGGTGGCCTCGATTGAGGGTAAGGAGTCTTCAGCCCGCTACGATGGCTATACGTCCTGCCCGTTGATTACGCGTTTGGGCCAGGCAATGTTGATCGAGTTTGATTACAAGGACAACCTGACGCCCTCGTTCCCCGGCGTGATTGCTCCACTAGAGGAGCTCTGGATCAGTTGGGTGATGAAGACCATGGCGCTTAAACCGACTTACATCAGCATGCTGCGCGGTCGCGCTTGATTATTGGAGGAATGGAAAGATGAAAGAACTCGATCCCCTGGTGTTTCTGGCGGTATTTCAGGAAATGCTTGGTCCGCTGCTCTGGATCATGCTGCTGGTTATCGTTGTCGGCACGGCTGCGTTTGTCGCGCTGCTGCTGAAAGAAAAGGCAATCAATTCCAAGCGTTTGGTCAGAGCAGAGTTGGCAGGATTGCTGGGCGGGGTATTTGCCTTGGTGTTGATGGCCAAGGTGTCATCTTCTGGGTTCACCGATGCAGGTGGTCCGGCAGATTGGTTCCTGATTGCACTGGTTTTTGGCCTGGGATTGGTTGGTACAGCCATTCTGGTTTATACCGTAATGGGCTGGAGCAAACCACAGCGGGCCTGATGTGGCTCAGGGCTGGAGCGCCTTCCGGCGCTCCGGTCGGTCAACGAGGGCGTCGGCGAGTCCTGCACCCGCCCACATGCCGACAAGAGAAATCCAGGCGGTAAGCGCAAAGACCGCGGCGCCAGAAACCCCTGCACCGACGGCGCATCCCCCTGCAAGCATGCCGCCAAATCCCATGCACAACGCGCCACCGATATACCGGCGCATGCTTTGCCCATCCTTGAAGCCTTCCAGTTTCAGTTCCTTGCCCCACAATGCGGCAAGAAAAGAACCCAGTACAACGCCAGGGACGAGTCCGATATCGAAATCCCATGGCTGTCCAGGCGGTGACAGAACCAGCATCAGAACATCGGCAGAGGGGCCGGTGAAACTGAGACTTTGAACGGGTAATACCTCGTCAAAGGCTTGGCTCCCAATCAGGAAAGTTAACAGCCACGCAAGCGCAACCATCAGCCCGACGCCGATGGCGCCGCCCCATTCTCTTGCGGTCAACTGTGTTTTTCTGGCGAAATGGATAGCGGCGAGCAGCCACAGCATACCGAATGCTACCCCTCCGCCGTGTCCCATCTGTGTCGCAGCGAGGAGGTCGCGGGTGCTGCCTTCCACAGTCCAGAGTCCAGATATCCAGAGCCGAAGCGGTGATAGTACGCCGGATAGCGAGGCCTGCGCGGTTACCGCAAAGATCAGCCCTGTCAGAAGTGCGCGTAGGTTGCCATTGGCTGCCAGCACCAGCATGCGGGACGAGCAGCCGCGGGCCAGAATCATGCCGATGCCAAAAAGAAGGCCGCCGATCAGTGCGCCAGAAATACTGCCTTGGGCAGACAACTGCCGTGCCAAAGAGACGTCGAGCAGGCCGACAAGGATCAAGGCCTGTGTTGCAATTACTGCCGCTGAGAATGCCAATAGCCAGATGGTGAGTTTGCTGGTTCCGTCCCGACTCCAGAATTCAACAACGGCTGAACGCAGGCAGAATCGAGAGCGTTGCGCAAAAATGCCGAACATGATTCCGACCAGCAGGCCAGCAAACGCAACAACAGTTTTTTCGCCGAAGGCTTCCAGGAGGCTTGCCAGATTCATGGGATATGGGGCTCGGGATCAGTTGACCGTAACAGAACGATGTCGTTAAAAAAGTTCAATATCCCCGTTGTTGCTTGCGCTGTTCGCTGTCACCGTTGTCGGGGTACGCAGGGCATCTGTCTTGACGTGGGAGTCCACCAGCAGGTCAAGCAGTCGCTGGCTGCGCTTGCGGAAGCGTTGAATACCGTCTGTTTCCCCTTGGTCGTTGTGCAAGCTGAGGAAAGCATGCAGGTAGGAGCCAACATTGTCCGTGCGCTGGCTGATTCGATTAATCATCTGGGTCACGATATCTTCAAATTGCATGGCCATGACGCCTTCCTGGGTCAGGTCGCGCATTTGCTCCGTGATGTGGGTGATATTGTGCGAATGTTTTCTTGCCTTGTCGGTCATCTCCAGCAGCTCCTGGCCCAGCTCCTGCAGCGTCGCGCTTGAGCGTTCGGCGACACTGAGGTCGATCCGGGTGGCTGAATCGACTTGCTGACCCACATCGCGGAGAGAGGCGAGAATGTCATTCAGCGCATGACGGATCTCGACGTTGAATTCGCCGGTCCTGGCAGCAAGGCTGCGGACCTCGTCCGCAACAACGGCAAACCCGCGTCCGGCCTCACCGGCGCGGGCTGCTTCAATGGCTGCGTTAAGCGCCAGAAGATCGGTTTGCTTGGTTATGCCCGTGATGTCGTTCAGCGTTCCAGTAATGCGGGATACTTTTTCCTGCATTTGGTTGAAACTTTCCGCGACCCCCTGGCTGGTATTCTGGAGTTGATTCATTTTGCCGACAAATTCGGCGATCAAGGCGTTGGTTTCGTCGAAAAAACGCTGCAGGCCAGCGTGCTCAGCGTCGTGGCTGTTGTCAGAGCCCGTCATGCTGAGCATTTCATTGATCAGGGATTGCAGAATGGCCTGCTGATTGCTGGATTGTGACTCAAGGCCAGTCAGACTGCCGGAGAGTCGATTGACGGAGTCGCGTATCAGCTTCTGAGCATCGCGCATTTCTTGTTCGAGCGACGAGAACTGCATCTCGGCATGTGCCATCGCTTCGTTCGACAAAACGTGGTACTCGGACATGACGGTAGTCAGCTCGTCAACATAGCCAGACTGACGCTTCTTCCAGCGTTTTCGTTCACGCAAGGAAAAAAGGTTGGCACCCAAGAGTATAAGCGCCAGCACGCCGTAGCCATGTGCGGCATTTCCGGCAGTGATTGACCCAATCCACAGCGCGACTGCCAGTAGTGATGCGGCCCAGAACAGGCCGTCGTCAATTCGTTTCATGCCAAATCCCGGTGAAGCGACAATCCCGTATTGTAAGGCGATTGTCGCTTGCTGCCAGCAGTTTGCAAAAATCAGCCCATAGACTTCAAGTGCTGAATAATCTCACCGGCCATCGGTTGTGCATCGCCATACAACATACGACAGTTGTCGGTGTAAAACAGGGCGTTCTCGATTCCGGAGTACCCCGTGCCTTTGCCGCGTTTGATAACGATGACGTTTTGCGCCATGTCGGCATTGAGAATGGGCATGCCGTAAATGGGACTGCTCTTGTCCGTGCGAGCTGTCGGATTGACCACATCATTGGCGCCAATAATCAAGGCCACATCTGCCTGAGCAAACTCTGCATTGATTTCTTCCAGATCGAAAATCTTGTCGTAGGGAACACCCGCTTCAGCCAGCAGCACGTTCATGTGGCCCGGCATGCGCCCGGCGACCGGGTGAATGGCAAATTTGACCTCGACGCCGGCCTCTTCCAGCAGTTCGGTCATTTCCCAGACCTTGTGCTGGGCGTGCGCAACCGCCATGCCATAGCCCGGAACAATGATGACCTTGCTGGCATAGCGCATCATGGCGGCCGCATCAAGCGCCCCGACTTCCTTCATGGTGCCGCTGACGGCTTCGCTACTGCCGCTGTTCGTGCTCATCGGCACAAACAAGATGTTCGACAGTGGCCGATTCATTGCTTTGGCCATCAACATGGTTAGCAGTGTGCCTGCAGCACCAACGACGATGCCAGCAATGATCAAGGCGGGGTTGCCCAGAACATAGCCTTCGAAACCGACCGCCAGACCGGTAAAGGCATTGAAAAGTGAAATGACAACCGGCATGTCGGCACCACCAATCGGCAGGGTGACGATCAGTCCCAGGATCAGTGCAACCACAAAGAATCCAATTACCAGCGCTGGCTGTTCCGGTGCCAGTGCAATGACCGCCAAGCCGAGGGCAATGGAAATTGCACCTAAAATGAGGTTGACCGCGTTTTGTGCCGGCAGACGATAGGCCTTTTTGAGCACACCTTGCAATTTTGCCCAGGCCACACAAGAGCCGGTGAACGAAACCGCCCCAATCAACGCCCCCAGTACCGCCAGCGTTGTGGCGACAAGGCCATGCATTTCACCTTTGGCAAATTCGACTGCGGCAATGGCAGCGGCTGCCCCGCCGCCCATCCCGTTATAAATCGCGACCATTTGCGGCATGTCGGTCATTTTGACTTTTTGTGCCGAAATCCAGGCTCCGCCGCCACCGAGAATCAGGGCCAGGGCCATCAGACCGATATTTTGCAGTCCGGGAATCAGGAAAGTGGCTGCGATTGCCAACAGCATCCCGTAACCCGCGATGACAATACCACGGCGAGCACTGGCTGGTGAGCTCATGCCTTTCAAGCCGAAAATGAACAGCAGGGCACCGATAAACCAGGCGCCTTGAACGTAAAAAGGCGCAGTCATTGGTGATTCTCCTTCTTTTTGAACATGCCGAGCATGCGCTCCGTCACGACATAGCCGCCGGCTGCGTTCGCCGCACCCAGCGCAACGGCGAAGAAGCCGATTGCTTGTTGCATAGGGGTGTCGGCCATGCCCAGGACAATCATGGCACCAACGACAACCACGCCGTGGATGAAGTTCGAGCCGGACATCAAGGGCGTGTGCAGGATGACCGGTACTTTGGCAATGATCTCGTAGCCGGTAAAAGCGGCGAGCATGAAGATGTAAAGCGCGAGCAGGCCGTCCATCAGGCGTCTCCCATGATTTGTTTCACTGCTGTATGGACCGTCTGACCATCGCGGCAAAGTAGGGTGCCGGCGATGATTTCATCGTCCCAGTCGATGCTCAGATTGCCATCCTTGATCCATGGTGAAAGGAAATTAAAGAGGTTTTTGGCGTACAACTCCGAGGCGTGCGTTGGCATGCGGGAAGCCAGATTGAGTGGGCCGTGAATATGTACATCGTTGGCGACAACGTGCTCTCCCGCTTGAGTGAGGGCGCAATTTCCGCCAGATTCAGCGGCCATGTCGACGATGATCGCACCATACTTCATCCGGGCAACCATCTCGGTCGTGATGATGATCGGGGCGCGCTTGCCGGGAATGGCTGCGGTGCTGATGACGACGTCGGCGGCTGCGATTGCCTTGGCCAGCTTCTCTGCTTGTTGGGCCTTTTCTTCAGGCGTCAGCTCGCGGGCATATCCGCCGCTGCCGTCGGCCGAGACGCCTGTGTCGACGAATTTGGCACCCAGGGATTCAATTTGCTCCCGTGCAGCAGCGCGAACATCGTAGG
>JAVEXE010000214.1:1664-3914 GCA_034004105.1 Azonexus sp. | reverse complement strand
GCCTGGCATCACGGCGATGCTTGGGATTACGCAATGTTCGATCCGGAAAACCCGCGCCGCCCCGTCCTGATGCAGGATTTTCCGGTAGCCAGCCAGCACATTTGTGAGTTGATGCCCCGTCTGCGTAGCGCAACACTCGAACAGGAAATCCTGCATCGGCGTTTGTATGGCGTCGAATTTCTTGCCACCTTGAGCGGCGACATGCTGGTCACCCTGATTTACCACCGCAAACTCGACGCCGAATGGGAAGGCGCCGCACGCAATCTGGCTGAGGACCTGAACATTGCCCTGATCGGTCGCAGCAAGGGGCAAAAGCTCGTCCTGAGCCGCGACTGGGTTGACGAAAGTTTCGATTTTCACGGTCGACCGCTGCAGTATCGCCAATTTGAAGGCAGCTTCAGCCAGCCCAACGGCGGCGTCAATCACCACATGCTTTCCTGGGCCTGCAATAAGGCCAGAGAACTCGGCGGTGACCTACTGGAACTGTATTGCGGCAATGGCAACTTCACCGTTGCACTGGCACCGCTGTTTGAACAGGTTTTAGCCACGGAGGTCAGCAAGAGTTCCGTCCGGGCAGCGGAACACAATCTTGCGGTCAACGGCATCAGTAACGTAAAAATCGCCCGTATGGCCAGTGAAGAAATCAGTGCCGCACTCGCTGGGCGTGAAATATTCCAACGCCTGAAGCACGTTGATCTGTGCAGCTACCGCTTTTCCACGATATTCGTCGACCCGCCCCGCAGCGGCCTGGACCCAGCCACACTGGCCCTGGTCAGCAGCTTCGACAACATCCTCTACATTTCCTGCAACCCGCAGACCCTGCTGGAAAACGTCACTACCCTCAGCAGCACGCATCAGATCAGCGCCACCGCCATTTTCGACCAATTCCCCTACACGCATCACCTGGAGTCTGGCGTGCTGCTGCAGCGGCGTTGAAGCGACGAGCCTGCGCCACGAGGCAAGGAAATCACAGACCTTTGTCAACGTCGCCAGAATGCTGGGGTCAACACCACCAGCAGGGTAAAAATTTCTAGACGCCCCAGCAGCATGGCAAAAATGCATACCCAGGTCTGGAAATCGTTCAGCACGGCAAACGTTGTCGAAGGTCCCACTTCACCCAGCCCAGGCCCGGTGTTGTTAACCGATGCCACGATTGCGGTAAATGCCGTGATGACATCAAGCCCGGTGAACACCAGTAACAAGGTGAGCGACACCAGGCTGACCATGTACATGAAACCAAACGCCAGCACGGCAAAAAGGATGCTTTGCGGTGCCATCACCCCGCCTATCCGGATGCTGTACACCGCGCTCGGGTGCATGGCCCGAAGGATTTCCCGATAGACTTGCTTGTAAAGTAATAGCGCCCGCGCCATCTTGATTCCCCCACCGGTCGACCCTGCACTGGTGGCAAAACTGCAAAGAAACAACATCCACAGGGGGGCAAAGAGAGGCCACTGTGCGTAGTCGACGCTGGCATAACCCGTGGTTGTCGCAATTGATATGACATTGAACGCTGCATGACGAAACGCCAGCAAAAAAGTGGGATAAACCGCTTGCAGCCAGAGAAAAACAGCAATCCCCAAAACCGATACGGCACAAACCAGCAAAAACCAGCGCGCCTCCGGGTCATGCATATAAGGCTGCAGCGACCCCCGGGCCACCGCCAAAAACAAGGTGCCAAAATTCATGCCGGCGATCAGCATGAAAACTATCGCCACGGCTTCAATCGCTGGCGAATCGAAATAGCCATAGCTCGCATCGTGGGTCGAGAACCCTCCCAGCCCCATGGTGGAAAATCCATGACAGACAGCATCGAACCAGCTCATCCCGACCCAATGGTAAGCCAGGATGCATAGTACCGTCACACCCACATAAACGCCCCACAACCCCTTGGCCGTACTGGCAATCCGTGGGGTCAGCTTGGCATCCTTCATTGGCCCAGGCGTCTCGGCCTTGAACATCTGACGACCGCCAATCCCCAGTAATGGCAGGATAGCAATGGCCAGCACGATCAGCCCCATCGCACCAATCCAGACCAGTTGATGCCGCCAGAGATTGATCGACATCGGCAGGCTGTCGAGTCCGGAAAGGACTGTCGCCCCGGTTGTCGTCAAGGCCGACATGGCTTCAAAGTAGGCATCGGTATGACTGATGCCCAATTGCAACATGAATGGCAGTGCCGCAAAAGCCGGCAATACGGTCCACACCAGAACGACCATTAAAAAGCCATCCCGCACATTCAGGTCACGT
>JAVEXE010000214.1:0-1564 GCA_034004105.1 Azonexus sp. | reverse complement strand
AAAGGCTTGGTCAGGTAATCGTCCGCCCCAGCGTCCAGCGCATCAATTTTGTGCCGCTCGTCGGCCCTGGCAGAAAGAATCAGCACCGGACGATCCGACCATCCCCGATAGGCGCGAACAAAATCAATGCCATCTCCATCTGGCAAGCCAAGATCGAGAATCACCAGATCCCGGCTGGCCTCACCGACACGGCGCAGACCATCGCTCAAATTGCCCGCTTCGGTCACTGCGAAGCCCTCCCGCTCCAGGGCCAGACGAACAAAATGCCGAATCTGCGCCTCGTCCTCGACCATCAGAATTTGCGCTGCTTGCACGCTCATTCGGCCTCCAACTCGATGAGTGGCGGATTGCCGCGCGGCAGCGAAACGATCACCCGACCACCGCCGCTCGGGACGTTCTCAACCCGTATCTCGCCACCATGCGCATCGATAATTGCCTTGCAGATCGCCAACCCGAGGCCTGTGCCCGGAGTTGAAGATTCGGCCTGACCGCGCGCGAACATCTCGAACAACTGCGCCATGGCCATTTCTGGAAAGCCTGGCCCTTCGTCGCTGACCACCACCTCAACCCACGGCCCGACAACCGCCGCCGAAATCCCGATTTGCCCATTTGCAGGCGAATACTTGGCGGCATTTTCAAGCAAATTGCACAACACACGTTCAATGAGCACGGCATCAAAACGCAATAGAGGCAAGCCGACTGGAATATCCAGGTGTAGCCGGTGCCCCCCCATGGCATCACCCAGCAGCTTCAGACTACTGCCGATCACTTCCTCCAAGGGTTGCCACTCCAGACGCAAGGTCACGGAACCTGCATGCAGGCGCGCCATTTCGAGCAGATTGGCCACCAAACTGGCCAGCCGTCCCGCCTGATCGCGTAATTGGCGGGCGTTTTGATCGACCTGAGCGGGCAAATCACCCGCCAAACAGATCGAATCGGCCAAACCAACCAGGACGGTGAGCGGCGTACGCAAATCGTGCGACAAGGCCGACAGGATGGAACTACGTAATCGCTCGGTCGCTGTTTCCAGCTCACTTTGCTGCGCCACCTCAACATAGTGCAGACGCTCCACCGCAATCGCGACCAACGAGGACAGCGCCTCAAGCAGTGCCAGATCGCCTTCCGCCACCGAAATTTCCGGCAACTGAACGACCAGAACCCCCCGGACCCGCATTGGCGCGCGCAAAGGGAAAAGAATGCTTTGCGCACCAGACAGTTGCAAGGTCTGACGCTCACCACTTTTGATCACCTGTTGCAGGTCGACCGCAGAAACCGACAATTTACCGGCCTGCAAGGGTGCCAGATCATCCCCAAGAAACACGCCTGCCTGTCCTGCAAAGCCATCACGGACAAAATGATCGAGAATTTCCTGAACTTGCTGCAGATTCAGCGCACCGGCCAACTGGCTGGCAATCTGATACAAGGCGTGAGTGCGCTGTTCACGGCGCTCTGCTTCAGCCGCCTGTTCCTTCAGATTCGCGGTCAGATGACCCGTAATCAAGGCCGTCGCCAGCATCACCGTAAAGGTGATCAGGTATTGCAGATTGCTTACGGCCAATGAGAA
>JAVEXE010000213.1:0-3945 GCA_034004105.1 Azonexus sp. | reverse complement strand
GTCGGCAAGCTCACCGGCGGTCTGGCCGGCATGGCCAAGGGCCGCAAGGTGGACGTGATCCGCGGCTACGGTCACTTCCTCGACCCGAACCATCTCGAAGTCGAAGGCACCACCGGCACCAGCCAGGACAAGACCGGCGACAAGAAGGTGGTGAAGTTCAAGCAGTGCATCATCGCCGCCGGTAGCGCCGCGGTGCATCTGCCCTTCATCCCGCGTGACCCGCGCATTGTCGATTCCACCGGCGCACTCGAATTGCGCTTCGTGCCCGACAAGCTGCTGGTCATCGGCGGCGGCATCATCGGCCTCGAAATGGCCACCGTCTATTCGTCCCTCGGCGCCCGCGTCGATGTGGTCGAAATGATGGACGGCCTGATGCAGGGCCCCGACCGTGACGCCGTCAAAGTGTGGGAAAAGCAGAACGCCCAGCGCTTCGACAAGATCATGCTCAAGACCAAGACGGTTGGCGTGGATGCCCGTGAAGACGGCCTCTACGTCACCTTCGAAGGCGAAGGCGCCCCGACGGAACCGGTCAAGTACGACATGATTCTGCAATCGGCCGGCCGTGCGCCCAACGGCAAGAAGATCGGCGCCGAAAACGCCGGTGTGATCGTCGGCGAGCGCGGCTTCATCCCGGTCGATGCCCAGATGCGCACCAACGTGCCCCACATCTTCGCCATCGGCGACGTGGTCGGCCAACCCATGCTGGCCCACAAGGCCGTGCATGAAGCCCACGTGGCCGCCGAAGTCGCTGCCGGCCACAAGGCCGCTTTCGACGCCACCGTAATCCCGGGCGTGGCCTACACCCATCCCGAAGTGGCATGGGTCGGCTACACCGAAGCCCAGGCCAAGGCCGAAGGCAAGAAGGTCGAAACCGCCAAGTTCCCGTGGGCCGCCAGCGGCCGCGCGATCGCCAACGGTGCCGACTACGGCTTCACCAAACTGATCTTCGACGCCGAAACCCACCGGGTCATCGGCGGCACCATCGTCGGCCCGTCGGCCGGCGACATGATCGGCGAAGTGTGCCTGGCCATCGAGATGGGCGCGGACGCCGTGGATATCGGCAAGACCATCCACCCCCACCCCACCCTCGGCGAAACCATCGGCATGGCGGCTGAAGTTGCCCACGGCAGCTGCACCGACATCCCGCCGGTGCGCAAGAAGTAAGCTAACGATTCCCTGTTATAGCGTTGTTTCAGCGGCCTTCGGGCCGCTTTTTTTTGCCCCGCCGCTTACTTGTCCTCGAGACGGAAAATGCCCAGCGCTTTCAGGACGTACTTCTCGAAAACCGGCTCGGACGAGCCCGAGCGCACCTTGTGCAGAAAGTATTTCTCGAAGGCGATCTTCGCCAGATGCACCCACTTTCCCTTCTTGAACCAATTGACGTTGCGGGGCGGCAATTGCGGCAGGGCAACAAAGGCCGCCCCCGTATCACCCATGTCGGCCAGACAGATGGCATTCCAGGTTCCTTTGGCACTGGCCTCTTGCCCGGCAAGGTCTGCCGCAATGTTTTCGACAATGGCCGTCACCATCGTCTCGATCATGTAGCCCGTCTTCGGCGCACCGGTGGGCACCGGGGTTACCTCCACGGGAGGAATGGCAACGCACACACCCGCCGAAAAAATGTTCCTGTATTTTCTGCTTCGCTGGTATTCGTCAATCAACACAAACCCCCGCGGATTGCACAACCCGTCCACCGCCGCCACCGCATCCACCCCCTTGAAGGCCGGCAACATCATCGAAAACAGAAAGGGCAACTCATGCTCCCGCAGCACATTGCCCAGGCCATCGAGTTCGGTGGTGAACAAGCGGTCAGGCTCGACCCGGGTCGTCCTGGCGTTTGTTATCCATTTGATGTCGTGGTTGCGAAACTCGCTTTCGAGCATGGACTTCGAATCCCCCACACCGCCAAGCCCCAGGTGCCCCACGTAGGGCTCGCTGGTCACATAGGTGATGGGCACCTTGTGGCGTAGCTTCCGCTTCCGCAGATCCGCATCCAGAATGAAGGCGAACTCGTAGGCCGGGCCAAAGCAACTGGCCCCCGGCATCGCCCCCACCACAACGGGCCCGGGGTTCTGCAAAAAGCGCTCGTAGGCCGCAAACGTCCGTTCTGCGTGGTCGGTGGTGCAGATGGAATGGGTGAAACCGCCAACAGGCCCCGAGCCCGGCACCTCGTCAAAAGCCAGGCGCGGCCCCGTCGTGATGACAAGGTAGTCGTAATCCAGCAGCGCCCCATCGGCAAGCCTGAGTCGGTTTTCCTCGGCAAGAATCGACGCGACCGGCTGCGCAACAAAGGCGATCCCCTTCTTCTCGAGGTGGGGCCGCAACTCCACCGTAATCTCGTCCCGCGCCCGCTTGCCAACGGCCACCCAGGGATTCGACGGAATGAACTGAAAATACTCGCTCGCGCTGACAACCGTAACGCGATGCGATCTTCCCAGCTTCGCTTGCAACTCATAGGCTGCCGGCACGCCCCCTATGCCAGCCCCGACGACAATGATCTTGGCCATACGGTCTCCTTTGGTTGTTGTCTGCTTATATCTACCAGAATATAAGCCAACTCTAATTTAAGCAACCAAGCCGTGTGGTGTGGCGATGAAGAACGGATTGACGCGGCGCGGGGGCTTGCATGGAAGGGGCTTTCTAGCCATCAAGGGTGCCGTGCTGACGAGGGGATCTGGTGCAGGAAGCGGCTATTCGAGGTAAGGCTGGTTACTCGCGATGACCGAACGATTACGTCCGTCTTCCTTGGCTTGATAGAGCGCCTTGTCGGCGCGTTGCAGCATGGCATCGAACGAAGCGTCGCCCGGGATCAGCGACGCAATGCCGATGCTGACAGTAAACTTCACCACAGTGTCGTCATCGGCATGGACGGCTGTGGACTCATCGACCGTCTTGCGCAGCCGCTCAGCAATGAGCGCTGCACCGGACGAGTCGGTTTCGGGAAGGATGAGCGCGAATTCCTCGCCGCCCAGGCGACCGCACATATCCTGGGCGCGTACAAGAAACATCATCACATTCGCCAGCTCCTGAATGACGCGATCACCCGCTGGATGCCCCCAGCGATCGTTTATGGACTTGAACTTGTCAATATCCAGCATGAGCACCGACAGCGGATTGCCGTAACGCCTGGCTCGCCTGAATTCGCGACTTCCGAGATCCATGAGGTAGCGTCGATTGGCAATGCCGGTGAGCGCATCGGTGTTTGCCAACTTGCGCATCTCCTCGCGCTGGCGCTCGGTGGCCAGCTGTACCCTCAGCGCCAGCAGGGACAGAACAGACAGCAAGATGTAACCGACGGCGAACTGCCAGGCGCGGTGCTGCCAGCCGGCAAGCACGCCCAACTTGTCGAAGCCGACGATCACGACGAACGGAAAGCGCTCCAGCTTGCTCAGGCCGAAGATGCGCTCGCGGCCATCCATGGGAGATACCGCCGTGAAAGTCGCGGTGCTATCTAGCTCGCCGAAGCTCGGCTGACTCAATGGGGGCGAAGTGTGCCGTCCAATTGCTTCGGGCAGGGGCGGGTTGCGCGCCAGTAGCGTCCCCTCGGCGTCGACAATTGCAAGAACATCGCCGTCATCAATTTCGAACGCTTCAATCCATTTCTGGGCGTACTCAAGGTCGATCACCACCATCGCGCCACCAAGCAGTACGCCATCAGGCGAGCCCACAGTTCGTGACATGAGAACGACCGGGCGGCCCGAGGCAGACTTATCCGGCGGCATGTATTGAATGTGCAGGCTTTGTCCCGGATCGACCCTCGCCGCATTGCAGAATCGTTGTCGGCTCCTGGTGCCCTGCGTGGGATAGTTGGCGGCCGCAGCGAAGATGCAGTCGCCGTTGAACAAGACCAGATCCGTCAGGCCGGTAACGGTTACGACCTTCTCCTTGAGCAAGGCATCCAGGCGTTTGGAGATGCCTGCGTCGGGCTGCGGATAGGCCAGGTCC
>JAVEXE010000212.1:0-3956 GCA_034004105.1 Azonexus sp. | reverse complement strand
TCGCCTATGCCTGGCTGGTTGGCCCCGCCATCCTGATTCAGTTACTGATTGCCTCCGTTACCGCCGTCGTTGCCGAAGCCGTGATGCTTCGCCTTCGCGGCAAGCCACTGGCCATGTTCCTTTCGGATGGTTCTGCCGTGGTGACAGCCTGGCTGGTTGCACTCACTTTTCCGCCCCTTGCCCCTTGGTGGTTGGTCGTCACCGGCACCCTGTTTGCCATTGTGATCGCCAAACATCTTTATGGTGGCTTGGGTCAGAATCCCTTCAATCCCGCCATGGTGGCATTTGCGGCCTGCATTGTTTCCTTTCCCGCCTTGATGTCCCAATGGCCCAGTGTCGGCCTCAACCTTCCGCTTTCGGAACAACTGAACATCGTCTTTGGACTCGTCCCACGGGCGGATGCCTTGAGTGGTGCAACGCCCCTAGACGCGCTCAAGACCGCTTTGAAACTCGGCGAGGGGCAAGTTGATGTTGCCCATTTACTTGGCAACCAGGACATTTACGGCAATTTTGCCGGACGTGGCTGGGAATGGGTCGCTGCAGGCTATCTGCTGGGGGGACTGTGGCTGTGGCAAAGAAAGGTGATTACCTGGCATGCTCCGGTTGCTTTTCTCACGGCGATGATTGTGATTTCCGGCCTGCTGTGGCTTTATCGCCCGGAAAGTTTCGCCAATCCAGTCTTCCACCTCTTCTCAGGTGGCACGATGATCGGGGCTTTTTTCATCATCACCGACCCTGTCTCTGGCTGTACGACCCCACGTGGCAAATTGATTTTCGGTTTTGGGGCGGGCTTGCTCGCTTACATCATTCGCGTTTTCGGTGGCTATCCGGATGGCGTGGCGTTTGCCGTGCTGCTGATGAACCTCTCGGCGCCCCTGATTGACCAACTGACACAACCGCGCATTTTTGGCATGAAGGGGAAACAGTCATGACTGGCACCCCGCGTGAATTCACCGCGCCCGGTATGGCTGTCCGGACGGCCGCCATACTTTTCATATTTGTCATCATATTTACCGCACTCCTCTCCGCGGTTTATCAATGGACCCGACCGGCCATTGAGGCCTCGGCACTGGCAGAAAAAATGAAGCTGCTCAACGAGGTCTTGCCCGCAAGCGACTACGACAACGATCTGTTGCTTGACACGCTTCAATTGCCACCAACGCCAGAATTGGGCCTGAAGGAATCGACCGTCCTCTACCGTGCTCGCAAGGCCGGGCAGCCGAGTGCGCTGGTTTTCGAGGCTGCGGCTCCTGATGGCTACGCAGGACGAATCCGCCTACTGATTGCGGTTCGCGCTGATGGCAGCGTTGCCGGAGTACGTGTTACCCAGCATAAGGAAACCCCCGGCTTGGGGGATTACATCGAACCCAAAAAGGACAAGAACAAGGAAAAACCCTGGATCCATCAATTCGCCGGCTTGTCTGTGTCAACAACCCCGGCCAAAGAATGGCGAGTCCGCAAGGATGGCGGAAAGATTGACTACTATGCGGGTGCCACGGTCAGTCCTCGTGCTGTCGCCAAAGCAATCCACAAAGCCGTACTCTGGTCGGAAACCCGAAGTGCTCAGTTGTTCTCGGAAGGAATCGCCCAATGACACGCGAAGAATTTTCCACCATTGCCCATAACGGGCTCTGGAAACAAAACACGGCCCTCGCCCAATTGCTGGGCCTGTGCCCTTTGCTCGCCGTCAGCACGAATATCGTCAACGGTGTCATGCTCGCGCTCGCCACCATCATCGTCATGGCGCTGGCCAATGTCGCGGTTGCTGCACTACGTAACCTGATACCACACGAAATCCGCATTCCTGTCTTCATCCTTATCGTCGCTGCGCTGGTCACCGTGGTCGACTTGCTGTTCAACGCGCAATTGCATGAACTCTATGTCGTGCTGGGCATTTTTATCCCGCTCATCGTCACCAACTGCATCGTTCTCGCTCGTGTGGAAGCCTTTGCGGCAAAAAACCCGCCGCTCAATTCCACCATCGATGGCATATTCATGGGTCTCGGTCTGCTATGGGCACTCGCTTTGCTGGGTGCCATGCGTGAATTGCTGGGCAGTGGCACCCTCTTTGGCGGTATCGACATGGTGTTCCCCAGCCTCAGCCCAATCCAGGTACTACCTGCCGACTATCCCGGTTTCCTCTTGGGTCTGCTGCCGCCCGGCGCTTTCATTCTGCTTGGCTGCATGATTGCCTGGAAAAACTGGCTCGATGCCCGCGCTGCGGATCGTGCCAAACGTCGTCCTGCCAGCCCTGTGGTCGCGGGGGATACTGCGGATGCCGGTGCCTGAACCCGGACCAGCATCAAGTCCGATGCAGCTCTCTGAGCTCAAGGCCAGATTAAAGGAACTCGGTGCAAAACCCGAGCACGAGGCCCGTATCCTGCGTGCCTGGCTACAAGGCAAGCCTCTCGACAGCGGTACGCGCCGCCAAGCAGCGGAAAACTTCCTGCCCCTGGCCGTGCGCGACGCCTTGCCTGAACTCTCCAGGCAATTGTCCGGCCTTGCTGACCTCCTATCGCAGCACCCCGGCGAAGATGGCACCCGCCTTCTGGTACAACTGCATGACGCCCAGAGCATCGAAAGTGTGCTCCTGCCACGCGGTGGCGTCTGCATCTCCACCCAGATTGGCTGCGCCGTCGGCTGCACCTTCTGCATGACGGGCCGCGATGGCTTGTTGCGTCAGGTCAGCAGCAGCGAAATGCTCGCCCAGGTCGTCCTGGCACGAAGGCTGCAGCCACTACGACGGGTCGTTTTCATGGGCATGGGCGAACCTTCGCACAATCTCGATAACGTACTCGAAGCGATCGACCTGCTTGGCACTGCCGGCGGCTTCGGTTACAAAAATCTCGTTTTCTCAACCGTTGGTGATCAGCGCGTTTTTGAGCGTCTGCCCCAGCAGCGGGTTGTCCCGGCGCTAGCCCTCTCCTTGCACACCACCGACCTTGAGTTACGCAGTCGCCTGCTGCCCAAAGCCCCGCGAATTGCCCCGGTCGACCTGGTTGAACAGGCAGAAATCTACGCCCGCCGCACCGGTTATCCGATCCAGTATCAATGGACCTTGCTGGCTGGCATCAACGACAGCTTTGAGGAAATGGATGCGATTGTCCGACTCCTCAGTGGCAAATACGCCATCATGAATCTGATTCCGTACAACACTACTGCCGCACTGGACTACCGCCGCCCGAGTCACGAACACGTGACTGCCCTTGTCCATTACCTGCACAATCGAGGCATTCGTACCACGGTACGGCAATCGGCGGGCCAGGATGTCGATGGCGGTTGCGGACAATTGCGGGCACGCGTTCAGCCCTTGCATCGTGCAACACGACGTAATCAGCCAAATTCCCAGCAGGCAGGCGTCGGATCATGAAAAAAGCCCAGGTCGCAGCATTTTTCGAGCGCCTGCAAGCGCAGAACCCCGAGCCGAAAACCGAGTTGAATTACGACTCGCCCTTTCAGTTACTCATCGCCGTCATCCTGTCCGCACAAGCCACGGATGTTGGGGTCAACAAGGCGACCAGCCGGCTTTTCCCCGATGCCCCGACAGCAGAAGCCATGCTGGCACTGGGAGAAAGCGGTCTGACGGAATATATCAAGACCATCGGCCTGTACCGCACCAAGGCCAAAAACGTCATCGCCACCTGCCGTATTCTGGTCGAACAACATGGCGGCGAAGTGCCCCAGCGCCGCGAAGCCTTGGAAGCCTTGCCGGGTGTTGGACGAAAAACAGCCAACGTGGTCCTGAACACCGCATTTGGCCAACCCACAATTGCCGTAGATACCCACATTTTCCGTCTTGGCAACCGGACCGGACTGGCACCGGGCAAGAATGTCGTCGAGGTCGAACAAAAGCTCCTGCGCGTCACCCCAAAGCGTTTCCTGCGTGATGCTCACCACTGGTTGATCCTGCATGGCCGCTACATTTGCAAGGCCCGCAAGCCGGACTGCCAGCGCTG
>JAVEXE010000211.1:2829-3967 GCA_034004105.1 Azonexus sp. | reverse complement strand
GCCTGCCATTGCTCGATATCCCGCTCAGCACGGGAGCGCGGCAGATCAAACAAGGTCATGCCAGCGGCCGCCGCCTGAACATAGACCTGCGTATCACGAAGATAGGCCAGTACCGGCAGTTCAAAACCGGCAAAAAAGCGTTCCAGCTCTGTCGCTGCCCGCGTCCTCGCATCCACCCGCATACCAATCACAGCCACATCAGCCTTGCCCTTGCGTACTGCTTTTTCATCAAGCAGCGCCTCAAGAAAACTCCGCGTAGCGCGCATGTCAAAAATCGAGGGCTGAACGGGAACAATCACCCGCGTCGAAAGTTTCAAAACCCGGTCGAGGAGTTTTCCACCCAAACCCGCCGGCGTATCGAGCACCACATGCGAGGTGCCTTTTGGCGGACGGGCAATGTTATCGACCCCAACGTCCCAAGTGTCAATCGTTGGCAACTCGAATGGTCGGGTCGCCAGCCATTCGCGGGAGGACTGCTGTCGATCAATGTCACCCAGCATCACGACCTTACCCTGACTGGCGAAGTAGCCCGCCAGATTGGTGGCCAAGGTACTTTTTCCCGACCCGCCTTTGGGATTGGCGACAAGAAAGCCCTTCATAGCCCCCGTTCCTTTTTGTCCAGAATTCGCCGCACCAGATTGACGTGTTCTCGCAGCGTATAGACCAAGTCGGTAAAGCCCAAGGGCACATGCAATTCTGCGGCTTCCTCGTCAAGCGCATCAAGCCGACGGCGGTAATCTGCCAGCTTGGCAGGATCAAAATGATGCTTCAGGTCGTCTTCGAGAAATTTCAGCTCACCATAACTGCGAAAGACCTTTGAACGCACCCGCCAACTATAAATCGCCGGCGCCACCCGCAGCAGGGGAATCAACAGGGCGATGATCGGCAACAACAACACAAACATGCGGTCAACCAGAACCGCGAGCCAAAATGGCAGGTAACGTTGCAAAAATGGCGGCCCGGACTTGAAATAACGCTCCGCTTCCGTTGAAAGTGGCAGCATGGCATCCATATAAGCGGGGAATTCGTTGGCCGACTGGAAAAAACCGGGCTTGCCATGTACCTGCCGCGCCGCCTGCAACAGCAGATTCTGTACCGCCGGGTGAAGTTTCTCGCTGACCACCAGACTGGCAGTCGG
>JAVEXE010000211.1:0-2729 GCA_034004105.1 Azonexus sp. | reverse complement strand
TATAAGCGGGGAATTCGTTGGCCGACTGGAAAAAACCGGGCTTGCCATGTACCTGCCGCGCCGCCTGCAACAGCAGATTCTGTACCGCCGGGTGAAGTTTCTCGCTGACCACCAGACTGGCAGTCGGAGCCAGTACCCGCGTATCCTCCGGCGGGAAATCCCGCACCAGATCCGCCACCCCCTTGGGCATGGTCAGACGGGTAAGAAACGGATAGCGCCGTTCGTAAGCAAAGGATTGCGAAAAATTCATCAGTTTCACCCCGGGTGAGCGTAACAGAACCTGCACGACCGGCGCGTGTTCGGCAGCAATGATGAATGCCGCATCAATCCGTCCCTGCTGGAGTTCTTCGGCCGCATCCAGGCCGGAAATCGGCAGCATGTTGGCTTTGAAATCGACTTCATTGTCGAGCAACAGACGCTGTGCAAGCTGACGAATACCAGACCCTTCCTGCCCGATGGCTATCCGCTTACCCTGCAACTGATTCAGACGATCAATCGTTTCGCCCCGATAAAAGACCCAGACCGGTTCGTAAAACATGCTGCCAAGCGAAACCAGGCCAAAATGATCTGTTTCACGCTCCAGTTCAGCAAATTCCGGGGTCTCGATCACGCCGCCCTGAATAAATCCGATCTGCGCTTCGCCACGCTTGAGGCGCTCAAGATTCTGCACCGAACCTTCGGATTTCAGCACTTCGAGCGTGATGCCATCGCGCGCCAGAATGGCTGCATAGCGTTTGGCAAAGTGATAGTAGGCGCCACTTTCGCCGCCACTGGTCATCACCACATGACGTGGTGGCGCAGGCTCAACGAATTGATACGCCACGACAAAACCGATCCCAACGATCAGGAAAATCCACCACGCGGTTGCAAAAAGGTCGCGTAGTGAAAGCAGCCCAGCCTTGATCTTCGCCATCATGCGTTTTCGGGAAAACCCTGTTGTCGTCAGATGATTGAGGGTATCACCGCTGCGACGGTCGATCTACCGTCAGCCCGGAAAAATGGGCCATTTCCACGGTCGACCGCAAAAATTGGCGAATACTCACTCACACCGGCGTCAGTTTGGCATATTCCAGCGCCAGCCATTTCATCCCGGCAGCACCACCAAAATTGACCTGTACCCGCGCATCAGCGCCGCGCCCCTCGGTGGCGACAATCACCCCCAAGCCGAACTTGGCATGCTCAACACTCTGGCCGATACGCAAACCATCTCCCACAGGCTCTGTGCTCGCTTCGCCGTAGCCTCCCCAGGTCGGTGCTGGTGCACTGGCCCTTTTGTTCAGCTTGCGCAACAGATTGACTGGAATCTCATCCAGGAATGACGAAACAGCGCAATATCGTGTCTGACCATGCAGCATTCGCGTCTGTGCACAAGAGAGGTAAAGACGACGACGTGCCCGTGTCACCGCAACATACATCAAACGCCGCTCCTCCTCCAGTCCATCCCGCCCCTCGCTAACCGCATTCTCGTGGGGAAACAGCCCCTGCTCCAGACCACTGATGAAAACCACGTCGAACTCCAAGCCCTTGGCCGCGTGCACACTCATCAATTGCACCGCCTCCTGCCCCTCACCGGCTTGGTGCTCACCGGATTCGAGCGAGGCATGGGCGAGAAAAGAAGCCAACGCGCCGCCTTCACCGATAGCCCCCTCATCATCGACAAAGCTTGCTGCGGCACTGATCAATTCATCCAGGTTCTCCAGCCGTTCCTGACCTTCCTTATCAGCCCGGTAATGCTGCGTCAGGCCTGACTTTTCGAGCACATGCTCGATGATCTCAGGCAATGGCAAGGTCTCCGTTTCCTGACGCAACGCCTCAACCAAGCGGATGAAAGCACCGACCGTCTGCCCCGCCTTGCCAGTCAGCGAGGCAGCCGCGTTATAGAGACTGGAATTCATCTGGTGCGCAGCGGCCTGCAGATTTTCCAGCGAACGTGCACCGATCCCGCGCGTCGGGAAATTCACCACGCGCAGGAAGGCGGTGTCGTCGTCCGGATTGCCCAGTAAACGCAAATAGGCAAGCGCGTGCTTGACCTCCTGACGCTCGAAGAAGCGCAAGCCGCCATAGACCTTGTACGGCACACCCTTGGTGAACAACTCGTGTTCAAGCACGCGCGACTGGGCGTTCGAGCGGTAAAGGATGGCGCACTGCGTCGCCGGCACGCCGTCGCGGACCAGTTCGCGGATTTCGTCGACAATGAAGCGTGCTTCGTCGATGTCCGAATTAGCCTCGAAGGCACGAATCGGCTCGCCTTCGCCGGCATCGGTCCAGAGATTTTTACCCAGCCGCTCGCGGTTGTTCTTGATGATCGCGTTGGCGGCGGCAAGGATATTGCCGTGCGAACGGTAGTTCTGCTCCAGCCGGATGATGTTGTCGCCGCAGTAATCACGCTCAAAATCGCGCATGTTGCCAACCTCGGCACCGCGAAAGCGGTAGATCGACTGATCGTCGTCACCCACCGCGAAGAGCTTGGCAACGCCGCCGGCAAGCAGTTGCAGCCAGGCGTACTGCAGCTTGTTGGTGTCCTGGAACTCGTCGACCAGGATGTGCCGGAAACGCTGCTGGTAGTGCGCGCGCAGCGGCTCGTTGCGCTGCAGCAGCTCAAAACAGCGTAGCAGCAGTTCAGCAAAGTCGCAGACACCTTCGCGGTTGCACTGGGTTTCGTACTCGGCGTAAATCTCGACGCGCTTCTGCGTGTAGTGGTCGTACACCTCGGCCTGCCCGGCACGCAC
>JAVEXE010000210.1:0-4015 GCA_034004105.1 Azonexus sp. | reverse complement strand
CCCCGCTGGATGTCAGATCGCTACAGTCTTACGGTCAACCAGGTTTCCGTGCGGGATTTGCTCTTCGCCATCAGCCGGGACAGCGGCCTGGACATTGATCTCGCACCGGGCATCGATGGTGTCGTGACACTCAATGCCGTACAACAACCGCTGCCCATTCTGTTGCAACGCATCGCCCGCCAACTGCCTTTGCGCTTCGAGTTTCAGAATGATGCCCTGCTCATCCTGCCCGACACCCCCTATCTCAAGCATTATCCGATTGACTATCTCAATCTCAGCCGCAGCACCCAGGCCAGCGTCAGCAACAACATGCAGATTGGCACCAGCAGTCCAGGCGGCTCAGGTGCAACAGCGGGCAGCCTGTCGAACACACGGATTGAAAACACCAGCCAGCATCGTTTCTGGGAAAACCTGGAGAAAAATTTACGTCAGTTACTGGTTGACCGCAGCACAGACACGCCACAAGCCGCCCCAGCGGTCAATACCCAACTGATCATTCACCCTGAAGCAAGCCTGATCTCGGTCTTTGCCAGCAACGCACAACATCAGCAGATTGAGCATCTGCTCGAACGATTGACGTATGCACTGCGCCGCCAGGTGATGATCGAGGCCACCATCGTCGAGGTCAGCCTCGGCCAAGGGCATGAACAAGGGATCGACTGGGGCAGTCTGGTACGCGGCGGCAGCTTTGAATATGCCGGCAACAGCCTGAAGGGCAGCGTCAATCTGCGCTACCAGCGCAACGACGACACCCGCGCCCTAATTAACCTGCTCGAACGCTTCGGCACCAGCCGCGTGCTCTCCAGCCCCCGCCTCTCGGCCTTGAACAATCAGACGGCACTGCTGAAAGTCGTTGAAAACTATGTCTATTTCAGCGTCAAAGCCGATACCACAACCACCGCCAATGTCGGCACCACCGTCACTTACTCGACCACGCCGCAAACCGTGTCGGTGGGTCTGGTCATGGGCGTAACGGCACAGATTGCGGCCGACGACTCGGTGATCCTGAATATTCGCCCGACCATCACCAGCGTGGGCCGGGAAATTGCCGACCCAAATCCCGATCTGCGCAAGAACGGTATCGAGAATCTGGTACCGATGATACGCACCCGGGAAATCGAATCGGTGATGCGCGTCGCCAATGGGCAGATCGCCGTCCTCGGCGGCCTGATGGAGGACCGCATCGACTATCGCAGCGAGCGCTTACCGGTCGTTGGCGAAATTCCCCTGCTCGGCGAAATTTTCCACAACCGCAACAACCGCGCCCAGAAAACCGAATTGGTCATCTTCCTGCGCCCGGTCGTGGTGCAAGCCCCCAGCCTGGAAGGGGATTTCCGCGGCCTGGCAGCCTACCTGCCCGATGCCGCCGACTTCCACCCACCGAAGCATGCGCGGCATTTCCAGATCCATTTACCCGGACGAAGCGAATGATGCCAAACCAAGCCCTTGGTCAACGCCTTGTAGAAGCCGGCGCAATCACCCCGGACCAACTACGCATCGCCCTGATCGAACAGCAGCGTCAACACCAGCCACTGGGCAAATTGCTGCACCGTCTCGGCTTCGCCAGCGAAAAAGGCGTCATCGACAGCCTTTCCAGCCAACTCTCGCTGAAGCGCTTCGATGCCGATCAGCACGCAAACCTGCCAGGTGCCTCAACATGGATTCCGGAAACTCTGGCGAGGCGGCTACACATTCTGCCGCTGGCGTGGGACGAAGCAACATCCCGCCTGACACTGGCCAGCGCAGAACCGCACGATCCGCTACTGCAGCAAAGTCTGGTCAGCCATCTACCAGCCCATTTTTCGCTCGATGTACTTTTGGCCAGCGAAAGCGAAATCGAACATGGCCTGGAACAGTTGTACGGCCATCAACTCAGTATCGACAGCATCCTGAAGGAAATCGAGGGGAGGCAGTTGATCGAAGTCATCAGCGGCGACTCGCCGGCAGTCCGCCTGCTTGACGCCCTGCTCGCCGACGCAGTTCGTGAACAAGCCTCCGACCTGCACCTTGAACCAGAACGCGCCAGCCTGCGCATTCGTTACCGTGTCGATGGCCTGATGCGTACCGTACGCACGCTGCACAAATCGACCTGGCCGGCACTCTGCAGCCGGATCAAGGTACTGGCGGGCATGAATATCGCCGAATCCCGCGCCCCGCAGGATGGACATTTCAGCGAGCGCATCGCCAGCCGGCAAATCGATTTCCGGGTTTCCAGCCAGCCGACCATTCACGGCGAAAACATCGTCCTGCGTCTCCTGGATCGGGAAAAGGGCATCACCCCCCTGGAAAATCTTGGCCTTACCGCATCCGAACTCAGCCAGCTTGCAGCTTTACTCGAACGCCCCGATGGGCTACTGCTGGTCACCGGCCCAACCGGCAGCGGCAAGACCACCACCCTATATTCTCTGCTCAACCGCCTCAATCAAGATGATAGACACATCATGACGCTGGAAGACCCGGTCGAGTATCCCCTGCCCTTGATCCGCCAGACTTCGCTCTCCGACAACGTCAAACTCGATTTTGCCGGCGGCGTGCGCGCTATGCTGCGACAAGACCCGGACATTCTCCTGATCGGCGAAATCCGCGATGCCGAAACCGCACACATGGCCTTGCGTGCTGCGCTGACCGGGCACCAGGTATTTGCCACTCTGCACGCCGCCAACACTTTTTCCGCCTTATCACGCCTGCACGAACTCGGTGTATCTCTGCCGATGTTGCACGGCAACCTGAACGGCATCATCGCGCAACGACTCGTCCCCCGACTCTGTCCGGACTGCCGGACATTCCGACCTGCAACCGAGGAAGAAGCCCAGCGTTATTCACTCCAGCAGACCCCTGTCGCCCACGGCTGCCCAAAATGCCGCCAGCAAGGCTATCTCGGCCGAATTCCCGTGCTTGAGATCCTCAGCTTTGACAGCACGCTGGACCTGTTGCTGGCGGCTGACTCACCCCTGCCCGAGTTCATCCAGCATGCCAGACAACAAGGATTCCGCCGCCTCGCCGACAAAGCGCTGAGCCTGGTCGAATCCGGCCTGAGTACGCTGGAAGCGGTGTCGCGCGTCATCAATCTGGACGACCGGGGCTGACACCATGAACAGACATCCCTTCCAGTTCAGGGCTCTCAATGCTCAACAACAAGTCATCACCGGCCAAACACAGGCCAGCAACCTGCTTGAACTTGAACAAAGCCTGCAGTCCCAGGGCCTGGAACTTCTCAGCGCCCGCCGTTCGAAAACACCTGCCCGCATCAGACCCGACGAACTCATCGATTTCTTCAATCACCTGGAAAATCTGCTCAGCGCCGGCATTCCACTGATCGACAGCCTCGACGACCTCAGCCAGCAGCGCGGCAATCCAAGGCTCGGGCAACTCTGCCAGCAACTGGCGCAAGCCCTGCGCGGCGGTCAGGCCTTATCAGAGGCCCTCCCGGCGGCTTGCCCGAACATCGCCCCCAGCATCACCGGAATCATCCAGGCGGGCGAGATGAGCGGTCAGTTGCCTGTCGTACTCAGGCGGCTGACACGCAACCTGCAGCAAGCGCAAAACCTGAAGGCCAACCTTCATCGCGCCTTGCTCTACCCCACCCTGGCTGGCCTGCTGGTCACCGGCGCAAGCCTCTTCCTGATGCTGTTTCTGGTACCGCAAATCCGCGAATTCGTTGTGCAGAGTGGCATCCCGCAAAGTCTGCCAAGCCGGATGCTATTTGCCCTGACCGACCTGCTATCCGCCCATTGGGCAACGCTGCTGACGCTCCCACTCGCCTTGCTGTTTTTGTTTTTTGGTGCCCTGCGTTTTCGACCAAGCTTGCGACTGCAGGCAGATCGTTGGCTTTTCCGCTTTCCCCTGCTGGGCGAAATCCAGCAAAAACTCACTCTGGCCAGGCTCGCTGACCTGCTGGCGCTGCTCTACAGCACCGGCATTCCATTACTCGACGGCCTGCGCTCCATCGCTCGGAGCAGCGGCAATCGATTCATCCGACAAACCCTGGAAATCGTCCACAGCGATGTTGAGCAAG
>JAVEXE010000209.1:0-4024 GCA_034004105.1 Azonexus sp. | reverse complement strand
TCGAGCATTTCAATAGCACTGGGCGTGGTTCTCACCATGGGGGTCATCGGGGTCTGTGTGTCAATATTGGCTGGCGCTCTTGCTGATAGCCACCACGCAACTGCAGCGAGCAGGGTCTGGGTGATGATGAACCAGGCAGGAAGGGCTGCTGGGCCGAATTGATGCATTAATCCGCCGGCGAAAAATGGCCCAATGCTTGCGCCGATGCCGTGAAGCAGCAGTAAACTGGCGCAACCCGCGATGATTTCTGGCTTGTTCAGTCGATCCATCATGCGGGCTACAGCCAATGGATAGATTGCAAAAGCAAAGCCGCCGTAACAGAAAGCCGCGAGTAAAACCAAGGTCAATCCGCGCTCGCTTGCCAGCAGTAGTCCAGCGCTGAACAGTGCGGCAAGCAAGGCAATCACGCTGATGACATGACCGCGATCCAGGCGGTTGGTGACTTGACCAATTGGCCATTGAAGGCAGGCGCCACCGATGATGGCAATAGTCATGAACCATGCGACACCGCTATTGCCCAGGCCGCTGGTGTCGGCCCAGACAGGGGCAAGCCCCCAGAACGCCCCTTGTGACAAGCCAGATAGCAATGCAGCCGCGCAGGCGACCGGCGCGCGAACATAGAGTGCCTTGATACCAATCCCGTGTATTGTCTCTACCACTGGTTGTGCCAGTCGGGTTGCCGCTACGGGCATCACGGCGGCGCAAATTGATAGCGCAGCCAAAGCAAAAAGAACGTGCCCCGCCGGATTGCTCCAGTGGAGCAGTTGCTGTGCTAACGCTAAAGAGCCAAGATTGACCGCCATATAGACACTAAAAATCTGGCTGCGATGTTCCGGCGTTGCCTGACTGTTCAGCCAGCTTTCAATCGTGGTGTACAAGCCCACCATGGCCATCCCGGTGATCAGGCGCAACAAGCCCCAAACCCAGGGGTTGGTGATCAGTTCATGAAGTAATGACGCGCAGGCGATGGCCGTCGTGAAGAACGCGAAGGCACGGACGTGTCCAACGCGGCGAATCATCACCGGGCCCAAATAGGTTCCGGCAAGGAAGCCGACGAAATACATCGCCCCGATGTTGCCCAGCGTTTGGCTGCTGAATCCTTCCAGGCCGCCACGTACTGCCAGCAGGGTGCCGAGCAGTCCGCTGCCGATCAACAAAAATGCCACGCCGAGAAACAGGCTGACTAGAGGGATGAAATTTGGCATGCCGACTGTTGTGTTGGAGTCTTGGGGACTTGAGGGGCTATTTTAACGGAGGCGGCAAGATATATTGCTTATCAATGTAATTTTGTCGGTTCGGTTGTGGTTGTGCTGTCATAAAGTCGTAACGCGATCAGGGTACTGTCGCGGGCTTTATCGACCCGTTTAGAGTCCGTATGCCGATTCGATTGTTGCCACTGGTATTGTTACTCGTTGTGGCGCTCGTGGCGTGTTCGCCGCGGCAATTGGTGATCAATAGCTTGGCCGGAGAGCTGGCCGGGCAAAGCCAGGGAGCAGAAACCGACTCCGAGCTTGCCCGCGATGCAGCCCCCTTCTACTTCAAGCTGTCTGAAGCGGTGCTGGCCCAAACGCCGGGTCATGCGGGATTGGCGGAAGGACTGGCCGCCCGCATGACGGAATACGCCTATGCCTTTGTCGCTTTCGAGGCTGACCGGATCGAAGCGCAGGATAGCGTTGCTGCCGAGCATCTGCGGCGTCGGGCGGCGGGTTTGTACCAGCGGGCGAGGAATCATGCGGTCAACGCTCTGGAAGGTCGAAATCCCGGTTTCCTCAAAACGCTGGCTGATCCACAGGCTGAATTCCGGTTGAGCCCGGAAGAGGTTGGATTGGCTTATTGGGCCGCTGCGGCCTGGGGAAGCTGGATTTCCCTGGCCAAGGATGATCCTGAAATCGTCGCTGATTTGCCTTTGGTCGTTCGCCTGGCGGCAGTGGCCGAAGCGACTGATCCGGATTGGGGCAATGGTGCGCTCAAGAGTCTGCGTGCCACGCTGGAAGCCTCGCGACCAGGCGGCGACCGGGCGCAGGCCGCACGCTGGTTTGATCAGGCGATTGCCTTGGCGCAAGGCCAGAGTGTCGCTGTGTTTGTCGCCAAGGCGGAAAGCATGGCTTTGCCCGCAGGGGATCGCGCTGCGTTTGAAAATCTGCTGCAGCAGGCGTTGACCGTAAAAGACGTCGCGGGTAGCCCCCTCACTTTGCAAAATCAGGTCATGCGGCGTCGGGCCGTCTGGCTGCTCGAACAATCGCCCGACCTCTTCTGATCCGGAGAAACTGCATGAAAAACATGCTCGCTGCGCTTTGTCTTGGTGCCTTGTTGGTGCTGCTCGCCCCGGTTGCATCCGCTCAGGAGCAGCAACTTCGCATTGGTACGCTGGCACCGAAAAACTCGCTCTACCACCGGCAGTTGATGGGTTTGGGCGAGGCCTGGCGCAAGGCGCAGGGCGGCGGCAAGTATCTGGTCTATCCGGACGGCAGTCAGGGGGGCGAGACCGACATGGTGCGACGGATGCGCATCGGCCAGTTGCAAGGGGCCTTGATGTCGGTCACCGGTTTGCGGGAAATCGAGCCCTCGATTGCCGCACTGCAGGCGATGCCGCTGATGTTCCGTAGCTGGGAAGAAGTGGATTACGTGCGCGAAAAAATGCGCCCGGCGATGGAGCAGAAGTTCCTCGCTCAGGGTTTCGTCGTGCTGGCCTGGGGCGATGCGGGCTGGGTGCGTTTCTTCTCGAAGAAGCCGGCACGTCATCCCGATGATTACAAGCCGATGAAGTTTTTTGCCTGGGGCGGTGAAGCCGAACAGCAGGAAATCATGAAGCGTCTGGGCTATACGCCGGTGCCGCTGGAAACGGCTGACATCCTGCCGGCCATCCAGACCGGGATGATCGACGCTGTACCATCCACCCCGTATTTCGCGCTGGCAACGCAGATTTACAACACCGCCGGCAACATGCTCGATCTCAATTGGGCTCCCATTGTCGGTGCGCTGATTGTGACCAAAAAAGCCTGGGACGCCATGACGCCGGCCACCCAGCAGGCCGTGCGTGAAGCCGGTGCCAAGGCCGGTGGCGAGATTCGGGCGCAGGCACGCAAGGAAGTCGATGAGGCGGTGGCCGCGATGCAGAAACGCGGTCTTGCGGTCAACCGGCCAGATGCGGCACAAATGCAGGCTTGGAATGCGCTGGCCGAACGCCTGCATCCGCAGATACGCGGCAGCATGGTGCCTGCGGCGACGTTTGATGAGGTGCTTGGCCATCTCAAGGATTACCGCGCAGGCAAGCGCTGACCTATGCGCGCAACACTACGTCGTCTGGCGTCATTTGATGCACTGCTCGCTGGCTTGGCGCTGGCGTTGATGCTTGTTTTGCCGCTGATCGAAATTGCGCTGCGTCCTGTTTTTGGTGTGGGTATTGCCAACGCACCCGTCTTTGTTCAGCACGCCGGGCTGGTGCTGGCGATGTTCGGGGCCTTGGTCGCCGAGCGCGGTGGGCATCTGACGTCACTCGGTGCCGGCTTCGCGGGTTCGCACGATCCGCGTTTGCGGCGACTGGCCGGCATCTACGCCCGAGTTGGTTCGGCGGTGCTGAGCGGGATGCTGGCGCAGGCCAGCGCGACGTTTTTCCTGGCTGAAATGGAGATGCCGCGGGCCATTGCCTACGGCATTCCTGGCGGCTGGTTCATGGTGGCTATGCCGCTTGGTTTTCTGCTGCTCGGATTGCGCTTCGCCTGGCGGCTGGAGGCAGCACCGATGTTGCGGATCGCGGCCTTGCTCCTGCCCTTGCTGGGCGGGTTGTTTGCCGGCCAATACGATGGCCAGACGCTGGCGCTGTGGCCCTTTGCGATCGGCTTGTTGCTCCTGCTGCTGTGTGGCGCACCGGTGTTTACCGTGCTGGGTGGGCTGGCTCTGGCGCTGTTCTGGAGTGAAGGTCAGCCGCTGGCCGCGGTGCCGCTCAGTCATTACCAGATCACGGTCAATCCTTCTTTGCCGGCGTTGCCGCTATTCACCCTCGCCGGTCTGATCTTTGCGCGAA
>JAVEXE010000208.1:0-4029 GCA_034004105.1 Azonexus sp. | reverse complement strand
TTCAATATGAATCCGACGCGCTTCTGATGATGACATCGCTCCTCCTTGTAAAAAACTCAAAGATAGCAATCTCGTATCAGGGTGTTAATGTGGTAGCGTTGGAGGCTTACTAAAAAACCAGTTTTATGCAAGGCCAGCGTTCACCTGAAGGCGGCATTCATGGCCAGTCATCAAAGTTACGGAAGTCGCCGCCTGGTTACCGCGCTGCAAAATCAGGGAATTCAGATCGGTCGGCACAAGGTGCGCAGTTTGATGCGCAAGGCCGCGCTCAAACCGGTTTGGAAACGGAAGTTCATCCGTACGACGCATAGTAAGCACGATTTGCCTGTGGCTGCCAACGTGCTTAACCGGCAGTTCAATCCGACCACGCCGGACACAGCGTATGTGTCAGATATTACGTACATCCGCACGGGTACTGGATGGCTTTATCTGGCGATCGTATTGGATCTGTACGCTCGCCGAATCGTCGGCTGGACGGTGGCACCGAACATGTCGGCCAGGCTGGTCTGCGACGCATTGAGCATGGCCATCCAGCAGCGCCAGCCGGCATCCGGTCTGATCGTTCATTCTGATCGGGGCAGTCAATATGCCAGCGAGCTTTACCAGAGCCTGCTCAATAAACATGGCTTTATTTGCAGCATGAGCAGAAAGGGAAATTGCTGGGATAATGCCGTCGCCGAGCGCTTCTTCCTGAATCTTAAGATGGAACGCGTCTGGCAGCGCCAGTATGCGAACCACACCGAGGCTAAAAACGATATCGATGATTACATCGTCAGCTTCTACAACTGTAAAGTAAGCCTCCAACGCTACCACATTAACACCCTGATACGAGATTGCTATCTTTGAGTTTTTTACAAGGAGGAGCGATGTCATCATCAGAAGCGCGTCGGATTCATATTGAAGCATGGCAAGCTGGTGGAATATCTCAGGCGGCTTATTGCCGGGAACATGGTTTGAATGCCAAGACGTTTGGCAATTGGGTTCGCAGGCATCGAGCAAGTGAGTGCAGTCAATCATCCGTGCTGGTTCCGGTAACGATCAGACCGGTATCCGCACCGGTAGAGATGCTGCATCTTCGCGGACGGGGAGATCATGTGCTGGAGCTACCATCGACGGTATCGCCGCATTGGCTGGGGGAGCTGCTGAAGTGTCTTTGATTGCGAATCCGGAGAAGATCTGGCTGATGGTTGCGCCGGTGGATATGCGCCGGGGCATCGACGGGTTGTCGGTACTGGTGGAGCAGGCGTTGCAGCGATCGCCTGGTGCAGGATCAGCATTTGTATTTCGTAATCGCACGGGCAACCGCATCAAGGTGCTGCTGTGGGACAGCACGGGCGTGTGGCTGTGTCAGCGTCGTTTGCATCGGGGACGGTTTGTCTGGCAGCGCCTGGGAGATGGCCGTATTGCGTTAACACCATCGCAGTGGGAATGGTTGATTGCAGGGGTGGACTGGCATCGCCTGGGGTTACAACCCCACGTCAGCCGATATTGCTGAAAGGCAGTACTGATGCTACTTTGCGCGGATGTTCTGGTATAATAACTCCGTGAAAACACACGCAAAACAGCCCATTGAATTAGATTATCTGAACCTTGCGCCAGAAGCTAAAGCCGAGGTATCGCATCTGATTCAATCGCTGCTTGCGCAAGCAAACAACGAACTCAAACTGCTGGAAACGAAGAACCAGGCATTGATGCTGGAACTGGCACACTTGCGACGCATTCGCTACGGGGTGAAGAGCGAAGCGCTGTCGCGGTTGCAGTTAAGTTTGTTCGAAGAAGACTGGCAAACCGATGTCCTGGCGGTTGAGGCAGAAATCGAACAACTGCCGACTGTACAACAGCCCAGACGTATACGTACTGGCCGCCAGCCGCTGCCAGATCACCTGCCACGCATCGAACACCGCCATGAACCGCAATCCTGCCAATGCCAGCAGTGCGGCAGTGATCTGATCAAAATCGGTGAAGATATTACCGAACAACTGGACGTCAAGCCCGCCGAATTCTTCGTGCACCGCCACATTCGCCCGCAATACGCCTGCCGGACATGCGAAACCGTAATTGCAGCCCCCGTGCCACCCGCCGTGATTGATGGCGGCATGGCAGCAGCAGGTTTACTTGCCTGGGTCACCACTGCCAAATACCTTGATCACCTGCCGCTGTATCGCATCGCACACATTGCCGCGCGGGAAGGCGTCATGCTATCGCTTTCCACCCTGGCAGAATGGGTGGGACGCGTCGGTATGGCATTGCAGCCACTGGCGGATCGGCTGATCTGGCACTTATTGCAAGGTTGTGTGTTGCACGCTGACGAAACCCCGGTGGCACAACTGGATCCTGGTAGCGGTAAAACGCAGCGGGCCTACCTATGGGCATATCGCAGCAACGATTTCGAATTGGGACCGCGTATCATCGTATTCGACTATCAAACCAGCCGTAGTGGCAAACATGCGCGAGACTTCCTTGACGGCTGGCAGGGGCAGCTCGTTGTTGACGACTACGCCGGTTACAAATCACTGTTCACCCTGGGTAACTGCACCGAACTTGGCTGCTGGGCGCACGTGCGCCGCAAATTCTTCGACCTGCATCAGGCCAACGCCAGTACCGTTGCATTTGAAGCATTGCAACGTATTGGTAAACTTTACGCCGTTGAAGACGAAGGCAGGCAGATAACCATTGAAACCAGGCAGCAACTGCGTGCTGAAAAAAGTCGGCCAATCCTGCAATCATTGCACGACTGGTTGCTGCACATCCGCCTGCAGACTGCCGATGGCGGCGGCACCGCCAAAGCCATCGATTACACCCTGAAACGCTGGCACAGCCTGATCCGCTATGCCGATAGCGGACACCTGCCAATTGACAACAATCCCGTTGAGAACACTATCCGTCCCATTGCGCTTGGCAAGAAAAACTGGCTGTTTGCCGGCTCCGAGCGTGCCGGCAAACGTGCCGCCGTCATCCAAACCTTGCTTGGTACTGCAAAACTCAACCACATCAACCCCGCACAATGGCTGGCCGACACCCTCGAAAAACTCCCTACCTGGCCTAATAGCCGAATCGATGAGTTACTGCCGCTTGCACCAGAGGCCATCGAAGCATTATTGAAAAAATATGGATAGGTGGTAGCGTTGGAGGCTTACGTTCCAGTCGCCGTTACCAATGGCACTCTGGCTTCAATGCGCCAAACCACGACTGCGTGAACTTCATGGGAGGCAATGTTTTATGAAACCAGAACGTCTCAACCCATTTCGGCTCTTTCGCGACCAGTGGGCCGTCATGAGTTTCTATGAGCGCTTCGAGCAAGTTGTGGCGCTGGTCCTGTCGGCGGTGATCGCCGTGATTATCGTGGTCTCGCTGATCCAGCTGATCGCTATCGTCTTCTCCCTGCTCGTCATCGAGGCATTCAATCCGCTCGACCACAAGGTGTTCCAGAGCGTGTTCGGCATGATCATGACGTTGTTGATTGCGATGGAGTTCAAGCACTCGATCGTGCGCGTGGCCTTGCGCCGCGACAGCATCATCCAGGCCAAGACGGTGATCCTGATCGCGCTGATCGCGCTCGCGCGCAAGTTCGTGATCCTCGACCCTGATGTCAGTCCGGGCAAGGTCGCCGCACTGGCGGGCGCGACCTTGGCCCTGGGAGCAACCTACTGGCTGTTGCGCGAGCGCGATGACAGAGTGGCCGAGGAAACCCCGCGTGAACGCTCGTGACTTTGGCGACATCGGAGGGGCCTGGTCGCGGCATCGCTGGCTCAACCGCCTGCAGACGGCACTGCTCGTGGTGACCCTGCTTGGCATCGCCACCCTGGCCGGCAGCCTGCTCTTTGGCGACATGGGGCTGTGGCTGGCACTGGGGGCCGGTGGCCTTGCTTTGCTGGTCGAGCCTGCCGCTGCCTCGAGGCTGACTCTGCGACTCTATGGCGCGCGTGCCTTGCACCCGAGCGAAGCGCCCGATCTCTGGGCCCTGGTGCGCGAGCTGGCGGCGCGGGCCGGTTTGCCTGCTGTTCCGGTGCCGCACTACGCCCCCAGCGC
>JAVEXE010000207.1:0-4036 GCA_034004105.1 Azonexus sp. | reverse complement strand
CGTGCCGTAATCAAGCCAAGTACATCCTCGTTTTTTCCAACCACCATCAGCAGTCGGACACCCCGCGAAATCATTCGCGCATTGGCTTCATCCACCACCGCATCCGGACCAATGCTGACGACATTTACCCGGGAAAAATCCGTCATCGCCTCAATCGCAGGCGAATCCGCACTGATCAGATTGAATCCGGAAACACAAAGTGATGCATTCTGGGAAAGCTTGTGAGCGCGCACAAGAACAGGCAAGGTCATGATTGTCTTCCTCCATCAGGATTATTGTTTTGCGGCATAGCGCCGCTTACCCGGTACTGGCTGGAAAAACAACGTCAGTCAAAATCCTTCTGCCAGTTCCTGCGCACAGTATTCCGGCAAGCGAAGCCTGATGCAAGCTGGGCAACAAAATCCTCCCAGCCAACGAGGATCCGCGGCATCCGGGATTGTTGTATTCCCCACAAAAAAGCCAGGCAACAAGCGCAACAAAGCGCCGTTTGACGCATCCAAGCGGTATCATTGCCCGCCTTGCAACGCTGTATTTTCCCCTGATTACGCCTCTCAGCCGCCTCTGCCTCATGAACCAACCCGCCAAGCGCAACCGTTTCATTCCAACCCGTGAACAAATCATGGAAAACCGCTGGTTGCGCTGGTTACATCCCTTCCTCGGGCACCCGCAGCTGTGGCACTGGTCACGACGCGGGGTTGCCCTGGGGGTTGCCTTGGGCGTTTTTTTCGGCTTCCTGATCCCCGTTGCGCAAATTCCATTTTCGGCAGCGGCGGCAGTCTTGCTACGCGCGAATGTTCCTGCTGCTGCTGCAAGCACCCTGGTCACCAATCCCGTCACCTTTGGCCCCGTGTACTACGCGGCGTATCAACTCGGGGTCTGGATTTACGGCGTCGAGGTCGACACAAGCATCCCCGACACCCCGCCGGAAGCCGATCCCGACGTCACGCTCTGGGAACGGCTCAGCCAGCTAGGATTGCCATTGATCACCGGCCTCGCCATCATGGCCGTGTTCTTTGGCTTGGCCAGTTATTTCATCATCAGTGCCGTCTGGTACTGGCGCGTCAAGGCGAAACGAAAGCGCAGCCTGCAGTTTTACCAAGCCCGCCGAGGCAATAAAGTCAGCGGCCCGGAATAATCCGGGCGGTGAACCGGGCGATGAATTTTAGCGGCCGCAGGAACTGCCAGACTTGAAACCCATCTTGCTCAGCAGTTTTTCCGGCGGGCAAAAGCCGGTAAAGCCGCTTTGCAACAGATTGAAGCCAACGAAGGCCGTGAACGCCAGGAACCATTCGGAGACGAAAACCGGGCTCCCCTGCCAGCCTAAGGCCAACGACAGCAAGACAAAAAATCCGGCCATGATGCGGATGATGCGTTCGATGCTCATGCGTGTTCCTTTCTGAAAGCGGCGTAATACAACACAGGAATGACGACCAGGGTCAGCAGGGTCGACACGAGAATGCCGAAAATCAGCGCCAGCGCCAGGCCATTGAAAATCGGGTCATCCAGGATAAACATCGCCCCCAGCATCGCCGCCAGGGCCGTCAGTGCAATCGGCTTGGCGCGCACGGCCGCTGACTGAATCACCGCGTCGTGAAAATCCATCCCTGCGGCGACCTGCTGCTTGATGAAATCGACCAGCAGGATGGAATTGCGCACGATGATGCCGGCCAGGGCAATCATGCCGATCATTGAGGTGGCGGTGAATTGCGCGCCAAACAAGGCATGGCCGGGCATCACGCCGATGATGGTCAGCGGAATCGGGGCCATGATGATCAGCGGCACCAGATACGAGCCAAAGTGGGCAACCACCAGCAGATAAATCAGGATCAGCCCGACGGCGTAGGCCAGGCCCATGTCGCGGAAGGTTTCATAAGTCACCTGCCACTCACCATCCCACTTGACGCTGTAGCCGGCGTAGGGATCGTCTGGCTGGCGGATGAACCATTCACCCAGCGTGCCGCCTTCCTGGAGAGCCATACCGTTGATCTTGCTGCGGATATCAAACATGCCGTAAAGCGGCGAATCAAGCGTGCCGCCCATGTCGCCAACGACGTAGACCACCGGCAGCAGGTCCTTATGAAACACGGTCTTCTCGCGTGTCGCATCGCGCACTTCGACCAGTTCCGACACGGGCACCAGCGCACCGTCACGCGAACGGACGCGCAATTTCAGCACGGCATCCAGCGACGACTTTTGCGCCGCCGGCAAGGTCAGGCGAATTGGCTGCGCGTATTTCCCCCCTGTGTTTCGCACCTGCGTCACATCGACACCACCGAGCGCCATGCCCACCACCTCGACAACATCCCGTGTTGCCACGCCCAGTTGCGCCGCCTTGGCCTGCCGGACATGCAGCACATATTTGCGCGAATCGGCATCCACCGTGTCGTCGACCGCAACAATGTCCGCCGTTTGCTCGAACGCTGCACGAACCTGCTTGGCCACGGCAATCTGTCCGGCGTAATCCGGCCCGTAAATTTCCGCGACAATCGGTGACAACACCGGTGGCCCCGGCGGCACTTCAACGACCTTGGCAACGCCACCATTGCGCTTGCCCACTGCTTCAACCGCCGCCTGCAGGCCAGCGGCAATCTCGTGACTCTGTCGCGAACGGTGCGCCTTATCCACCAGATTGACCTGAATATCGCCTTTTTCCGGCGTCGACCGCAGATAGTACTGCCGCACCAGGCCATTGAAGTTGATCGGACTGGCCGTGCCGGCATAGGCCTGATAATTCACCACTTCCGGCACCTTGGCGAGTTCCATTCCAATTTCCTGCAGCACCCGCGCCGTTTCCTCAACCGGCGTGCCCGCCGGCATGTCGACCACAATCTGGAATTCGCTCTTGTTGTCGAAGGGCAGCATCTTGAGCACGACAAGCTGGAAATACGCCAATGAGACCGAGCCAAGAATCAGCAGAACAACGGCAATGGCCAGTTTGATCCTGGCCGCACCGCCCTTGAGCGGATCAAGGAAGGGCGTCAGGAGTTTGCGGAAAGCACGATCGAGTCCGGCATCCAGCTTCGAGACGGGTGCCGGCGTCCCGGCGTGAGCGCCGCCATGCGACTTCATGAGGCGCAACGCCAGCCAGGGCGTGACCACAAAGGCAATCGCCAGCGACAACGCCATCCCCATCGACGAGTTGATCGGGATCGGGCTCATGTACGGCCCCATCAACCCGGAGACGAAAGCCATCGGCAGCAAGGCAGCAATGACCGTCAAGGTCGCCAGGATGGTCGGCCCACCCACTTCATCAACCGCCAGCGGGATGATTTCGAGCAAGGTTTTTTCCGGATGCAAGCCTTGCCAGCGATGAATGTTCTCCACCACCACAATCGCGTCATCGACCAGAATCCCAATGGAAAAAATCAGCGCAAACAGCGACACCCGATTGAGCGTGAAGCCCCAGGCCCAGGAGGCAAAGAGCGTCGCTGCCAAGGTCAGCGTCACCGCGATGCCGACAATCAAGGCCTCGCGCTTGCCCAGCGCAAAGAACACCAGGGCAACCACAAACGCGGTGGCAAACACCAGCTTGCCGATCAACTTCTGCGCCTTTTCGGTCGCGGTTTCACCGTAATTGCGCGTCACCGTCACCTCGACGCCATCCGGAATGACCACGTTTTTCAGGCTTGCGATGCGGTCGACCGCAGCATTGGCCACATCCGCCGCATTGACACCCGGCTGCTTGGAAATCTGTATCGTGACCGCTGGCGATTCGACAAATGTATCAGCCGCAGCGGCACGCTGGCCGAACCAGGCGTAGCGCTGCGGCTGATCCGGGCCATCCTCGACCGTTGCCACATCGCCAAGATAAACCGGCTTGCGCGCCGTTGCCGGCCCTTGCACGGCAACCACCAGCCGCCGCACATCCGCTGCCGACTCTAGGAAAGCCCCAGTCTGCACCAGCAATTCGCGATTATTGGCCACCAGGCTGCCCGAGGTCTGCAACGTGTTCGACATCGCCAGCACAGCCGCGATATCCTGCGGCGTCAAGCCATGGGAATTCATCCGTTCCGCATCCAACTGCACCCGCAAGACA
>JAVEXE010000206.1:0-4059 GCA_034004105.1 Azonexus sp. | reverse complement strand
AAAGCTGGACTCGCGTCTGGGAAGGCAACCGGCCTGGCGAGCGCCGGGAGAAATTCCGTCTTTACCGACGTTGACCGCAAACGGCTGAAAAACAAGGCGTCTTCAGCCGCCATCTTGCCGCTTACTGGCTGACCGGCTTGACCAGAAAGTGCTCGCGGTAATACTTCAGCTCGTCAATCGACTCGTAGATATCGGCCAGTGCCGTGTGCTTGCTCTTCTTCTTGAAGCCTCTGTAAATTTCCGGCTGCCAGCGCTTGCACAATTCCTTGAGGGTACTGACATCCAGATTGCGATAGTGGAAGAAGTCTTCCAGTGTCGGCATGTAGCGAGCCATGAAACGGCGGTCCTGACCAATCGAATTCCCGCACATCGGCGAATGCCCTTTGCCGGAATATTTCTGCAGAAATGCCAGTGCCGCCGCCTCAACCTCGGCCTCGCTCAGAGTCGAGGCACGAACGCGGTCAATCAGTCCGGAACGTCCGTGGGTTTTCTGGTTCCAATCATCCATGGCCGCCAGTGTTTCGTCCGACTGATGCACCACCCAGGCGGGCGACTCGGCCACCAACTGCAATTCGGAATTGGTGACAACCATCGCCAGTTCGATGATGCGGTCGCCGTCCGGATTCAGGCCGGTCATTTCCATATCCAGCCAGACGAGGTTGTTTGCGTTGCCTGCCATATAATCTTTACCCGAAATTTTAAAAATCGCATTTTCTCATAGCTTCCCCTGCATCCGTGACTGAAACACTGACCCAAACGACAAGCCAGATTTTCCTCGCCGCGCTGATCATGACCTTCGGCATCCGCCTGTGGTTGAAGCTGCGCCACATCCGCCATGTTCAAGCCCACCGCAACGCGGTGCCGGTCGAATTTGCCGAAAAAATCACCCTCGCCTCGCATCAAAAAGCCGCTGATTACACGGTCGACCGCAGCAATACGGCAATTCTCGCCCTGCTGATTGAAGCCCTGATATTGCTGGCCTTCACGCTGGGCGGCGGGTTGGCCTGGCTGCATGAATTCTGGTCCGGACAATTCGCCGGCCTGAGCTACGGACTGGCGATGATTTTCAGCGTCATGTTCATTTCCGGCCTGATCGACCTGCCGCTCTCGATTTACAGCCAGTTCGTCATCGAAGCCCGGCACGGCTTCAACCGCATGACGCCAGCCCTGTTCTTCTCCGATCTGATCAAGCAAACCCTGCTCGGTCTGGTCATCGGTGCCCCGGTGATTGCCACGGTGTTATGGCTGATGACTGCCATGGGCAATCTCTGGTGGCTCTGGGTCTGGCTATTCTGGAGTGTCTTCAACCTCCTGATCCTGTTTGTTTACCCGACCTGGATTGCGCCGCTGTTCAACAAATTTACCCCCCTGCCCGAAGGCGACACCAAGACCCGCATCGAAGCCTTGCTGATCCGCTGCGGCTTTCGCAGCAACGGCCTGTTCGTAATGGACGGCTCGAAGCGTTCGGCCCACGGCAATGCCTACTTCACCGGCTTTGGCAACAACAAACGGATTGTCTTTTTCGACACTCTGCTCGAACGCCTGCAAGCCAGCGAGATCGAAGCCGTGCTGGCGCATGAACTCGGCCATTTCCGCAAACGTCACATCGTGCAGCGCATCGTGCTGATGTTCGCCGGATCACTGGCCTTGCTCTGGCTGCTTGGCCAATTGATTGATGCGCCCTGGTTCTACGCCAGCCTGGACGTACCGGCACAAAGCACGGCGCTGGCCCTGATCCTGTTCTTCATGGTCATTCCGATCATCCTCTTTCCCATCACCCCACTATCAAGCTACTGGTCGCGCCGGCACGAATTCGAAGCCGACGCTTACGCTGCCGAACACGCCGCCGCCAGCGACCTCATCCGCGCCCTGGTGAAGCTCTATGATGACAACGCCTCCACCCTGACCCCGGACCCGCTACACTCACGCTTCTACGATTCCCACCCACCGGCAGCGCAACGCATTGCGCAGCTTAAACTTCAGGAGAAGACCGCATGAAACCGACAACGCCCGCCCTGGCCGTAGCCGCCCTGCTTTCCCTGCCCGCTTTCGCTGCCGACCCGTGGGGCGACGCCGACCCGAAAGCTGGCAAGCTCAAACATGATGCGCAATGCGCTGCCTGCCACATTCGCATGTACGGCGGCGACGGCAGCAAGATCTACACCCGCGATGGCCGCATGCTGTCCACCAAACTCGACGTGCTGCAACGGACAGCCTCTTGCAATGCCCAGATGAACACCGGCTGGTTCCCCGAGGAAGAGGCTGAAGTCGCGGCCTACCTGAACCAGACCTATTACAAATTCAAGCACTGATGCAGGGCCGGGTCGTCGCCGCCCATGGCCGGCAATACGTCGTTGAAACCCTGGACGGCCGACGCCTGCCCTGCTTTCCACGCGGCAAGAAAAGCGAAATCGCCTGCGGGGATCGGGTCGAAATTTCCGACAGTTCCAGCGACCAGGGTGTCATTGATGCGATTCTGCCGCGCTGCAGCCTGCTGTATCGCTCCAACGAGGTTCGCCAGAAACTGATTGCCGCCAACGTCGAACAACTCGTCATTGTCGTCGCTTGCGAACCCGCATTTTCTGACGACTTGGTGACACGCGCCCTGATCGCCGCCGAAAGCGAAGAAATCGGTGTGCTGATCGTGCTCAACAAATGCGACCTGACGGCCCAGATCGACCGTGCCCGCCAGCAAACCCGCATCTTCGCCGATCAGGGTTACACCATTCTCGAACTGTCAGCCCGTGACCACGCCGAAGACCTGCGCCCCTGGCTGCAAGGCAAGACCAGTGTGCTGGTTGGCCAGTCCGGCATGGGCAAATCGACCCTGGTCAATGCACTGATCCCGGAAGCCGGCGCTGCCACGCGGGAAATCTCGCAAGCCCTGGATTCCGGCAAGCACACCACTACCCACGCCACGCTCTACCACCTTGACGCCGAAAGCCATCTGATCGACTCCCCCGGCTTGCAGGAATTCGGTCTGGGTCATCTCGACAAACAGGAAATCGAGTGGGCTTTCCCAGAGTTTCGCCCCTACCTTGGGCAATGCCGTTTTCGCGATTGCAAACATGACCGGGAACCCGATTGCGCCTTGCGTCCTGCGGTCGACACCGGAAAAATCGAAAAAAGCCGCTTTGCCAGCTACCGCCGCCTGGTTGGCCTCCCGCCCTTATAACAAAACCCGCAAGGAGACACAGCATGAGCCTGTTCAAACACCACACCCTCGGCACCAGCAAACTCACCGTACCTGAAATCTGTCTGGGCACCATGACCTTCGGCGAGCAAACCGATGAAGCCGACGCCCACGCCCAACTCGATTACGCCCTCGAACACGGCATCAATTTCATCGATACCGCCGAAATGTACGCCGTGCCAGTGCGCGCCGAAACCTACGGTGCTTCGGAAAGCATCATTGGCCGCTGGCTGAAACGCCAGCCACGCGAAAAAATCCTGGTCGCCAGCAAGGTTGCCGGTCCGGCCCGTAGTCTGGAATGGATACGCGGCGGCCCGCTAACCATGGACGGCAAGAATATCCGCGCCGCCGTCGAAGGCTCGCTGCAGCGCCTGCAGACCGATTACCTCGACCTGTACCAACTGCACTGGCCGGAACGCAACCAACCCATGTTTGGCGAATGGCGCTTCGACCCGAACAAGGAACGCGGTGGCGCAAGCATCCGCGAACAACTCGAAACCCTGGGCGAACTGGTCCGTGAAGGCAAAATCCGCCACGTTGGCGTTTCCAACGAGCACCCCTGGGGCATCAGCCAGTTCACCCGCCTGGCCGACGAACTCGGCTTGCCGCGCATCGTCTCGACACAAAACGCCTACAACCTGCTCAATCGCATCTACGAATACGGGTTGGCGGAAACCTGCCACCGCGAAAACGTCGGCCTGCTGGCCTACTCACCACTCGCTTTCGGCCACCTGACCGGAAAATACCTCGACGACGCCAACGCCCCCGGTCGACTGACGCAATGGCCGTTTTTTGGTCAGCGCTACACCAAACCCAACGTCACACCGGCGGTTCAAGCCTACGTCGACCTCGCCCGCAGCCACGGC
>JAVEXE010000205.1:0-4095 GCA_034004105.1 Azonexus sp. | reverse complement strand
TGACGTTGTTTGCATTTAATTTGAGCCCGCCGCCATGGAATGCGAGTCGGTGCCGATAAATGCAAGCTCATTTGCAGTTAATGTGAGCCCGAGCGCCGCTTCATTTGCAGTTAATTTGAGTCAGAAATCCCGTCGAATGCGGGCCCGGACGATTTCAAATGCGAGCCGCTACACTTAAGGCCTACGACTCAGTTTCCCATGCCAAAGCCAGTCTCGGGCAATTCATCACCTTTTACAACAACCGGCGACCGCATCAAACTTTTGCCGGCAAGACGCCAGACATGGTTTACTTCGCCGGGCTGGCGCAGGAGAAACTTGCCGCATGAAACCCGCGTTACCCACCGCGCTGGTCTCCTACAGTCTAGAGGGACCTTCGGCAACCGCCACCGTGGATAACGCTATCATCGCAGGGCTCCACTTATCTCCGTGGAAATTCTGTCCAAACAAACGGGGCCGGCTCTGCAAGCCAGCGTCCATTCGCCGAAAACTTGCGAAGAGTGCCAACGGCGTCTTCGAATGTCCGTAGCCGTTACAAATTCCGTATTTTTTCTGTGTTCTCCCATTGACCGCCAAGGGCCAGGTAAAGCTGGATCACGCTCTGGTGCCAGGCGCGCGTGACTTGCGACAGGGCGAGTTCGCTGTCGAGCAGTTGTCGTTCGGCATCCAGCACTTCAAGATAGCTGGCAATCCCGTTCAGGTATCTGGCATTGGCAGCGCGGAAACGCCCCTGGTTGCTATGTACGCTGCGCAAGGCCGCCTCGCGTTGTCGTGCCAGTTGTTCACGGGCCAGCAACTGATCATTGACCTCGCGGAATGCCTGGCGAATGCTGACTTTGTATTGTTCCAGCAGGATGCGCTGCTGTGCTTCGGTTTGCGCGATGGCAAGGCCGGTCCGCCCGCCATCGAAAAGGTTCAAGCCAATACTGGGTTGAACCGACCAGGCGAAACGATTGCCATCCAGTAACTGGCTGAGCGCCGGGCTGACGAAGCCGAGCATCGTGGTCAGGGAGACACTGGGCAAATAGGCTTTGCGGGCTGCGGCAATATTCGCTTCTCCGGCTGCCAGGGCGGCTTCCGCGGCGCGAATGTCTGGCCGGTGTATCAGCAGATCGGACGGCAATCCTGCGGTCAACTGTGCCGGGGGTGGCAAATTCATCAGCCCCGAAGTGCGTTGGATCGATCCGGGATGCTCGCCAAGCAGGAGGCTCAGCGCGTGCTCGGTCTGGCCCTGCCGCCGTCGTTGATCGGCCAGCGACTGTTCGGCTGCCGCCAGGGAGGATTCGGCTTGATGCACATCGAGGACCGAAGAAATGCCTTCCTCGAAGCGCAGGCGATTGAGGCGTAGTGATTTCTTTCGTGCCTCAACCGTGCGCTCGGTAATCTGGATCTGGTGGTCGAGGTCGAGCAGATCGAGGTAACGCCCACTGACTTGTGCAATCAGGCTCAGACGCAAGGCGTCGGCCTGTGCAGTTTGTGCCAGCAGGTTGCGACGGGCCGCCTCGGCACGGTCCCGCAGGCGGCCCCAGAGATCGATTTCCCAACTGGGCATGAGCAGACCGGCACGCCCGCTTTCGGAAATCTGGTTATCCGTGGGGTGCGCTCCCGGTCCACGTTGCCGAACGCTGCCAAGATCGAGACGTAGCGAAGGCAGGCGGGCCGCATCTTCGATACCGGACTGGATGCGCGCCAGTTCGATGCGTTCAGCGGCAATGATCAAGTCGCTGTTATTGCGGAGTGCCTTTTCGATCAATGCCTGCAGTTCGCTGGATGGGAAGACGCTCTCCCAGCGAAGTGTCAGGTTTGACGCTTGAGGTTCGCGAGAATCACGGGCCGCATGCCAGTGCGCGGGAAGGTCAAGCGCCGGGGTGTGGAATGCTGCCGACTGGCATCCAATCAGCACGAAAGCCGAAACGACGGACCAGGTTTTCATGCGCCATCCTCCCTGGTGACTGAGGGAATCCGGAAAATTGCTGCGTAGAGCAGGGGGATGACCACCAGCGTCAGCAGTGTGGCAAAGATGAGCCCGAACATGATGGTGATGGCCATACTCTTGAAGAAGGGGTCGACGATCAAGGGCATCACGCCCAGGACGGTGGTTGCGGCACCGAGTGAGACGGGACGCACACGGCTGACCGAGGCATCCAGAATGGCCTGATATCGGGGCTTGCCCTCGGCAATTTCGAGGTCGATCTGGTCGACCAGCACAATGGCGTTCTTGATCAGCATCCCGGTCAGGCTGAGGAAACCGAGAATGGCCATGAATTCGAAGGGGGCCTGGAAGATCAGCAAACCAACGGCGACGCCGACCACTGCCAGCGGGACGGTCAGCCAGATGACCGCCGTTTGCCGGAAGGCGTTAAACATGACAATGACCGCCAGCACCATCGCGGCAAAACCGAAGGGTGCCGACGCCGCCAGTCCGGCATTCGCCTCGCGTGATGCCTTGTACTCGCCATGCCATTCAAGCTGGTAGCCGGGGGGCAGTTCAATTGCCTCGATCTTCGGGCGCAAACGCTCAAAAAGCGGCGTGGACAACTGTCCGGCGGGTGGGTCGCACTGGGCCTTGATCATCGGGAAACGGTTCTCGCGCCGGATGATGGCATCTTCCCAGCGGGTTTCGATGTGGTCGATGAATTGCTGAGCCGGGACATAACGACCTGCCACCTGGCTATAGACCTGAATATTGCCGAGTTCCTGGGCACCGCTTCGTTCGTTTTCCGGTGCTCTGGCAATGATCGGGATCAGTTTTTCCTGTTCGCGATAGACGCCGATCTGACGGCCAACGTAATTGCGTTCCAGCGCGCTGGCAATGTCGGACACAGTGACGCCGGCGCGTTGCGCTGCATCTTCGGCAAAGTGCGGGACCAGCACCGGTATTTGCTGACGCCAGTCGTCCTGGATGGCCAGGGCTTCGGGGTCGCTGGCCATGACGGCCTTGGCCTGATCGGCCAGTTGTCGCAACACTGCCGGGTCAGGGCCACGGAAAGCGGCCTCGATTTTCTTGCCGCCACCCCGTCCCAGCATGAACTTCCAGACCTTGACATCGGCTTCCGGCAAGCGCTCGCTCAAGCTTTGCTGCAAGCTGCCCAGCAGCGGCGCGATGCGGTCGAAATGTTCGACGTCGACCAGAAGTTGTCCGTAAGCCGAGTTCGGGTCTTCCGGACTGTAGGTCAGCATGAAGCGCAGGCCGCCCTGACCGATGAAGCTGGTGACATGCGTCACGCCGGGGCTGGCCAGCACGACTTCTTCAGCCTTCGCCACCACGGCAGCGGTTTTCTCGATATCCGTACCTTGCGGCAGGTAGAGGTCGACGACAAATTGTGGCCGGGCAGAATCCGGCATGAAACCGGGCGGGACGAAACCGAAGGCAATCACCCCGGCAACCAGCATCGCGATCAGCCCCAGGCCACTGCTGCGTCGATGCGTCAGCACCCAGACCAGCAAGCCCCGATAGCGATCGAGAAAGGTCGATGGCTTCTCGGCTTGGCTGGTATTGACCTTGAGAAAACGCACACAAAACAAGGGCGTCAGCGTCACTGCGAAAACCCAGGATAAAAGCATCGAATAGACGATGACCCAGAACAGCGAACCGGCGTATTCCCCCATGTCGCTGGGCGATAAACCAATGGCGCTAAAGGCCATGATGCCGACAATGGTGCCACCCAGCAGGGGCCAGACGGTTGCCTTGACGACGGCGATGGCGGCCTGGTGCGCTTTCTCGCCGTTTTGCAGACGTACCAGAATGCCATCGGTAACCACAATGGCGTTATCGACCAGCATCCCCAGGGCGATGATCAGGGCACCGAGGGAAATGCGTTGCATCGCAATATCCTCGACGTACATCGCAATCAGGGTGCCTGCTACGGTCAACAGCAAAATGGCACCGATAATCAAGCCGCTACGCATCCCCATGAAAATGAGCAGCACGACGACAACGATAGCAACGGCAGCCGCAAGGTTGGCAACAAAGCCACTGACCGCTTCGCGCACGCTGTCGGACTGGAAGGAAATTACCCGCAGCTCCATGCCAACCGGGCGTTGTGATTCGAGTTCGGCCAGGCGTTTTTTCACGCCATCGCCCATGGTGACCACGTT
>JAVEXE010000204.1:0-4115 GCA_034004105.1 Azonexus sp. | reverse complement strand
TCGTTTTTTGCCTACACTTGGGGTGAGGTATCCGAAGCCTTTGCCGAAACGCAATGGGCGGCCAGACAAAAGCTGCAAACCTGGGGCTTTCGTTTGAATGAACCCAGTCGCTGCGTCGCGGTGCAAGGCGATGATTTTTCAGTCTTGTTGGACTATTACGGCGAGATAGAGCGGTCGCGTGCCAAGCTGGGTTTTGCCATTGACGGCGTGGTGCTCAAGGTTGACCGCCTGGATCTGCAGCAGAGGCTAGGCTTTGTCAGCCGTTCACCGCGCTGGGCGATTGCCTGGAAATTTCCGCCGGATCGGGTGTCGACCGTCGTCGAGGCAATTGAATGCCAGGTTGGGCGAACGGGGAAACTGACCCCAGTAGCGCATTTGAGGCCGGTGAGTGTTGGCGGTGTTCTGGTCCAGCGGGCGACCTTGCACAATGCTGATGAAATCGTGCGCAAGGATATTCGGGTGGGTGATACGGTTGTTGTCCAGCGAGCGGGAGATGTGATTCCGCAAGTCGTCGAAGTACTTCTGGCGCAGCGTCCGGCCTTCAGTCAGCCTTTTGTCTTTCCGGAACAGTGCCCGGTCTGTGCTAGCCAGGTAGCTCGCGAAGCCGGAAATGCCGACAGTTTTTGTACCGGTGGACTGGTCTGTCCGGCACAGGTGGTTGAACGCATCCGGCATTTCGTTTCGCGTGAGGCTTTCGATATTGAGGGGCTGGGGGACAAAAATATCGAATTGTTTTACCAGAAAGCTTTGCTGCGTTCGCCCGTCGATATCTTTACGCTGGAGGCGCGTGATGGACAAACGGGTTTGCCGCCTTTGCGTTTCTGGGAAGGCTGGGGGGCAACCTCGGCAGAAAAGTTGTTTGATGCTATCCGGCGGTCACGAGAAATTGCCCTGGATCGTTTTATCTATGCTTTGGGTATTCAGCAGATTGGCCGGGCGACGGCACGTTTGTTGGCCAAGCATTATTTGAGCTTTGCGCATTGGCGCGAGGCAATGCAGGGCGCGGCGGATCGCGACTCGGAAGCGTATCGCGAACTGATTTCCCTCAACGGAATCGGCGTGGCGATGGCTGACGATCTGATTGCGTTTTTTGCTGAGTCGCATAATCGCAGTTTGCTGGATGCGCTGCTTGGGACTGCCGGGGATCCGGGTCTGGTGAATGTTATCGACTTCGAGCGACCGCTTAGCAGTTCGCCGGTTGCCGGCAAGACCGTGGTATTTACCGGTTCCTTGGCAACGATGGGCCGCAGCGAGGCGAAGGCGATGGCCGAGGCTTTGGGCGCGAATGTGGCCGGATCCATTTCACGCAAGACTGACTTTGTCATCGTTGGCGCAGATGCCGGCACCAAGGAAAAGAAGGCACGCGAACTGGGTCTGACGATATTGTCCGAAGCGGCCTGGTTTGAACTACTGAAATCCCCCCAATAAGCAAGGTTTCCGCTAAAGTTCACCCGCTGCGGCATGTCAGTCGTTTGGCATCGAAAATATGAATTGGGAGGATGGAATGAAGAAAGTAACAAAAGCAGTATTTCCGGTAGCGGGTATGGGGACCCGTTTTCTGCCTGCCACCAAGGCCAGTCCGAAGGAAATGCTGCCTATTGTGGATAAACCCTTGATTCAATACGCCGTTGAGGAAGCAGTTGCCGCGGGTATCACCGATCTGGTTTTCGTCACGGGGCGCTCGAAGCGTAGCATCGAAGACCATTTCGACAAGGCTTATGAGCTGGAAAGTGAATTGGCAGCACGGGGCAAGACGGAAATGTTGCAAGTGGTTCGCAGCGTCATTCCCAAGCATGTGAATTGCGTATTCATTCGCCAGCAGGAGGCCTTGGGTTTGGGGCATGCGGTGCTATGTGCAAAGCCCGTCGTCGGCGACGAGCCTTTCGCTGTTTTGCTGGCCGACGACTTGCTGGACGGTGACACGCCAGTGATGAAGCAAATGGCCGACACCTACGATTACTACCGTTGTTCCGTACTGGGGGTGCAGGATGTGCCGCGCGCCGACACACGCAGTTACGGCATTGTGGATTCACGCTCCATTTGTGATCGCCTTGAGCAGGTCGGTGCCATTGTCGAGAAACCGAAACCCGAGGATGCACCGTCAACCCTGGCGGTGGTCGGTCGCTACATTCTAACGCCCCGGATTTTCCATCATCTGGAGACCATCGCTCCGGGTAGTGGTGGCGAAATCCAGCTTACCGACGGGATTGCTTCCCTGCTGAACGAAGAACAGGTTCTTGCTTACCGCTATAAAGGCGTTCGTTACGATTGTGGCAGCAAGCTCGGCTATTTGCAGGCCACCGTGGTGTTTGGTCAGCGTCACCCGGAAATCGGCGCGGATTTCACGGCTTATCTGAATAGTCGGGAGGTCTGATGAATACTCAACAGGCGCGGGAGATGCTGGCAGACGCTGAGATGATCCACGAACCGCAGGCCATTCAGGCTGCACTCGATCAACTTGCTGCCAAAATTCGTGACCGCTTGGCAGATGCCTATCCTTTGGTCCTTTGCGTCATGACGGGCGGGGTCGTTTTTTGCGGTCAACTGTTACCCCGCCTCGATTTTCCGCTGGATTTCGATTATTTGCATGCGACACGCTATGGTCCGGAAACGCAAGGCGGAAAGATTTCCTGGCGCACAGCCCCCTGGACGCCAGTCAAGGGTAGGACGGTGCTGGTTGTTGATGACATTTTAGATGAGGGCGTGACCTTGGCAGCTGTCAAGGAAAGCCTGCTCCGGCTGGGGGCCGTGGAAGTACTCACCGCCGTTTTTGCCGACAAGGAAAATGGCAAGAAAAAGCCGTTGACCGCAGATTTTACTGGCCTGACCGTGCCAGATCGCTTTGTTTTTGGTTTCGGGATGGATGCTGGCGGTGCTTGGCGTAACCTGCCTGCAATCTATGCCAAGAAAGATGCTTGATGCGCGGTAAATCGGTCGCTGATTTCCTGGCGTACTGGGAGGAGGAGGGCTTGGCTTACGTCAAGCGCGGTGATTACGCCTGGATGGCTGAACGGATACCCGCCGGTCCTGTGCTGGAAATCGGTTGTGGTTTGGGTTTTGCGACGCAAGCCTTGCTGGCTCGAGGGTGTCGGGTACTGGCGCTGGATAGTCTCGAAGCATGTCTGGCGGCCACTCAGCAACGCCTTGCGGGTGATTCCGCTGGTGTAACATTTCTTCAGGCGGATGTGGGCGAACTGCAGGCTGAGCAAGTGTCGGCGCTTGGCGCATTTGCCCCCGTTTCGGTGGTTTGTTGGCTAATGGGCGCACCTGCGGAAACCACCGGTGCTACCTCGGCGACTGGGGGGCAGGCCGTGGCGGCGTATCGAGAGCGGGTGCATCGGGCAGTGGCGCAGTTGGCGGCAAGCTTGCCCAGCGTTCAATATCTGCATTTTGTTGATCGAACAGCAATCCCCTGGCAAGCCAAGGATATTGGTCGCGATACGCTGGTTCGTTATCATCAGGACAAAACGCTGGCTGGTTTGCCATTTTCAACGGCGCGTGAGCAAGCACTGTATCGCAAGCTGGGTGACAAGGTTGTTAACATCGAGCAACTCAGGGCGCAACTTCAATATCAATCTCATCCTGCGCTAAAGCATGTGGTGCCGACGCTGGCTTCACTGCTTGCCAGACGGAGTCAATAGCATGCTGGCAATTATTGGTGGTAGTGGTCTGACGACCCTATCCAATCTCGACGTTTCACATCGCGAAGTGGTTCGGACACCCTATGGCGAACCTTCTGGTGCGCTGGTTTTTGGTCAAATCTGCGGTAGACCGGCTGTTTTTCTCCCTCGCCACGGGTATGGGCATAGCATCCCGCCGCATATGGTCAACTATCGGGCCAATATCTGGGCGCTGCATCATCATGGTGTCACAGGCATCATTTCGGTGGCTTCAGTGGGTGGTATCCGTGGTGATTTGCATCCGGGGGACATTGTGTTGCCAGATCAGATCATTGATTACACTTGGGGACGCAAATCGACCTTCTTTGACGGTATCAAGTCGCCGGTGACGCACATCGACTTTACGCAACCTTACGATCTGGCGTTGGCTAGACGCATCGCCGATGCAGCGCAGATGCTGAGTCTGAAAATCAAGGTTGGTGCTGTTTATGCCGC
>JAVEXE010000203.1:0-4125 GCA_034004105.1 Azonexus sp. | reverse complement strand
GTGACGTGCGTGATCTCGGCAGCGTGCCGGACAATCTCGACGCCACCCGTGATGCCCTGCGCCGGGCGGCCACCGACAATGATCTGATCGTCACCAGCGGCGGCGTTTCCGTCGGTGAGGAAGACCATGTCAAACCCGCCGTCGAGGCGGAAGGCAGCCTGAATATGTGGAAAATCGCCATCAAACCGGGCAAACCGCTGGCCTTCGGCCAAGTGCGTAAACCCGGCAGCACGCCAGGTCAGGAGATGGCATGGTTCATCGGTCTGCCGGGTAATCCGGTGGCGGCTTTTGTGACCTGCCTGATGCTGGTGCGTCCCTTCCTGCTTCGCTTGCAGGGTGTGACCCGGGTTTTGCCCAATGCCTTGCCGTTGACCGCAGATTTCACCTGGGCACGCCCCGATGCCCGCCGTGAATTCCTGCGCGCACGGATCAATGCCCTCGGCAAGGTCGAGCTGTACCCCAATCAAGGCTCGGCAGTTGTGACTTCACTGTGCTGGAGCGATGGCTTGGTCCTTAACCCGCCGGGGCAGGCCGTCCAGCCCGGCGATCTGGTTCAATTTGTCCCTTTCTCGGAGTTGCTGGCATGAGCGCTTCAATTCGTGTCAACGTGCTGTATTTTGCCGGTCTGCGTGAAACCTTTGGCCTGCCCGGCGAAACCATCGAACTGCCGGCGGAAGTGCAGACGGTCGGTGCCCTGCGCGATCATCTGATCGCACAGGGCAGGGCTGCACTGGCCAGCACCAAAAACCTGCGCTGCGCGGTCAATCAAGAAATGGCCAACGCCAGCACCCCCATTCAGAACGGCGACGAAATCGCCTTTTTCCCGCCGGTGACGGGGGGGTGAAATGAATCCTGTCGAACAACAATTTTTCAACGACCTGGAAAAAAAGCTCTGGACCGCCGCCGACAAGCTGCGTTCGAGCCTCGATGCATCGGTTTACAAACACGTGGTGCTGGGCTTGATCTTCCTGAAATACGTCTCCGACGCCTTCGAAGAGCGGCAGAATGAACTGCGCGAGCAGTTCCAGAACCCCGAGCACGACTACTACATGGACCCTGCGGATTACCCGGAGGACTACCAAGCCGACCTCGCCGCCGAACTGGAGGTTCGCGACTACTACACCGAGAAAAACGTCTTCTGGGTGCCGCTGGAAGCCCGCTGGCAAACCCTGCGCGACTGCGCCCAACTGCCGCCCAAAGCCCCGCTGCCCTGGAACAAACCGGGCAAGGACGAGCCGGAGGAAATGCGTAGCGTCGGCTGGTTGATCGATAACGCCATGGAAGCCATCGAGCGCGAGAACGAAAAAAAGCTCAAGAACGTGCTCAACAAGGACTTCGCCCGCACCCAGATCGACAGCCACAAGCTGGCCGACCTGATTGCCCATTTTTCCGACACCGATTTCAACCGCAAGGAATACAACGGCCAGCCACTCAACCTGAAAAGCAAAGACATCCTCGGCCACGTTTACGAATACTTCCTCGGCCAGTTTGCCTTGGCCGAAGGCAAGAAGGGAGGCCAGTACTACACGCCCAAGAGCATCGTCACGCTGATTGTGGAAATGCTGCAGCCCTTCAAGGGTCGGGTTTATGACCCGGCCATGGGTTCGGGCGGTTTTTTTGTACAGAGCGAGGAATTCATCGAACTGCACGGTGGCAAGATCAACAAAGGTCAGATCAGTGTCTACGGCCAGGAAAGCAACCCCACGACCTGGCGACTGGCCGCGATGAACATGGCCATCCGCGGTATCGATTTCAACTTCGGCGGCGCACCCGGCGACACGCTGCTGAACGACCTGCATCCCGACCTGCGCGCCGATTTCGTCATGGCCAACCCGCCTTTCAACATGAAGGAATGGTGGAATGAAAAGCTGGCCAGCGATCCGCGGTGGATTGCCGGCACCCCGCCGCAAGGCAACGCCAACTTCGCCTGGCTGCAGCACATGCTCTATCACCTTGCCCCGGCGGGCAGCATGGCGCTGCTGCTGGCCAATGGGTCAATGAGCAGCAACACCAACAACGAAGGCGAAATCCGCAAGAAGCTGATCGAAGACGACTACGTGGAATGCATGGTCGCCTTGCCCGGTCAACTCTTCACCAACACGCAAATTCCCGCCTGCATCTGGTTCCTGACCCGCGATAAGCGCAATGGCCTGGCGCTCAACAAATCCAAGCGCGACCGGCGCGGCCAGTTCCTGTTCATCGACGCCCGTCAGTTGGGTTACATGAAAGACCGCGTGTTACGCGACTTCACGCTGGAAGACATCAAGAAGGTCGCCGACACTTTCCATGCCTGGCAGTTGCATGCCAAGGGAGAAGGCTACGAGGACGTGCCGGGCTTCTGCTATTCGGCCACGCTGGACGATATTCGCAAGCACGAACACGTGCTGACGCCGGGGCGTTATGTCGGCGCTGAGGCGCAGGAATCAGACGGCGAAGTTTTCGCCGACAAAATGGCGCGGCTGACGGCGCAACTGGCAGAACAGTTTTCAGAGAGCGCCAAGCTTGAAGGCGAGATCAGAAAGAATTTGGCGGGGTTGGGGTTTGGGCTATGAGTGGTGAAATGATGCCGCCTCCCGGTTATGGCGACTTCTTGCATGAGGTCAAAACCCATATCCGCCAGCGCCAATACCAAGCGCTGCGCGCAGCCAACAAAGAACTCCTAACGCTGTACTGGTGGCTGGGAGAAAACATCAGTCGCCGACAGGCCGAACAAGGCTGGGGCAAGGCCGTGGTCGAAACCTTGGCCCGCGATCTGCAAGCCGAATTTCCAGGGCGCAATGGGTTTTCTGCCCGCAATCTCTGGAACATGCTCGACTTTTATCGAGAGTACGCTAACAGACCAAAACTGCAACCACTGGTTGCAGAAATCAGCTGGGCCAAAAACCTGCTCATCATGGCTCGCTGCAAGGACGATCTGGAACGCGAGTTTTACCTGCGCGCCACCGCACGTTTTGGCTGGACGAAAAACGTGCTTCAACATCAGCTCGACAACCAGAGTTATCGCCAATACCTAGCCGGGCAAACCAATTTTGATGCTGCCCTACCCGGGAACATCAAGGCCCAAGCGCTGCTGGCCGTGAAAGACCATTACGTTTTCGACCTGATGGGGCTGGCAGAAGAACACTCTGAGCGTGAGCTAGAGCAGGCACTGGTGCGTAACCTGCGCGCGTTTCTGGCTGAAATGGGCGGTGCCTTCACCTTCGTGGGTAATCAATACCGCTTAGAGGCGGGCGGCAAGGACTATTTCATTGACCTGCTGCTGTTCCATCGCCGCCTGCGCTGCCTGGTGGCCATTGAGCTCAAGATTGGCGAGTTCCAACCTGAGCACAAAGGCCAGATTGAGTTTTACCTAGATCAACTCGACCAGCACCACCGACTGGAAGGCGAAAATCCGCCCATTGGCATCGTCATTTGTCGCAGTAAGACCAAAACCGTGGTGGAGTACGCCCTGCGCAACATGAATCGCCCATTGGGCATCGCCACCTACACGGTGACGCCGCAACTGCCTGCCGACTTCGCCGCAGACCTCCCCAGCCCACAGGAAATCGCAGCGCGATTGCAGGTATGGGCAGAGCAAGAAGGGGACGAGCATGAATAAAATGACGGCGCAACTGGCAGAGCAGTTTTCAGAGAGCGCCAAGCTGGAAGGCGAGATCAGAAAGAATCTGGCAGGGTTGGGGTTTGACCCAGCCACAAATGGTCCAACCCGATAGACAGGAGATATTACCAATGCTGTATCTCAACACCGATCATCTCGCCCGCTGTCGGCAAACGCTGGAATCTTCGCTGTTCATGTACCAGCGGGCCGAGGGGGGTAGTATTGATCAGGAAGTGTTTCGTAACGCCATCGTCAAAGGTTATGAACTGGCGCAGGAAACGGCCTTCAAACTGATCAAAAAAGCGCTGAAAGCGTTTGGACACGGCGGTAAAAAGCTGGAAGCCACGCCGGTTAAGGAAATTCTCCGGCTGGCCGCCGTGCATGACCTGATGACCCTGGACGAGGTTGAGCGCTGGTTTGCCTATCGCGACAACCGCAATAACACCGCCCACGATTACGGCGAAGCCTTTGCCGAACAGACCTTGGTGCTCATTCCTCAATTTCTGGATGATGTGGCGCGGCTGGCT
>JAVEXE010000018.1:7044-20147 GCA_034004105.1 Azonexus sp. | reverse complement strand
CGGGTGGCGTGACGTCGGCCATCAAGCCAAAGTAGAAAACAAACAGATGCACGGCAATTAGCGGTACCAGCAAACCATTCTGGGCACCAATTTCCACGATGACCGGGGCCATCAGGGTTGAGACGACAATGTAGTTGGCCGTGGTTGGCAGGCCCATGCCGAGAATGAGGCAAATGACGGCGACCAGCACCAGCATCACCATCAAATTGCCGCCGGAGAGGATTTCAACCAGTTCGGTCATTGCCAGTCCAACGCCGGTCAGCGTGACGGTGCCCACAATGACGCCAGCAGTTGCGGTGGCGATGCCGATGCCGATCATGTTGCGGGCACCCGTGACCAGACCATCGAACAGGTCTTGAAAGCCGTGCCGGGTTGCGGCGGCGAATTCGCCATGGCCGCGGAAGAAGGCGAACAGCGGTCGTTGGGTGACTAGAATGAACATCAGGAACAGCGTTGCATAAAATGCAGACAGCGCCGGCGAAAGTTGCTCGACCATCAGGTTCCAGACCAGTGCGGCTACGGGTAGCAGGAAATGCAGGCCGGATTTCAGGGTTGGGCCGATTTCAGGCAGGTATTCCATTTTTTCATCGGGGCGTTCCATGTGCAGCTCAGGATACCGGGCGGCAAAGCGGATAATGGCGACGTAAGCCAGAAGCATCATCAGCCCGACAATGGCAAAAGCGCCGCCGCCGGCCACATCCTTGATCCAGCCGAAGCCCCAATAAACGATGGCGGAAAGAATGATCAGCCCGGAAAAGGTCATCGTGGCCGAAATCATGGCCTTTTGCCAAGGAAGGGGCTCACGGCGTGGCAAGCCCTGCAGATTCATCTTCAGGGCTTCGAGGTGAACGATATAGAAAAGCGCGATATAGGAAATCAGGGCGGGAACAATCGCGTGCTTCATGACCTGTGTGTAAGGAATCCCGACATACTCAACCATCAGAAAGGCGGCAGCCCCCATCACCGGCGGCATGATTTGCCCGTTAACCGAAGATGCAACTTCGACTGATGCGGCCTGGTCGGGCCGATAGCCGACACTTTTCATGAGCGGAATGGTGAAAGTGCCGGTGGTGACCACGTTGGCAATGGATGAGCCGGAAATCAGCCCGGTGCTGGCGGAGGCGACAACGGCGGCTTTGGCTGGGCCGCCTTTCATGTGGCCGAGCAGGGCAATGGCCGATTTGATGAAGTAATTGCCGGCACCTGCCGTTTCGAGCAAGGCACCGAAAAGTACGAAGAGGAAGATGAAGCTGGAAGAAACGCCGAGGGCAACGCCAAAGACGCCTTCCGTGGTCAGCCAGAGATGGCTCATGCCTTTGGCCAGCGACGCGCCGCGGTGGGCGATGACTTCAGGCATGTGCTGGCCGAAAAATATGTAAATCAGGAAAACGACGGCCAGAATGACCATCGGCAGGCCGAGGGCGCGGCGGGCCGCTTCGAGCAGAAGCGTCAGGCCGACGACGGCAACAACCAGATCCAGTTCGGTTGGCATGCCCGGACGGCTGGCCAGTTCGTTGTAAAACAGAAACAGATAGCCTGTGCAAAAAGCAGCAATTGACGCCAGTAGCCAGTCGACCGCAGGGACGTAGGCACGGGGCGAGCGCTTCCAGGCCGGGTAGGCGGCAAAGGCCAGGAAAACGGCAAAGGCGAGATGGATTGCCCTGGATTGAGTGTCGTTGAGTACAAATACCCCGAGTGAGAAGGGCAGTGGAGAGGCAATCCAGAGTTGGAACAGTGACCAGCTCAGCGCGACGGCGACCAGCAGTTTTGCGGCGAGTCCGGTGGGTTTTCGGCCACCTGTGTCGGCTTCGGCAACGATTTGTTTGAGTTGTTCGTCACTCAGTTCGTGAACGCTGTTGTTTTTATCCGGGTTGCTCATGCTGCGGTTCTCCGGGAACGACGGGTATTAACGAAGCAAGACGCCGGAAGCGTCTTGCTGTCGATTGATGCACAGGCCTGGGCCATCATCGCTGTCCACAGGCCACCGAGCCGATTACATCCAGCCCTTTTCCTTGTAGTACTTCACAGCGCCATTGTGCAATGGGGCAGAGAGGCCATCTTTGACCATGGTTTTAGGATCGAGATTGCCGAAAGCGGGGTGCAGCTTCTTGAATTCGTCAAAGTTCTCGAACACGGACTTGACCAGGGTGTAGACGACATCATCCGAGACTTTGGCGGAGCTGACGATGCTGGCGACAACGCCGAAGGTGGTGGTGTCGTTCGGGTTGTTGGCGTACATCCCGCCCGGAATGGTTGCCTTGGCATAGTACGGATAGGTCGAGATCAGCTTGTCGACACCGGGGCCGGTGATGTTGACCAGCTTGGCGCCGCAGGTGGTGGTGACATCCTGAATATTGGCGGCGGGGTGACCGACGACGAAGGCAAAGCCGTCGATCTTGTTGTCGCAGAGGGCTGCGCCGTGCTCATCGGGCTTCAATTCCGAAACCAGCGAGAAGTCGGCATTTTTCATGTTGATGGCTGGCAGCAGAACTTCCATGGTGGCACGCTGACCCGAACCCGGAACACCGATATTGAAGCGTTTGCCCTTGAAGTCTTCAAATTTGGCAACGTTGGCTTCCTTGCGCGAAGCCACGGTCAGGGGCTCCGGGTGCAGTGCAAAGACGGCACGCAGATCGCTCATCGGTGCATCCTTGAACTGATTCAGGCCTTTGACGGCATTGAACTGAACGTCAGATTGGGAAACACCGAAGTCGAGTTCGCCTGCCTTGATCGTATTGACGTTGTAAACCGAGCCGCCGGTGCTTTCCACCGAGCAGCGGATACCATGCTTGGCGCGGTCCTTGTTCATCAGACGGCAGATGGCACCGCCCGCAGCGTAATACACGCCCGTGACGCCGCCTGTGCCGATGGTGACGAATTTTTGTTGAGCCTGTGCCGGTGTTGCGCCGACGGTGCCGATGACGGCGAGTGCTGCGGCCAGTGCGGTGATCTTCTTCATGCTATCTCCTTGTGGGGATGAAAGTAGGGGGAAAAACCGTCTTTCGGCTTGTGGCTGGAAGAATTGAGCCGAAAACGGCGCACAACGTTGTTTACGATCCCACAGAATAGGCCCATGCAGGATTGGGGTAAACCCCGATGTCAGATTCGGCAACATGTGACAGTGTGTAAGCAAAGCATCATGCTCACTGTCTTTCGGTCGGTGGCGGACCTATAATGCCGACCATGGTTTCCGTTCTCCATTCTGTCGCTGCACAAAGCGATTTTGATCAGTTCCTGTCGGTTTTGTCGGCAGGTTTGCCTGAGCCTGATGTCCAGCGTCTGCATGACGCAGTCAGTTACGCTTGGGAGCATTATGGCGATCGTTCGCTGGGCAGTGGCGAACGCATCTGGTCGCATGCGCTTGGTATGGCGGTGATCATTGCCGGCCTGAAGCTGGACGTCGAGTCGCGTATTGCTGCCGTGCTGTTTGCCATTCCGGCACAGGACGAGCATGGCGTTGCCCGGATTGAAGAACGATTCGGCAAGCCGGCGGCGCACTTGGTGCAGGGCATTTTCCGCTTGAGTCGCCTGCGTCCGATTGCCAAGGGCTTTGTCGCGGTCGACATCGAGGCGGGCGAAAATAATCCCGAAGAATTACGCGCTCAGGTTGAAGTCCTGCGCAAGATGCTGCTGGCGATGGTCGAAGACATCCGCGTCGTGCTGTTGCGTCTGGCCAGTCGTACGCAAACGCTGCGTTTTTATGCGGCGCATCCCGACGACCTGCGGGTTCAGGTGGCGCGTGAAACCCTGGAGTTGTACTCGCCACTGGCCAATCGTCTGGGCGTTTGGGAGTTGAAGTGGGAGCTGGAAGACCTGTCATTCCGCTTCATTCATCCGGATATTTACAAGAGTATCGCCCGGCAACTGGATGAGAAACGCAGTGAGCGTGAGGCCTTCATCGCCGATGCAGTGGCGCGTGTCCGTTCAGAACTCAACGACACCGGGATAAAAAAGGCTGAAATCTACGGTCGACCGAAACACATCTACAGTATCTGGAACAAGATGCGCAAGAAGGGCGTCGATTTTTCCGAAGTGTACGATGTGCGTGCGCTGCGCATTATTGTGGACGATATCAAGGAGTGTTATACCGCGCTGGGCATCGTTCACAACCTGTGGCAGCCGATACCCAAAGAATTCGATGACTATATTTCGCATCCGAAAGGGAACAACTACCGTTCCTTGCATACGGCGGTCCACTGTCCGGATGGCCGTAGTCTCGAAATCCAGATTCGCACCTGGGAGATGCACAAGCATGCCGAACTTGGTGTAGCGGCACACTGGCGTTACAAGGAAGGTGCGAAGGCTCCCGGTGCGGATGCTTACGATGAAAAGATTGCCTGGTTGCGTCAGCTGCTGACCTGGAAAAACGAGGTCGCCGACAGTTCTGACTGGGTCAATCACTACAAGCAGGCAGCACTGGACGAAACCATTTATGTCATGACGCCGCAAGGCCGGGTGGTTGATCTGCCTTCCGGGGCGACACCGGTGGATTTTGCCTATCGCGTCCATACGGACCTCGGTCACCGCTGCCGGGGTGCCAAGGTTGATGGGCAGTTGTTGCCGCTGAATACCCCACTGGAGACCGGGCAACAGGTTGAAATCCTGACGGCGAAAACCGGGGGGCCGTCGCGCGACTGGCTCAATCCGACGCAGGGCTACATTCATACCAAGAGTGCGCGCGCCAAGGTGCGGGCATGGTTCTCCAATCTTGCCCTGGAGGAAACGCTGACCGAAGGTCGTGCCTTGGTTGGCAAGGAGCTGCAACGGGCCGGGCAGACGGGCATCAATCTTGACGAACTGGCGCACAAGCTGGAGTTTGCCAGGATCGACGACATGTACATCGCTGCGGCTCGCGGTGAATTGAACCTTCGTCACTTCCAGTCGGTGGTGCGAGGTGACCCGCCCACCCTGGAAAATCTGGTCCCGGATAGCGTACCAACCCGGCCAAGTCGACCTTCTGAAGGCAATCAGGGTATTCTGATTGTCGGTGTCGATAAACTGCTGACCCAGTTGGCCCGTTGCTGCAAACCGGCACCACCCGATGAAATTCAGGGGTTCATCACACGCGGCAAGGGGATTTCAATCCACCGCGCAGATTGCTCCAATTTCGCCAATCTTGCGGCCATGCATCCGGAACGTGTCATCGAAACGGATTGGGGTAGCGAAACGACTGGGGTGTTCGCCTGCGACATCGTGGTTGACGCGCATGACCGGCAAGGTTTGCTGCGCGATATCTCGGATGTGTTTGCCCGTGAGAAGCTGAACGTGGTGGGGGTGAATACCCACTCAAAGCAGGGGTCAGCGCACATGAATTTCACCGTTGAGATTACCAATCTGCGTCAATTGCAGCGTACGCTGGCGCTCATTCACGAAGTTGATGGGGTGGTCGGCGTTCGCCGAGCCTGATCTTTAGGGGGCAGTATGAAGGGACATGTCGCAGCCATCGTGCTGATTGTGGTCGGTGTGGTGGCTTTGGGGGCCAATCTTGATCTCTTCCACGTCAATATTTTCCAATTGCTTGGAACGTGGTGGCCGCTGATCCCCATTGGCGTGGGGGTCGCCATGCTTTTCGCACCGGACGACCGGGAAAGAAAAAGCCGCTGATCAGCGTTTGTCCTTGCCAAGCAGCCGAGCTTCGATTGCATGGAGATCGTGCTCACGCAGTAGCCCCATTTTCTGTCCAATGACCTGGCCATTACGGTCAATGAACAGGGTGTAGGGCAAGCCGCCACGGCGGTTGCCGAGGGCCTGCATCAATGACTGTCCTTGGTCCCGGGTCAGCAAAACCGGATAATTCATTGCGTATTGCTGGGCAAAGGCCTTGACGGCCTGTGTATCGTCTTCAAGGCCCAATCCGAGAACAACCAGGTTCTTGCCGTGTTTGCGCTGAAAGGCGGCGAGTTCGGGGATTTCCGCCCGGCAAGGCGGACACCAGCGGGCCCAGAAATTCACTACGAGAGGCTGCCCTTTGTAACGAGCCAAGGCGACAGGATGGTTTTCCAGATCATGCAGCGTGGCGCTGAAAAGGGCGCGGGTGTCCGGGGTTTCACTTGCTGCGGTCAACGTACAAAACAGGGCAAAAATGCAGGCACTGAAAAATGTTTTCACGGACGAGTTCCGGGGTGTGGGCTGGCAGGGCATTTATATTAGCATTGGCTCAAGTTTTCAGCCGGGCTGCGACATTATGTCGCAGGTGGCCTTGGCTGGGTCGTGTCACAATGGGCCCCTTGCATCAATGACAGCGAGTGTTCTTAGGTGTCATTGTTTGCGGCTCACTCTGGGTGAAAGTTTGCAGTGAATAGAAAAATCCTCATCGACATCATTGGTGTCTTGTTGCTGGTGCTGATTGTGCTGGTGGGCTACAAGTTGTCGCCATTGTTGCTGCCCAAGGCGGATCTTACGGTCAACCCCGATCCAGCGTGTAATTTGCAACAACAGGCTTGTGCTGTTGACTTGCCGGGGGGCGGGCGTCTGACGGTTGAAGCTGGCACCCGACCGATTCCGCTGGTCAAGCCTTTTGCATGGCGGGTTGAAATGGCCGGTGCGCGTCAGATCGAGGTGGATTTTGCGGGCGTTGATATGGATATGGGCTTCAATCGTCCGATGTTGCAGGAGCGGCAGCCCGGCGTATTTGAGGCCGACGTGACCTTGCCGGTCTGTGTGACCGGAACGATGCTCTGGCAGGCGACCGTTCTTGTGGAAACCGACGGGGCTCGGATTGCTGTCCCGTTCCGATTTGTGACGGGCTGACATGAGCGAAAAAGTACTCCTAGCCGTTATTGGAATTTTGGTCAGTGCGATCATTGCGGTTGGTTTGTTCTGGCACCCAGAAGACACACCACCGAAGGCAGCCCTCAATCCCTTGCCGGCAGGAGGAGACTTTGTCCTGCAATCCGCGAATGGGCCGGTCGCCTTGACGGACTTTCGCGGCAAATTGAGCCTGCTGTATTTTGGTTACACCTATTGTCCAGATATCTGCCCGACAACCTTGAGCACCTTGAGTGCCGGCCTGGCAGAACTGACACCGGCTGAGCGTGAGCAAGTCAGTGTGCTGTTCATTTCAGTCGACCCTGAACGCGATACCGTAAGTCATTTGCAAACTTACGTACAGTTTTTCGATCCATCGATTCGCGGCATGACCGGTAGCGCCGAGCAGATTGCCGAAATTGCTGCACGTTACGGGGTTTTTTATCAGAAGCAAGTTGCTGAATCAGCCGGTGACGGCTATGTCGTCGATCATTCCTCTGACACCTTCATTGTCGGTCGCGATGGTCGGGTCAAGGCGCGCATGGCGCATGGCATCGCACCCGCGCAGGTTGCCGCACTGATTCGTCAGTATTTGAACCAACCCTAGGGAGTTTGTTGATGAAACGTCTGTCTTTCTTTTTTGCCGCCCTGAGCTTGTCGACCGCAGTATTGGCTGGTGCAGCCGAGCAGATTGAGGTGCATGAACCGTATATCCGTCTGGCGCCGCCCAATGCCATGGCAACCGGCGCCTTCATGGTGATCCGCAACACCGGCAGCAAAGACGTCAAATTGATGAAAGCGGACAATCCCGCATCGAAAGTGACCGAGTTGCATACCCACATCAACGATAACGGCGTGATGCGCATGCGTCAGGTGCCAGCGATTGATGTACCGGCCAAAGGTGAGGCTGTATTACAGCCAGGCGGGCTGCATGTCATGCTGATCGACATGAAGGCACCGCTGACGGAAGGCCAACACGTGCCCGTCACGCTGACTTTTGACGACGGCAGCAGCAAGCAGATCGACATTCAGGTCAAGAAAATGATGCCCGCCGGCATGCAGATGCGGCACGGGCATCATTAACGACTCAGGCGCGAAGACTTCGAAAAAGGCCGGGTAGCAGTTCGGTAAAGGTGTTGTTGGATGTTGTTGGCGATAACATCGCTCGGCTTTACGAGGTCAAGTTCTGCGCTTGCTGTATCTGTGTAATTCTTGCCGAGAATGAGGGAATGACGGTTTGAATGGTATTCCAGACAAGTTTCAGATTGACACCGTTGTACTCATGTACCAACCGATTTCGCATCCCTGAAATATGGAGCCAGTGAACATCATCGTGTTTTTCGGTCAATTCCTTGCTCAGCTTTGATACCGCTTCTCCAATGATGGCGATATTGCGAAGTACAGCGTCCTGGACGAGTTCATTGGCTATAAAAGCATCAAGGTCCATGCCGTTTGTGTATCGATTTACCTTGGCGATGGCGGTTTGGATGTCCGCCAAATAGCCCGCGTCACGAACTTGCTTGGTCATAACGCCTTGGCCTCTGTTAAAACCGAATCACGAAAACGCGCGGGAAGGTCGTCAGCAGTCAGTACATCAACCGAACAGCCAAGCTGGGTTTCAATCGCGTTCTGAAGTGCAACCATATCCAGTAGTGTGGCGTTATCTGGGGCATCCACCAAAAGGTCTATGTCACTATCGTCGGTGTCGTTGCCGTGCAGCACGGAACCAAAGACGCGAACATTACCCATGCCCATTTGAGCGGCAATCGAAAGTACTGCGGAGCGATTGGTTCTTAGTGCTTCTGATGGCTTCATGCGCAACCCCTCGATTCAAAGTTGTGTTCGGGAAAGAATGCACGCTCTTGCAAAGCAAAGCAACTTCGACAGCCAAAAATCAAGGTAGCTCTAATGGGGCAGATCAGGGCTCTTTATTGCCTTGCTCTCCAGCTTCGAACGTCGACCAATGGGTTTTGTCGGGGGTGGGGAGCTCTTTGGGTTGCTGCTGGTGCATCCAGGCTTTGCTGAGAAAGTGGGCGGTTACGGGAGCGGTCAGGAAAAGAAAGAGGGAAATCAGGAGTTCGTGGATGGATAACGTGCCGCGTTCGAAGAAGAAATAGAGCATGGATGCGATCAGCGCACCACCAACGCCCAGGGTGGTGGCTTTGGTGGGGGCGTGCAGGCGCGTCATGAGGTCGGGGAGTTTGATCAGGCCAAACGAGCCGATGACGGCAAAACTGGCCCCGATGATCAGCAGGGCGGCAATCAGAAATTCGCTCAGGAAGTGCATGCGCTGTCCTTATTCGATGATGTCGCCGCGCAGGATGAAGCGGCAGTACGCGACGGTTGAGGCGAACCCGAACATGGCGAGCAACAAGGCGGCCTCGAAATAGACGGTGCTGCCCATATCGATCCCATAGACAATGATCAGCGCAATGATGTTGATGACCATGGTGTCGACGGCAAGAATGCGGTCAACGCTGCCTGGCCCGCGAAAAAGATAGACGAGGTTGAGCAACAGCCCGATGCTCAGTGCAATATAGGCGTATTGGACAGCGAACTCGATCATCAAAAGATCTCCTTGAGTCGCGCTTCATAGCGGGTTTTCATTTCCTGCACAATCGCTTCGGCATCCGGGGCGTCCAGGCAATGGACGAGCAGGTATTTTCCATCGGCGGAAAAGTCACAGCTGACTGTGCCGGGCGTCATGGTGATTGTCCCGGCCAGCAGGGTGAGTGCTTCGGGGTGCGTTAGTTCGATGGGCATGCGGACCCAACGGGTATTCAAGCTGCTGACCGGACGAAAGGCGATGATGAAGGCAACCTGCATGTTGGCGACAATAACATCCCATGTGACCAATGCAAGGTACGCGAATGCTTTGCGGTAGTTGCGAATTTCCGGACGGTCAGGCCAGAAATTACCAGTCAGTCGGGGAATGATGATGCCCAGGACAATGCCAACCAGCAGGCCGCCTGCAGAAAAACTGTTGATCAATAACAGCCAGAGAACGACCAGGGCCAAACTGAGGACCGGATGCGGCAACCACCGTTGCAGGATGGTGCGTTGGTCGATTGATGTTGGACTTTGGGCCATCAGTGAGTCCCTCCGTTAACGCTGGCAGTGCCCAGCACGGCATCGATGTAATGATGGGTGGCGAATATTTGTTCGGCGGTGTCATCAAGATAAGCGGTCAGTGGGCCGGCGAACACTGTCAGGGCAACGGTACCGCTGAGGAGAAATCCGATAGCGACAAAGGAAAGCGTGTGCCGCTTGCCACTATCGACGAAGCTGCCAGTTTCGCCCGTGCTTTTCCAGAAGAGGGTACTGCCCGCACGACCAAAGCCGATGATGGCGATTAGCGATGTACCGAGGATGATTGACCACATCCAGACAGCCTGAGTGCTTTCTCTGGCAGCGTCCAGCACCAGCAATTTTCCGAGAAAACCGGACAGCGGCGGCATGCCGGTGGCGGCGATGGCGGCCATGAAAAACGCCCCGGCAAGCAGACTTTGCTGGGCAAATCCTGGTGCGACACTCAGGGTGTCATCCTGTCCTGGCCGGTGTCGGGCGACGATTTCGGCAATCAGGAATAGCACCGCCCCAGCGATGGTCGAGTGCAGCAGGTAATACAGCGCGGCCGACAACGCGGCTGGGGTGAACAAGGCAATCGAGGTCAGCAAGAGGCCCATCGAGCCAATGACCGCAAAGCTGGCCAGTTGTCCCAGTCGGCGTGCTGCCAGAACACCGATCATCCCCAAGCTCAGAGTCACCAGCGCGGCTGGTAACAACCACGGGGCCGCCAGCCATTGTGAGCTACCGGCGTCTTCTCCAAAGGCCAGCGTGTAGAGCCGGATGACGCAGTAGGCGCCGACCTTGGTCATGATGGCGAACAAGGCGGCTACGGCAGCTGGTGCGTTGGCGTAGGTGCCCGGCAGCCAGAAATGCACGGGAACCAGCGCAGCCTTGATGCAGAACACGAGGAGTAGCAGTAAGGCGCCTGTTTGTAGCAGTGCCTGATCTGCTGCATCGACGAGCGGTACCTTGACCGCGAGATCCGCCATGTTGAGCGTTCCGGTCACCGAGTAGATCATGCCAACAGCGATGAGGAACAGACTGGATCCCACCAGGTTAACAATGACGTATTGCACGCCAGCCTTCATTCTTGCTGGTCCGCCGCCGTGCACCATCAGGCCGTAAGAGGCAATGAGCAGGACTTCGAAGAAAACGAACAGATTGAAGAAGTCGCCGGTGAGGAAGGCACCGTTGATCCCCATCAGCTGGAATTGGTAGAGCGCATGGAAATGTGCGCTTTCGCGGTCGCTGCCGTCGATGGCAAAGAACAGGACGGCCAGCGCGAGTGCGGCAGTGAGGACCAGCATCAGCGCTGCCAGTCGATCCACGACCAGGATGATGCCAAAAGGTGCGGCCCAATTGCCCAGTTCGTAGGTCAGAACGGTGCCGTCATGCACCATGCCGGTTAGTGCCAGGGCAATGCCCAGCAGCGCTACCGTTGAGGCAATCGAAAAGATGCGTGCCAGGACCATGTCGTGTCGCGCGCCCATCAACAGGATGGGGGCCATGATTGCAGGCAGCAGAATGGGGGCGATGATCCAGTGATTCACTTTGTCTCCCCGATTGATGCCTCTTGCTCGGGAACGCCATCGACGTGGTCATTACCGCTTTCGAGGAAGCTGCGTAGTGACATGACGACAATGACGGCGGTCATGCCGAAAGAAATGACGATGGCGGTTAGCACAAGTGCCTGAGGCAGTGGGTCGGTGTAGCCAACGGCGTCCGGTGAAATGACCGGCGGCATGTTGATTGCCAGTCGGCCAGTGGCAAACAGGAAGACATTGGTGGCGTAGGTCAGTAATGCCAGCCCAAGGACAACCGGGTAGGTTCGTGCCCGCAAGATCAGGTAGACGCCTGCTGCGGCCATCAGGCCAATCGCAGTCGATAGCAGGAATTCCATATCAGTGCTTCCTCTCTTGCCCGGCATCTGGCGAAAGTTCGGGTTCCATGGGGGAGGCCGTATGCTGGCCGGGTTCTGCCAGCCCGCCGATACGTGAAAGATTGGCCAGTGCCAGCATGACGGCGCCGATCACGGTCAGGAATACGCCGGTATCGAAAGCCATGGCTGACGCGAGTTCGAATTTGCCGATGACTGGCAGATGGAAGTAGTCAAAGGCGCTGGTTAGGAAGGGCTGGTCGGCGAGCCAGGAGACGATCCCGGTGGCGGCTGCGATCAAGACGCCAATGCCGATCATTGCGTGGTAATCGACCCGCATCCGCTGCGCAGCCCAGTGATAGCTGCTCGCCATGTATTGCAAAATGAGGGCAATGGCGACAACCAGGCCGGCGATGAAGCCGCCGCCGGGGACATTGTGGCCACGCAGGAAGATGAAAGCGCCGACCATCAGGGCGAGCGGCAACATCACGCGGGTGGCGATGACCAGCATCATTGGATGACGATCCGCCGAGCGTTTCTGATCGGGAATCCAGGCCGCGAGTTTACGGCCGACGGCACCTCGGGTGGCACCATCCAGCAGGGCATAAATGGCAAGGGCCGCAATGCCGAGAACGATGATTTCGCCGAAGGTATCAAAGCCCCGGAAATCCACCAGAATGACGTTGACCACATTGGTGCCACCACCGCCTGGGACTGATTGCTCAAGGTAATAACGTGACAGGCTTTCGCCGTTGCGGGTGGTCATGGCCCAAGCTGCGCCACCAACGCCGATCCCGGCCAGTACGGCGATCAGGGCATCACGCCAGCGCCGGCCATTGCTGCTTTCGCGCGGGGTTTCCTTGGGCAGGAAATTGAGCGCCAGCAGGATCAGGATGACGGTGACTACTTCAACCGAAATCTGGGTCAGCGCCAGGTCTGGGGCAGACAGATAGACAAAGGCCAGCGAAACGACCATGCCGATGACGCCGGTGGCGATGAGTGCGGTCAACCGTTGCCGATGCAGTAAAACCACCGCCAGGGTTGCGCCAATCAGCAGCAACCAGAGCACAATCGCTACCGGTGCTGCCGGCAGCAATTCGCGGCTTCCCGGTGCGTGGCTGGCGTTGAAGAAAGCGGCAAAACCCAGCAGCACGGCAGCCCCGACCATGAAGGCCAGATGGCGCTGCAGGGAGCCGTTATGCAGGCCATGGCTAAGCGACTGCGCCAAACGCACCAGCGTTGCGATACTGCCTTGGAAAATCGCTTTCGCTTCCGGATGCGGGCCCGCCGACCAGAACCCGCGTACCCGGGTGTAGCTGGCCAGTAGTGTCAGGCCGATAGCAACTGCGACGACACTCATCCCCAGTGCTGGCGTCAGGCCGTGCCATATCGCCAGGTGATAGTCCGGTAG
>JAVEXE010000018.1:2590-6944 GCA_034004105.1 Azonexus sp. | reverse complement strand
TTCAGGTCATCCTTGAACAACGCGATCCAGGCACCGATGAGCATGGTGATCAGGCCGGTGGTGGCGACCAGGTAGAACCATTCGTCGGTGCCGGCGAGCACGGGCCAGAGCCGTGCCATCAGGAATAGCCCGGCCTTGACCATGGTCGCCGAGTGCAGATAGGCAGAGACTGGCGTTGGTGCGGCCATCGCATGCGGTAGCCAGAAATGGAACGGAAATTGCGCGCTCTTGGTGAAGCAGCCGCCGAGAATCAGTAGCAATGCCGGCAGATAAAGTGGTGACGCCTGAATGGCGTCCTTGTGTTGCAGGATTACCGAGAGATCGTAGGAGCCGGCAATGTTTCCCAGAATCAGCATGCCGGCGATCATCGACAGGCCGCCGGCACCCGTGATGGTCAGCGCCATGCGTGCGCCTTGGCGGCCTTCCGGCAAATGCTTCCAGTAGCCGATGAGCAGGAAGGACGACAGGCTGGTCAGTTCCCAGAAGATGAGCAGCAGCAGGATGTTGTCGGACAGCACAATGCCGACCATGGCCCCCTGAAAGAGCAGCAGGTAGCTGTAGAAGCTGCCCATCGGGTCTTCCTTGGCCAGGTAGAAGCGGGCGTAGGTGATGATCAGCAGGCCGATGCCGAGGATCAGGCTGGCGAAAAAGAAGCCCAGACCGTCGAGAAAGAAATTGACGTTAAGACCGAGTTGAGGAATCCACTCCCATCGGGCTTGCAGGATTTCGCCGCGGAACACCGCCGGCGCGTGCGTCATTAGTAGCAGAAAGGCCAGCAGCGTGACGGTGAAAGTCGTGGTTGCACAGGCGTTGCGACCAGCGCGAATCATCAGCGCTGGCAAGACGGCCCCAAGGAAGGGCAGGAGAACAATCAGGGCAAGGCTCATGGGCTCACATTCCGGATGTCACGGGTTTGGGACCTTACAACGGCGCAGCGGGTGGGGTGAGGGGGCCACGGTCAGGCTGTGGAGAGGGGAGTATAAGCGCCCTTTTTAAAATTAAGCAATGTCTTATAAAGCTAGTAATGCTTCGAATTAACCGATGAATCCGGGTTGACTATCAGAAAAAATGTTCATTCCCGAACAGGATGCTTGGTCAATTTCCGTTGCAGGGTCCTTCGATGCATCTTCAACGCCCGGGCTGTCGCCGATACATTTCCGGCATTTTCTTGCAGTACGCGCTGGATATGTTCCCATTCGAGACGATCAATGGAGAAGGGCTCCTCGGGGGCGGGTGGGGTTTCCGGTCGTTCCTCGTCGTCGAAGGCGGCGAGGATGGCTTCGATGTCGACGGGCTTGGCAAGGTATTGCGTTGCCCCTTTTTTAACCGCGTCGACGGCCGTGGCGATGCTGCCGTAACCTGTCAGTACGACGATCCGCCGTTCCGGGTTGCCGGACAGCAAGGCCGGAATCAGGCTAAGGCCGGAAACGCCGTTCAGATTCAGGTCAAGAATTACCCGCGGCGGATTGTCGCGTGCAGCCAGGGTCAGGGCAGTTTCGCCATCTTGTGCGCTCAGGGTGGTGTAACCGCGGCGGTTCAGGCTGCGGCTTAACACGCTGGCGAAGGTCAGGTCGTCGTCGATGATCAGTATGGTGTTGGGCATGGGGCGAGCGTCACTCATGGATGGCGATGGCGGGTTTTCTGGGGAGACTGATGCGGGCCAAAGCACCGGCTTGTTCGCGATTGCTCAGGCTTAGCCGCCCACCGAGTTGCTCGATGGCAGCGCGAGTCAGTACGAGACCAATGCCGAATCCACCGGCATGTTCCGGTAGCTTGATGCGACCGAAGTTATCCAGCAAGCTGTCTGGAAAACCCGGCCCTTGGTCGCGGATTTCGATTTCGATTTCCTGGCTGGACCAGGCAAGGCTGATTTCCAGGGGTTGAGGACAGGCATTGGCCGCGTTATTGAGGAGATTCAGCACGGCCTGTTCCAGGCGAGGGTCTGCCAGAATGTCGGGCGGATCCCCATCGCTGCTGATGATCAAACGGCTACCGGAGCCCGGACGGGTTGCCTGCCATTGCTGACGCAATCCATCCATCCAGCGGTCAACGGCTTGTAAAGGGATATTTTCCAGACGTTCGGCGCCGGCGCGTCGTGACAGGCGGGTGATGATCTGCTTGCAAAGCATGATCTGCTGGCGAAGCAGGTCCAGGTCTTCGCGCGCATCGTCGGGCAGGCGCTCGTCGACCGCCAGTTCGCCGGCCAGCAAGGTCATGGTGGCCAGTGGCGTGCCCAGTTCATGCGCCGCACCGGCAGCCAGGGTACCCATGGCAGTCACGCGTTCATCACGCAGGGCTTGTTCGCGGGCAAGTGCCAAGGCCTCGTCACGCTGTCGAATCAACTGGCTCATGCGCAGGATGATCCACCCGATCAGACCAGCGGAAACGGCAAAGGTCAGCCACATGCCGACGAGGTGCAACTGCGTGGCCCGGCTGACATCGGCAATCGGTAGCGGCAAATAAAACACCATCAGCAGGGCGTAGAGGCTGACGGCCGTTGTGCCAACGAGAACAACTTGCCGTGCTGGCAGGGCAAGCGCGGCAATGGCGACGGGCGGAAGCAGCAGGGATATGAGGGGATTGGTTGCGCCACCGCTGAAAAAGAGCACGGCAGTCAGCGTGAGCATGTCGATGATCAACTGACTGCAGACTTCGTTTGGTGTTGCCGCTTCTCGTTGTCTGAGTTGCAACTGTGAAACAAAGTTGAGCGTCAGGGCAAGCGCGATGATGGCCAGTAAAACGGCTTGCGGCAAGCGAATGTCGAGCAAACCCGGAGCGACGAGGATGAGCGTTGCCATCAGCACCAGCATCAGCCAGCGGAGATTGATCAGGCGACGCAGATTGACCAAGTATTCCTGAGCGTCAGCAGTATGAATGAGCAGCGGCATGCGCGGATTATCCGGGATTTGTGTCGTGATGCGACAAGATATCGCTGGCTTTCGCATCGTCGTATCGGCGCTAGGCCTATAATCTCGACCAATTGATAACAGTGTTTTGAGTTTCATGGTTGCAAGCTTGCGGGGCATTTTTTTGTTGGCGGCGTTGTACGCGCTGGCGGGTTATCTGGCTTTGCAGACTGCCGTGCCGCCGGGTTACGCCGCGCCACTGTTTCCGCCGGCGGGTATCGCATTGGCGGCGGTGCTGATTTACGGTCGACGCTTGTTGCCGGGCGTTTTTGTCGGCGCCTTGGTCGTCCAGTTCATGGCTGCTCGACAAAGTGGGCTGGACCCACTGCAGATTTGGCATTTCCTGCTCCTTTCATCGCTTGGCGCGACATTGCAGGCCTTGTTCGCGCATTTCTTGGCGCGACGTTTACTCGGGGACGGGAACGCGCTTGACTGTCCGCAGAGTGTCATACGCTTCGTGGCTGTGGTTGCTCCGGTCGGCTGTTTGATCAGTCCAAGCGCTGGCACGGCCTTGCTCCTTTCGTCCGGCGCCATATCGTTTGCCGACAGTCTCTTCACCTGGGTCAATTGGTGGGCAGGCGACACGCTCGGTGTTCTGATCATGTTGCCCCTGTTGTTGGTATTTCTCGGGCGTCCGCGTGAGATCTGGCGGCCTCGCCGGACCTTGGTCGCGGTCCCGATGCTGGTTGCACTGGCGGTGCTCGCAGCAACTTTCATTCAGGTGAGTGATTGGGAAGACAAGCGGCTGCAAGCCCAACTGAGCCGCGACGGTGAGCACCTCGCCAGTCTGATTCGCAAGCGACTGGATGCGCAACTGGATCAGGTGCAAGCCCTGGAGCGTCTGGCTACGGTCCATCCGGCACTGGATGCGGCGGTGTGGCGGGAGTTTGTCATGCCACTGCTGGCCCGTTATCCGGGGACACAAAATTTTGGCTGGAGTCCCCTGGTTGAGCAGCAAGCGCGAGCGGATTTTGAAGCAGCCTTGCGATTGGCCGGGAATCAAGACTTTGCCATCCTTGGCCGCGATCCATCAGGTAAGACCTACGTGCTTGGGGCGCGTGACAGGTATCTGCCAATTACGTTTGTCGAACCGCTAGAGACTAACCGTAGCGTCATTGGCCTGGACCCGCTGGTGCTCGAACAAACCGCTGTTGCTGCCCGGCGGACTCGCGATACGGGGCTGCCCGTTGCTACTCGTTCCATCCGGCTGGTTCAAGAAAAAGGCGAACAACGGGGGGTCGTGGTCTATCAGGCCGTTTTTACCGGCCAGCCCGCACGGCAGACCGGCATGATTTCTGGTGTTTTCCGAATGGACGATGTCCTGCATGCGGCGCTTAGTGGGCAAGTGCCGGATGGTTTGACGGTGTGTCTGCTTGATCGAACCGACGATATCGGGGAGCGTTTGTTCGGCCCTGAGGATTGTGCTACCCCAAGCTGGCTGGACAAGG
>JAVEXE010000018.1:0-2490 GCA_034004105.1 Azonexus sp. | reverse complement strand
GCAGCACGGGTCGCTGCCGAGCATATTGCTTTCCTGGCGCATTACGATGTCCTCACGGGTTTGCCTAATCGGACGCAGTGGAATGATCGGGCGCAACGGGAATTGCACTCGGCGGCGGCGCAAGGTGAGTTGCTGGCCGTTTTATTCATCGACCTGGATCATTTCAAGGCGATCAACGACTCCTTGGGGCATCCGGTTGGTGATCAACTCCTGTCCCGTGTGGCTCGCCGCTTTCAGGCGTGTTTGCGCGATGGGGATTTTCTGGCGCGGCTGGGTGGTGACGAGTTTGTCGTCATGCTGCCGGATCTGCCGCATGCGGAAGATGCAGCGGTGGTTGCCCGCAAGTTGCTGGCGGCACTGCAAGCGCCGATGTCGATTGACGGTCACGATCTGGTCGCTTCCGCCAGCATCGGGATTGCGGTATATCCCGCGGATGGCGACGACGTCAGCACCTTGCTCAAGCACGCCGACGTGGCCATGTATTGCGCCAAGGATCAGGGGCGCAATGCTTACCACTATTTCAAGCCCGAGATGGATGTTCATGCCTTGGAGCGCTTGATGCTGGAAAATGCATTGCGCCGGGCAGTCGACCGCGACGAGCTGGTATTGCACTACCAGCCGCAGGTGGCAGCAGACGATGGCCGGGTCAGTGGCTGTGAGGCCTTGGTGCGTTGGCAACATCCGGAGCTGGGGTTGTTGCAGCCAGGACAATTCATTGCCGTGGCTGAAAGTAGTGGACTGATTGTGCCGCTTGGACATTGGGTTTTGCGTACTGCCTGTCGGCAGTTGGCACGTTGGCAGGCACAGGGCCGGAAATTGCTGATGGCGGTGAATATTTCTGCCTTGCAGTTCCGGCAGAGCGGTTTTTACGACGGAGTCTGTGAGGTTTTACGACAAACCGGTGCTGATCCCGCTGGCCTGGAACTGGAACTGACCGAAAGTGCACTGATGGAGCCGACGCCGGAAATTCTCGGGCGCATGCAGAAATTACGTGATCTGGGCATCAAACTGGCACTGGATGATTTCGGTACCGGGTACTCCAGCCTCTCCTATCTCAAGCGCCTGCCGATTCACCGCCTGAAGCTCGACCGCAGTTTCGTCAAGGACATTCCGGACGATCTGGAAGATGTGGCCATTGCGACGGCGACCTTGTCGATGGCCCGTGATCTGGGCATGGAGGTGGTGGCAGAAGGGGTGGAAAACGAGGTGCAGCACCAGTTCCTGCGCGAACGTGGCTGCGCCATCATGCAGGGCTACCTGTTCAGCCGTCCGTTGCCGAAAGAACAACTGGAGAATTGGCTGAACGAGCGTCTCCCTAAACCAGTGCCGCAGTGAAGGCCCTGATCAGGTAGTGGTGATCCAGCACGCCGGCACTTTCACGCAGGCTGTGCATCGCCCACATCGCGGAGCCGACATCAATGCTGGGGATGCCAAGACGCGCGGCCAGGATGGGGCCGATGGTGCTGCCACAGCCCAGATCGGTGCGGTGCGCGTAATGCTGGTAGGGGATGTTCGCCGATTCGCAAAGCCGGATGAAGCGGGCCGCCGTATCGGCGCGGGTGCTGTAGCGCTGGTTGGCATTGTGTTTGATCACTGGGCCGGCATTGACCAGTACGCGGTGGCTGGGTTCGTAGGCATTGGGGAAATTCGGGTGCCAGGCGTGGGCCATGTCGGCGCTGATGAAAAAGCTGCGCGCCAGGCTGCGCCGTAAATCCTCGTCGTCCAGCGCAAGCTGACCGGCGACGCGGGCCAGCACGTCGTTCAGCAGGCTGCCAGCGGCACCGCTGGCGCTCTCGGAGCCGACTTCCTCATGATCAAAGAGGGCGACAAAACAGGTTTTGGCCGGATTGTCGGCGGCCAGCAACGCGGTCAGGGCAGCATGGCAGGAGGCGAGGTTGTCGAGCTGGCTGTTGGCGATAAATTCGCGGTCGACGCCCCAGAATGCCCCTTTTTGCGTATCACAAACGGCCAGTTCCCAGGTGATTAGCCGGTCCGGCGTCAGATCGAGTTTTTCCGCCAGCAGGGTGGAAAAACGGGCGGGTGCATCGTCCGCAGGCTCGCTGCGTCCCCAGAGGAGCGGCAATTCGGTTTGCTTGTTGAATTTCAGCCCGCTTTCGTTCACCTCACGATTCATGTGGATGGCCAGATTGGGCAGGCGCAGTAGCGCTTCGTCAAAATGCACCAGATGACTGGTGATGGCTTCCTTACTGCCCGCATCGTTGCGAACCATGACCCGGCCGGCGAGACCCAGATCGCGGTCGGCAAACGTGACCAGAATGGGGCCGCCGTAGACTTCGACCCCCAGGCGCAGCATGCCGGCCTGATTCTCGGCGGGGCGCGGCTTGACCCGTAGACCGGGAGAGTCGGTATGGGCACCAATCAGCGTCAGGCCATGCTCGGTGAGCGCATCTTGACCAAGCTGGAAGGCAATCAGGGCGGTGCCGTCACGGCTGACGAAATAACGCCCGCCGATTTCCAGTTTCCAGCGGT
>JAVEXE010000202.1:0-4193 GCA_034004105.1 Azonexus sp. | reverse complement strand
CCATGCCGCGCGAACAGGACCCGGAAATCAATTTCAATTGGGTGGTCATCACCACCGTCTTGCCGGGTGCCTCGGCCGAAGATGTGGAAAAGCGGGTCACGGACCCTCTGGAAGATGCCATCAAGGGCGTGGCGGACATTCGCTTCGTACTCTCGTCTTCGCGCGAAAATGTGTCCAATATTCTGGTTCGCTTCCGCGATATCTCTGCGACAGCATTCGACAAGCGAATCAACGATTTGCGCCGCGATATCCAGAACAAGGCCACAAGCGAACTGCCTATCGAGGCCAAAGACCCGCGGGTAATCGAAATTACCACCTCGAACGGTTTCCCAACGGCGCTGGTTCTGGTCACCGGGCAGGCGGCTGATGAGATTCTTCGCCAGCGGGCGCATGGGCTGAAAAACGAATTCGAGCGGATGAACGGCGTTGATCAGGTGTTTGCCACCGGTCTGCAAGACCCGGAGTTGCGGGTGGATTTCGATCCGCTGGCCTTGGCCAATCGTGGGTTGAGTGGCCTGGATGTGGCTGATGCCAGCCAGGCCTGGTTCCGGGATGTGTTTGCCGGCAAGATTGATACACGCTCCGGTAACGAAAGCAGCGCCTGGCTGGTACGGGTGATCGGTCAGCACGTCGACCCGGAACGCATCGCCGATATTCCAGTGGGTCAAGGCAGTGCTCAGGTGCCTCTTGGGGCAGTGGCAGAAGTCTCCCGCGGGAGGGCTAAGGCGGGCACTCTGGCCACTCACGAAGGCCGGCCGGCGGTGATGCTGTCGATTACCAAGAAAAGCCGGGTCAATACTCTGGACTTGATCGAGCGCATCAATACTTTCATCGCCGAGAAAAACCCTTTGCTGGTCAATGAGGGCATATCGCTGCAACTGCTGGACGACCAGACGATCCCGACCCGTGAATCGATTGGCATTATGGAGGCCAATGCGGTGGTTGGCCTGCTGGTTGTGCTGGTGATTTGTTGGCTTTTCCTGGGCGGGCGGATTGCCTTGCTGGTCGGTCTGGGTTTGCCATTTTCGCTGGCGGGTACCTTTGCCATCCTGGCGGCGCTGGGTTACACCGTGAATATTTCTGTCCTGCTCGGCATCGTGATTGTGCTGGGGATGGTGGTTGACGATGCCGTGGTGGTGGTCGAAACCATTTACTACAAGATGCAGCGCGGTATGGCGGCACTGGAAGCTTCGCTGAACGCGATGCGCGAAGTTTTTGCACCGGTGACTTCATCGGTGCTGACGACCATGGCCGCGTTTTTGCCGTTGATGTTGTTGCCGGGCATTGTTGGCAAGTTCATGTTCGTCATTCCTTTCATCATCACACTGGCGCTGGCGATCAGTTTGCTGGAGGCCTTCTGGATTTTGCCGGTCCATGTGGCGACAGTAGGCAAGCGCCCACCGGAAAATGACTGGCGCGCCCGTTTCAACCATCGCTTGCGGGTGAAGTATGCGCGCGCCCTGATTACCTCGTTACGTTGGCCGAAGTTGTCGCTTGGCTTGGCCGGGCTGGTGTTTGTTTTGGCCGTGGGGGCGGTGGCCGGCGGTGCCGTACGCCTGCAGTTTTTTGCCTTCGATCCCTTGCGTCTTTTTTACGTCAATGTCGATATGCCGGCCGGTGCCCCCATCGAAGAAACCATGGCTCAAGCCAGCCGGGTCGAAGCCGAAGTGCGTAAATACCTGAAAGAAGGTGAGGCGCGTAATCTGGCGGCCTATGCTGGACTCAAATTCACCGATACCGAACCGCTCTACGGCGACAGTTACGGCCAGGTGATTGTGTCGCTCAATCCCAAGGAAGATGGCCGCGATGTACAGGAAATCGTTGCTGCCATGCGATCCTCGGTCGAGTCCCTGCCCGGCCCCGGCAAAATCAGTTTCACGATGATTTCCGGTGGCCCCCCGCTGGAAAAGCCGGTCAAGGTACGGGTTCGGGGTAATGATCCGCTGGAGCTGCGTGCGGCGGCGGATGCAATGCTGGATATTGTGCGCGCCATTCCTGGCAGCAAGGATGTGGTGGATGACGATGTTCCCGGCCGGCCGCAACTGGTGCTGGAACTGGATCGGGAGGCACTGGCCTCTGCCGGGCTGGATGCCGGCCGTGTCACGCGCTTGCTGCGTCTCCATGTCGATGGTGAGATTGTTGCCCAGACCCGCGATCAGGGGGAAAAGGTCGAGTTACGTGTGCGGGCCAATCATGGCGGCGTAGTGGGGCAGGACATCAACGATCTGTTGGCTACGCCGTTGGTCCTGAGTCTGCCTGAGGGGCGTCAGACAACGACGCTGGGGGCGCTGGTGCGCGCAGAAACCCGCACCGGCAAGGGCGTGATCAAACACTACAACCTGATGCGGGCAATTACCATCGAGGCCGATCTGGACAAGGCAATGACCGACACCGTTGCGGCCAACCGCATCCTTCAGGATGGCTGGAAAAAGATTGCCGCACAGTACCCAGGTACCAGCCTGGATTTCTCCGGCGAACTCGATGATATCGAGGAAAGTCTGGACGCCATGCTGGCGCTCTTTGCCTTAGGTGTGGGTTTGATTTATCTGATCCTCGCCACCCAGTTCCGCAGCTATTTCCAGCCGTTGTTGATTCTGGTCACCGTGCCGCTGGCCTTTACCGGGGTCGTGCTTGGATTGCTGATATCAGGTAATCCGCTGTCGCTTTATACCTTGTACGGGGTCATTGCGCTGACGGGTATCGCTGTCAATTCGGCCATTGTCCTGATTGATGCTGCCAATCAGCGGCGAGCCGATGGCATGGGAACCCTGCATGCTGCGGTCTACGCTGCGCGGCGGCGAATTGTCCCGATTCTGATCACTTCGGTGACCACCATTGGCGGCTTGTTTTCGCTGGCCTTTGGACTGGCAGGCAAATCCTTGATCTGGGGCCCGGTTGCGCAGTCCATTGTCTGGGGCCTGGCCTTTTCCTCACTGCTGACGGTATTCGTCATTCCTTTGTTGTACTGGATGACAATGCGGCGAGTGGGCGGCCCGAAGATGTCCTGAATACGCTTCGGGCCGGAGCATATCCGAGAGTCTGTAACGCTTGCCGGGACAGATATTCGCTATAGCCGCCCACTATGTCATGTATCGGGCGAATCAATTGGCCCGGTCGTCCTGTGTCTGCTACCATGCAATGGCTAGCTCTTAACACCAACCGCATCAGGAGAGATCAAATGAATACAGATGGAATGCACGCGCAATCCGGTGGTCAGTGCCCGGTCATGCACGGTGGTGCAACGTCGACCAGCATGTCGAATATGGCCTGGTGGCCGAAAGCGCTGAATCTGGACATCCTGCATCAGCACGACAGCAAGACCAACCCACTGGGTCCGGACTTCAACTATCGCGAAGAAGTGAAGAAGCTTGACGTTGAGGCGCTGAAAAATGACCTCAAGGGCTTGATGACCGACAGCCAGTCGTGGTGGCCCGCTGATTGGGGCCACTACGGTGGCTTGATGATCCGTATGGCCTGGCACTCAGCCGGGACTTACCGCATTGCCGACGGACGCGGCGGTGGCGGCACCGGCAACCAGCGTTTTGCCCCGCTCAATTCCTGGCCGGATAACGTGAATCTGGACAAGGCGCGCCGCCTGCTATGGCCGATCAAGAAAAAATACGGCAACAAGATCAGTTGGGCCGACCTGATGATCCTGGCTGGCAACATGGCCTATGAATCGATGGGCCTTAAGACTTTCGGCTTTGCTTTCGGTCGCGAAGACATCTGGCATCCGGAAAAGGATATTTACTGGGGTTCGGAAAAGGAATGGCTGGCCCCGAGCGGCAGCGCCAACAGCCGTTATTCCGGCGAGCGCGATCTGGAAAATCCACTGGCCGCCGTGATGATGGGCCTGATCTACGTCAATCCCGAAGGCGTGGACGGCAAGCCTGATCCGCTCAAGACTGCGCACGATGTAAGAATTACTTTTGCGCGCATGGCCATGAATGATGAGGAAACCGTTGCGCTGACCGCCGGTGGGCATACGGTTGGCAAGTGTCACGGCAATGGTAGCGCGAAGGATCTCGGTCCCGACCCCGAGGCCGCCGATCTCGACGATCAGGGGCTGGGCTGGAACAACAAAGTCAGCCGGGGTGTGGGCCGTAATACCGTGACCAGCGGGATTGAAGGCGCTTGGACTACCCATCCGACCCAATGGGACAACGGCTATTTCCATCTGCTGCTCAACTATG
>JAVEXE010000201.1:1812-4207 GCA_034004105.1 Azonexus sp. | reverse complement strand
TGGCTTCAAGGCCTATCCCTGTGATGTCACCGATTTCGATTCGGCCAAGGCCTGTGTTGAAGCTGTGACTCAGGAAGTGGGTCCAGTTGATGTGCTGGTCAATAACGCTGGTATCACGCGTGACATGACCTTCAAGAAAATGACCAAGGCCGACTGGGATGCTGTCATGAGCACCAACCTGGACTCGGTTTTTAATATGGCCAAGCAGGTCATGGACGGCATGGTCGAGCGCAAGTGGGGCCGGGTGATCAATGTTTCATCGGTCAATGGTCAGAAGGGTGCGTTCGGCCAGACCAACTATTCGGCAGCCAAAGCCGGTATGCACGGTTTCACCAAAGCACTGGCACTGGAAGTTGCACGCGCCGGTGTGACGGTCAACACCATTTCGCCGGGATACATTGGGACCAAAATGGTCACTGCCATTCCGCAAGACATTCTGGACTCCAAAATCCTGCCACAAATTCCGGTGAGCCGTCTCGGCAAGCCGGAGGAAATCGCCGGTCTGGTGGCTTACCTCGCGTCTGACGAAGCGGCGTTTGTCACTGGGGCCAATATTTCCATCAACGGCGGTCAGCACATGTTCTGATCGACGCTTTTTTTACCCCGCTCTATCAACAAGGAAGGAAAAAATATGACGCAACGCGTTGCTCTCGTTACCGGTGCCATGGGTGGTCTGGGAACCGCAATCTGCCAGGAACTGGCCAAGGCTGGTCACAAGGTGGTTGCTGCCTACCATCCCCAGTTCGACAACAAGGATGCCTGGCTGGCAGAAATGGCTGCTGCCGGTCTGACCGATGTCGTCTGCGTCGGCGGTGACGTTTCCGTGCTGGAAGATTGCCAGCGCATGGTTGCCGAGGCTGAAGCCGCTTGTGGCCAGGTTGACATCCTGGTTAACAATGCCGGTATCACTCGTGACCGCATGTTTGCCAAGCTGGAAAAAGATGGCTGGGATGCCGTTATCGCCACCAACCTGACCTCGCTGTTCAACATGACCAAGCAAGTCTCTGCCAAGATGGCTGAGCGTGGCTGGGGTCGTATCATCAACATTTCTTCGGTCAACGGCGTCAAGGGTCAGGCTGGCCAGACCAACTACTCCGCCGCCAAGGCCGGCGTGATCGGCTTCACTAAGGCGCTGGCTGCCGAACTGGCTGCTAAGGGCGTGACCGTGAACGCTATCGCTCCGGGCTACGTTGCCACCAAAATGGTTATGGCCATCCGCGAAGACGTGCTCAAGGGCATCGTTGACTCCGTGCCGATGAAGCGCTTGGCCAAGCCGGAAGAAATCGGCTACGCCTGTGCTTACCTGTCGAACGAACTGTCCGGCTTCACCACCGGCGCCACGATCAACATCAACGGCGGTCTGTACTACCAGTAATCCTGCGGTCAACCTGCAGATTGCAATAAAAAAGCCCGGGAAACCGGGCTTTTTGCTGGTGTTTGCCGACTTGGTGAAATCAGCCGCGTACCGATGCTGGCAGCTTTTCCTCGATCAGTTTCAACAAGGGGGCGAAGATTTTTGGGGTGCCGGCGATGATGTTGCCGGTTTCGAGGTAGTTGGCTTCGCCGCGCAAGTCGGAGACCAGGCCACCAGCTTCCGAGATCAGCAGTGCACCAGCCGCCATGTCCCAGGGGGCGAGACCGAATTCCCAGAATCCGTCGTAACGGCCACAGGCGACGTAGGCGAGGTCGAGCGAAGCGGCACCGGGACGGCGCTGGCCGGCGGTTTTCTCGGCCAGTTCCTTGAAGATCGACAGGTAGAGGTCAACCTTGTCGAATTCGCGGTAAGGAAAACCCGTGCCGATCAGGGCATCGCTCAGTTTGATGCGGCGTGAAACACGGATGCGGCGCTCGTTCAGGAAGGCGCCCGAGCCTTTTGAGGCTGTAAACAACTCGTTGCGGTTCGGGTCGTAAACCACCGCGTGTTCGAGGATGTTGCCGCGGGCGAGCGCAATCGAGATGGCGTATTGCGGCAGACCGTGGATGAAATTCGTCGTGCCATCCAGTGGGTCGATGATCCACTGGTACTCGGCGTCACCGCCATTGCGGGCCGGGGTGCTGCCCGACTCCTCTGCTAGAATGCCGTAATTGGGATAAGCCTCCTGCAAGACTTCGATAATCGCCGCTTCAGCGGCCCGATCAACCTCGGTGACGAAATCGTTTGGCTGCTTTGAAGCGACCTTGAGTGATTCAATGTCATTCGAGGCACGGTTGATGATCTGGCCAGCGCGACGCGCGGCCTTGACGGCGATATTGATGACTGGGTGCATGGCTTATGAAAGAGCGATCCGGCGCGTGAGTCGCCGGATTCGTATTTTGGAAAGCGCGAATTTTACACCATGAAACCCGAACTCCTGTTGTCCCGCATTCGTGTGGTGCTTTGTCGTCCCAGCCATCC
>JAVEXE010000201.1:0-1712 GCA_034004105.1 Azonexus sp. | reverse complement strand
CGGATGGAGACCAGGGCGGAAGCGACGCCGAGGCTGATCAACAAGGGCACGGCGGTATAAGCCCAGGCGAGCCAGAGCATCGGCAGGAAAATGGCCAGGGCGCTGATGCTGCGCATGAGCAGCAGGGGGCGGTTATCGTTCATGGCAGTTCAATGAGCTGTTTGGCGAGTTGGGCGAGGGCAGGCTCGCTGAGTGTTTCGACTGGGATGGCCTGCGCTCGACTGGCGCTGTAATCGCGTTGTCGAGCCTTGGCGTAAAGCGGATCGTAATGCTTTTGCAACAGGGATTCGGTCAGGGCGGCGAAGTGACCTTGGTCGATCATCTCGTGCCAGGCCTTGATTTGCTCATGGCCGAGCAGATTGCGCAGTCCTCCGAGATGGGCTTTGAGGCTGGCGGGGTCTTGAGTGAAATAGGCGTAATCGCGCAGCAGGAAAGCGACACGCTCTGGTAAAGGAACGGCGATTTCAAAGCGCCGGGCCTGTTGCATGGCTGTAAAAAGTTCAGCCGGTAAACGTAACAGGCCGATCTTGCGCGATTCGGCTTCAATGAATACCGGTTGTGCCGGGTCGAAATTTTTCAGGGCATGCCAGATCTGCGTTTCAAACCATTTCTGGCTGGGTTGATGTGCGTCTGGCAGGCGACCGAGGACGGAGCCTTTATGGCAGGCCAGGGCTTCGAGGTCCAGGACTTGGCCACCTTGTGCGGCGATGGCCTGAAGCAAAGCTGTCTTGGCCGAGCCCGTGGGTCCGCTCAGGATACGCAGTTGCAGACCTGCCGGGCTGCTTTCCAGTTCGCTCAAGACCTGCTGCCGAAAAGTTTTGTAGCCGCCCTCAAGCTGGCAGGCATCCCAGCCAATCGAGCGAAAAACGGTGGTCATTGCCCCGGAACGCATGCCACCGCGCCAGCAGACAATCAGCGGACGCCAGGATTTTTCTTTTTCCAGGAATTGTTGCTGCAGGTGCTGGGCGATATTTTGCGAGATATAGGCGGCACCGAGTTTTTTGGCAACAAAGGGAGAAACCTGCTTGTACAGCGTCCCGACTTCGGCCCGTTGTTCGTTGTCGAGTACCGGACAGGAAATGGCGCCAGGAATATGGTCGTCAGCAAATTCATCGGGCGAACGGACGTCAATGATGACATCGAATTCGCCAAGTTCATCAAGCGTGGCAATGCCTTTGCGTCGTCGACTGAGATCGGCAGGGCTCATGAATGACTCAATTGTCCCATTGCCTCACCCATGCGAATCGCCGCAGCGGGTGCCCAGGTCGGATTGAATTGCAGGGTGTTTTTCGGGAAGGTCATGACCACGGTGGAGCCCAGCAGGAAACGGCCCATTTCCTGGCCCTTTTCCAGGTTGATGCTGGTTTCGCCGTCGTAACGCCATTCGCGGACAACGCCGGGGCGCGGCGGGTTGACCACACCGTGCCACACGGTCGCCATGCTGCCGACAATGGTCGCGCCAACCAGCACCAGGGCAAACGGGCCGAATGCTGAATCGAAAACACAGACCACGCGTTCGTTGCGGGCAAACAGACCGGGAACGCCGCGTGCGGTTGTCGGATTGACCGAGAACAATTCGCCGGGAACGTGGATCATGCGCGTCAGCTTGCCGGCGCAGGGCATGTGAATCCGGTGGTAGTCCCGCGGGCTGAGATACAGCGTCGCGAAACTGCCATTTTCAAATTGTGCAGCCAACTCGCGGTCGCCACCGA
>JAVEXE010000017.1:0-20244 GCA_034004105.1 Azonexus sp. | reverse complement strand
AACACCCCCATGCCGTAGTGCAGGGTGTGGGTGAGAACGTGGACCTTGGCATCGCGCCAGGGCACCAGTTCGCCGTCAAACCAGATCAGACCGTCGCGGTCGGCCATGGACATGTTGGGACTCCTGATGATAGGGGAAATGCACCGGGACTGGTGCAGGAAATTCAGTCAAAGGCGCATATTGCACCACAAATCAGCGGGTATCGGTAGCGCCGATCTCAGGCCTATACGTCGCCGGTTGTGGACCGACAGGCCCCCCAAGTAGAATGCCGGCCGCCTCGCATCTTGAGCTTGTCGAACCACTCCACCTTTGATTGCGGCCCCAGCTTCCCGGCCGTCAACGTCTGCCGAGCTTGCCCCCGAGAAATGACGCATCCCCGCCAGCCCAGCGCACTCATCAGTCCGATCGTGCACAGACAGCTGATCTGGGAGTTGGTGAAACGGGATTTCATCGGCCGTTATAAAGGCTCCATTCTCGGCATTGCGTGGTCGCTTCTCAACCCGCTGGTCATGTTGGCGGTCTACACCACGGTCTTCAACGTCGCCTTCAAGGCCCGCTGGGGTACCGGAGAGGAGAGCAAAATCGCCTTTGCTGTTGTGCTTTTCTCAGGAATGATCGTCCACAGCTTTTTTGCGGAATGTCTCAATCGGGCGCCCACCCTCATCATCAGTCATCCCAATTACGTCAAAAAAGTCGTCTTCCCGCTGGAGATCCTGCCGTGGACGATCCTGTTGTCGGCGCTGCTTCACTTTCTTGTCAGCTTCTGTGTACTGCTCGGGTTTTGTCTGGCGGCGGGGATCACCGTCCACGCTGGCATCCTGCTTGCTCCTGTGGTGCTGTTGCCGCTGATCCTACTAACCCTGGGCATCACTTGGTTGCTCGCCTCGCTCGGCGTGTACATGCGTGATCTCAGCCAGGGGGTCGGCATTCTCGCCACCATCCTGCTTTTTCTCAGCCCGGTTTTCTACCCGATGGAAGTCTTGCCGGAGGCCTATCAGCGGGCGGTCCTCTGGAATCCCATTACCCTGCCGATCACCCAGTTGCGAGACCTGATGTTGTGGGGTCGCCCGATGGCATGGGCGCCATGGGGGCTGGCCATGGCCATTGGCATGGCGGCATTCAGCTTTGGTCATTGGTGGTTCCAGAAGACGCGCCGAGGTTTTGCCGATGTCCTCTGAAGATGCGGTGATCGATGTCCGACACCTGACAAAATCCTACGAGGTATACGCCACACCCCGGGACCGCCTCAAACAGTTCATTCTGCCGAAGCTGCATCGGCTCGCCGCCGCCACGCGCCTTTCGCGGCGGACCGATCCGGTCCGCTATTACAGAGAGTTTCAGGCCCTGCAGGATGTTTCGTTCCAGGTTCGCCGCGGCGAGACGGTCGGAATCATCGGCCGCAATGGCAGCGGCAAGAGCACCCTGTTGCAGATCATAGCCGGCACTCTCGCCCCCACTGACGGCTCCGTTTCGGTGAAGGGTCGCATTGCCGCTCTGCTCGAGCTCGGTAGCGGTTTCGATCCGGAATTCACCGGTCGCGAAAATGTTTTTTTGAACGGCCGCATCCTGGGGCTCACGCAGCAGGAAATCGAAGAACGCCTCGATCAGATTCTCGCATTCGCCGACATCGGCGACTTCATCGATCAGCCGGTCAAGACTTATTCCAGCGGCATGTTCGTGCGGCTTGCGTTCGCGGTGCAGGCACATATCGAGGCGTCGATCATCATCATCGACGAAGCGCTCGCGGTGGGCGACGTCTTCTTTCGGCAGAAGTGCTACGCCCGCCTCGAACAGCTGCGCGCTTCGGGGGCCGCGATTCTGCTGGTGACGCATTCGATGCCCGATATCGAACAGTACTGCGAGCGTGCGGTGCTCCTCGATCAGGGCAGAGTGCGCTTCATGGGACCTGCCACTGAAGCTGCCAAACACTACTACCTACTCCATCAGAGCAGTCCGCGCAAAGGCGAGATAAAGGCCGCGCTGGATACGTCAACGCCAGCCCTACAGCAAGATGAGCAGGGTGTGCTGCCCCAGATTGATGCCTTTATAGACCTCGCCACCATTACGCAGGCAAGCAACGGTCAGGCACGCTGTGTGGCGGCCGCCCTTTGCGACCTCGCCGGCAACGGCAAAGGGCATTTCAGGCAGGGGGAATACGCGCTTTTTTACTACGAATTCGAAGCCGAGGATGATTTCGAGGTTCCGGTCTGTGGTCTGACCATCGCCAATGAGCGCGGCGTCATTGTCCACGGCAAGAACAGCTGGCAGGCTAGTGCGGAAGCACCGACGTTTTGCCGCCGCGGCAGTCGCATCATCTGCCGGCAGCAGATCAGGCTGGACCTGGGCCTCGGGGAGTATACGTTTCAGGTCGGCTTGGTAAGCGTGCCCCTCGAAGCCTGGGATCAGCGGAAACGGATTCCCTTCGAGGAGGAGTTCGGCCTGATGACCCGTATCTGCCACACGGGCAATGTCACCTCATTCACCATTGGCCTCCAGCTCCGAGAGGGGGTCAGCTGCCTTACTCACCACGGCGTCGCCGATCTGCCGAGCTCAGTGGAAATCGCTTGCCATGCGCCGGCAGGTATTATTGAGCCCAATCAGGTGGATAGCCTCCCGTGACTTTGGCTTCATCGCTGAGCAGTCCGGTTAGCGGCGAGATGTAGTCCCAAGTTCGTCCCCTCTGTTTGTTGAGGAGACATGCGGAGGCATGACACGGTGGGGGCGCAGAATCCGGATCGGTGATTGATCGAGCGGCTGCAACATACGAAGGATAGGCAGGCGTTACTCGCGCAGCAGGACGCTCATTCACAATGCATCTGCTGATAACAGAAGATGGCTGGTGGCTGCCGTGAGCAGCTCGCGGCAAAGAACATCGTAATTTTCACAGGGTTCACTGTGGCGACGCTGACCGCTGTTATCGTGTGACACATCGCGAACAAAGAATCGAGGTTCCAATGATCGAAACCCGCCTGGACAAAGAAGCAGTTCTGTCCGGTTATGACAAGGTATGTGCTCTATATCCCTACGTCCCGTCCCTCAGCCACTGGCGTGCCTGGGAGTGTGCCGCTTATGAAAAATTTCAGATGAGTGGGCGCATCCTCGACGTGGGATGCGGAGACGGCCGCTATTTCAATCTGCTGTGGCCGGGTTGCGATGACGTTGTCGGCGTAGACATGGATCCTGTCACCGCGCAGTTGGCAGTCACAAGCGGCATTTACCGCAATGTTCACACCACCGCTGCGCACGAGATTCCGGAGGAGAGCGCTTCCTTTGACCATGTGTTCGCCAACTGCTCGCTCGAGCATATGGACCGCCTCGATACTGTGTTGGCAGAGATCAGCCGCTGTTTGCGTCCTGGTGGAACCCTGCTGTGCAGCGTGGTGACCAATCGCTTCAACGAATGGTCGGCGCTCCCCACGCTGTTGGCAGCCGCGGGCTACCAGAGTGAGGCGGGACAGATTCAAGCCGAATTCGAAACCTTTCATCATCTGGCAAACCCTCTGCGAGTATTGGAATGGACTGAGTGCTTTCTCCGGGCGGGTTTGCAGCCTCTTGAACATATCCCCATCCTGCCAAAGAACAACAGCGGAGCATTTCTATTGATGGATGTCGTATGGCATGTGAAAAAGGCTGGTGGCGGCGAACTTGGTGACATTATTTTCCCCTTCCTTTCATCAAACCCCCGTTTTCCAGCGGCTTTCCGTTCGATCCTGGCCGGCCTGATCGATATGGAAGAGGATTGGCGTGACTGCAGCGGCGCTGTTTTTCTAGTCCAAAAGTCAGGATAAACCCATGGACAAATGCTGGTGCGACAGCAGATCTCTCCAACCGTTCGGCCCTGGTTATGGTGTTTGTGGCACCTGTGGAACCCTGGTTTCGATCGACTCGTTGCCGGTCGAACAGCTTGCCGTTACCGATGATGAAACCGACTTTTATGGCAAGCAATACTGGCTGGGTCATCAGCAGGAAGATCTGGGGTTTCCAGATATTGTCGCGCGCTCGCGCAATGACCTCACTGAGCGCAATCTGCATTGGCTTGGCACCCTGCTGAAATACCGACTTCCTCCCGCCAGAGTCATGGAGCTGGGTTGCGCTCATGGCAGCTTTGTGGCGCTGATGTCCCAGGCTGGCTTCAATGCCTCCGGCATGGAGATGAGTCCCTGGGTGGTCGCCTTTGGTGAAAAAACCTTCGGCATTTCCGTGCATCTGGGGCCGATCGAAGCGGTGGATCTGCCCGCAGGTGGATTTGATGTCATCGCGCTCATGGACGTGTTGGAGCACCTCCCCGATCCGCTCCAGACCATGCGCCGCTGCCTTGAGTTGCTTTCCTCCGAAGGTGTGCTGCTGATCCAGACGCCGCAGTTCAGGGAGGAAATGCGTCATGAAGCATTGCTTCAATCTGATGCCCCCTTCCTTAAAATGCTGCAGGCAGATGAGCATCTTTATCTTTTCAGCGAGCGCTCGGTAAAGGCGTTGTTCAAGCAGCTCGGAGCTGAACACATTTGTTTCGAGCCGGCGATCTTTGCCCACTACGACATGTTTATGGTGGTCAGTCGTGTGCCGTTGCGCTCTCATGGTCGAGCCGAGGTCGAGGAGTCCCTGCTGAGTACACCCGGGGGGCGACTCACGCTGGCACTGCTGGATCTTCGTGAGCGGGAGGAAAGGCTCATTCGGCAGCTCAGCGAATCAGAAACGGATCGGGCTGAGCGCGGTCAGCAGATCGAGATATTGACCCGAATGGTGCAGGCTGGAGAAAAGGATGGCACCGGTCTCCGCCAGCAGATCGAGATCCTGAACACGTGGCTCAAAAGCTGTGAAGAAGACCGTGCGGCGCGCGGTGCCCAAATCGAATCACTGACCCAGATGGTCCTCGCCGCGCAAGAGGATGGTGCAAGTCTTCGCCAACAAATTGATACGCTGAACAAGCTGCTTAAGAGTAGCTAAGAGGATCGTGCGGCCCGTCGCAGTCTGCTGACCAAACAAGGGATGTCGAGGTGAGCGGGCAATAACATTGCGCACGGGCTACAATGGCGGCGCCCCGCAAGGTGCCGGCAGTTCAAAAGCCACAACTTATTTTCCTATCAAATCTTGGGCGACATGAAATAAATGTCGCCGGTGTAGGGGATTGGGGCTTCAGTTTACCGCTCTGACGGCAGATAGCTCGTCGGGCCGACAAGACAGGAAATAAGGCGTTTTATGGATAGACTGAAGACCATTGTCGTCGACCTGACCCCGATACTCCCGGGCGGCGAAAATGGCGGCGCGAAGATTTTTGTCCTGGAGCTGCTCCGGCGCCTGACCCAGAGATTTTCTCAAACACAGTTCGTTCTGCTAACCCAGGCGGCCTCTCACGATGAGCTGGCGACGTTGGACGGGCCAAATGTGCGGCGCCTGCAACTGATTGGACCGGCGCAGCCGGCCTCGGTAAAGGCGCAACTGACCCGCATCGGGCACTACCTTCTGCCGCGGCTGCCGGGCAGGCTTCGGCGTATTGCCGCAGCCATTGGCTACCAGTTGAATACGGCGCTGAAGCGAAGCAAGTCGGGCGGCCTCCTGCAGTCCCTCGGTGCTGATCTGCTGTTCTGTCCGTTTACCGCGCCCACCTATTTTGAAGCGGGTATCCCCACTGTCTGCACGCTTTATGACCTGCAGTACAAGACGTACCCCGAGTTTTTCGCGCCAGAAGATGCCGCGCATCGTCACCGAGCTTTCATCGAGGCATGCCGACGCGCCACCGCCATTGCGGCCATTTCCGACTACTCTCGCGAGTCGGCCATACGTCATGGTGAGCTCAATCCGGAAAACATCCGAACCATTCACCTACGGATGGCACAGCGCATCACCCGGGACTGCAGCGACACGCAAGAGCAGCGGCAACTGCTGGAGCGGCTCGGGCTGTGCTCCGGGCGCTACCTGATCTTTCCTGCCAACTTCTGGAAGCACAAGAATCACGAAATGCTGCTGACGGCGTTCGGCATCGCCTGTCGCAACGGCTTGCCGGCCGATTTCAAACTCGTATGCACAGGCTCCCCCGGCGAGCGTCAGCAATGGATGATCCGCGCCGCCAACTCCATGGGGCTGGCCGATCGCGTGTTGTTCCCCGGCTATCTTTCGAACGACGCGCTATCGGTACTGATGTCGAATGCCTGCGCCATGGTGTTCCCATCACTTTACGAAGGTTTCGGCCTACCGGTAATCGAGGCCATGGCTGCCGGCGTTCCGGTTGCATGCAGCAACACCACCTCTCTACCTGAAGTGGCGGCAGGCGCGGCCATTCTTTTCGACCCTCGCGTGCCCACGCAGATCGCCGATGCGATGGTCACTCTTGCCACCGATAGCGATGCTCGGGTGCAGCTGGTCGAAGCCGGCTTCGATCGCGCTGCAGAATTCGCAAACGTCGACCGGATGGCCAGCGAATACTGGGATCTCTTCCTCTATGCCGCTGCCAACGTCAAACACGAAAGCCTGCTGACGGGCGCCTATGTGGATGGCTGGGCCGGGCCGAAGCTCACCATACAAACCGCCCCGTCCGAGACGCCCCAAATGGTGGAGCTCGAGTTTTCAGCGCCAGAGTGGCTGCCGGAGTCCAAGCTGACCATCCGGGCAACGCAGCGAGGCAAGCCATTCAGCGCCGCCGCCGAGCTTGTTCGTGGCGCCAACCTGCGTTGGTCCTTGCCGGTATCTCCCGGCGAGGGGGTTATTTACGAGATATCACTTTCGCCCACCTTCGTGCCCGCGCAATCGGGGCAGAATGATGACAGGCGAGAGCTATCGGCAATTCTTCAGAAGTGTCACATCACCAGCAGTGATGGCGCCGCCATCGAGCTTTTTCCGGAAAATTCAGCTGCATGAAAGTGAGTATCGTTACCCCCTCTTATAACCAGGGGCAGTTCATCGAGCGCACCCTCCAGAGCGTAGCCATCCAGACTGGCGCAGAGATCGAACACGTTGTGTTCGACGGCGGCAGCACCGACACGACGGTTGAGGTACTGAAGCGTTTCCAGCCAGCGGTGCGTTGGGTTTCAGAGAAAGACGGTGGACAGACCGATGCTGTCAATAAAGGCATCTGCGCGACCGATGGTGAAATTATAGGATGGTTAAATTCTGACGACATCTATTATCCGGATGCCGTTGCTCAGGTGGTGAGCTTTTTTGAGGCCAATCCTGATGTCGATGTGGTCTATGGCATGGCAGATCACATTGATATCGAAGATCACCCATTTGAGTCCTATCCCAGCGAGCCGTGGAGTTTTGAGCGTCTTCAGGAAACTTGCATCATCTGCCAGCCAGCACTTTTTTTTCGTCGGTGTGTGGTTGAGCAACATGGGCTGCTCGATGAATCCCTGAATTACTGCATGGACTACGCATACTGGCTGCGCCTTGCCAAGGCGGGAGTGCGATTTGCCTATCTGGAAATAAAGCTGGCCGGATCAAGGCTGTATGCCGACAATAAAACCCTCGGTGCTCGCGTTAAGGTCCACGCTGAAATTAATAAGATGCTCAGCAGAATTTTGGGGCGCGTGCCGGATCGCTGGCTGTTCAATTATGCTCACGCGGTCATGGACTCGAAAATCGATAGAGATCAGAGCCCACGGAAGTATCGGCTTGGGCTGTGCGTGTACGCTGCATATGCGGCGCTTAAATGGAATCGCACCGTGACTTTTGCAATGCTTTCATCATTGAGAAAGTGGGCTTTTGCCAAAAATTAAGACGAAAAAACGATGAGAACAATTATCCTATTGGTAGCCCTCCTTGGCTGCGTCATCATTCCATCGGATCACCGTCTGATATCTACGGGTGACGATGACGATTATTTCGCGGTGGCTTCATCAATTGCCTTCGGCAAATTCCCCAGCTTTTCGGACGAGTTTCACGCTGGGCAGAAAATGCCTTTCGCTAGTGTTGGTCCCGGTGTTTTAGCATCGCCTTTCGTAGCTGCTTTTTCTGTGGTCGATTGGATTAACGATGCACCGATTACGCAACGCAGGGACAAAGAAAATCGATATTGGACTTGGAGTCTTTTTGGCTTTCATTTCTCCGTATACTTCTATTTTCTGTGCGGAGTGTCGCTCACTTATGCGACCTGCAAAATGTGGAGTACCGAGCTTGGCGCGAGACTTTCCACTATTGCAATAGTGGTAGGCGGTGGCGGGATACTGATCTATGTCTTTCGCCGACCAGTAATGTCGCATGTATTCGAATTTCTGTCGATTTCGCTAGGAGTGTACTTAATCTCGAGGAGCCTTAAGGGGCGCAACTTTCTACTACACCCCGAACTCATTGGTCTGTGTGCGGCACTTATTTTTCTTACTCGCTATAACAATGCATTTCTCGCGGCTGCTTTAGTATGCGTGTTCATTTTTATCAGATGGAAGGGCGCCAAGCAGCTTGATGCTAAGTTAATCGCCAGGGCTGCTGCGGCTTCCCTCGTGCCGGTGTTCATTTTCCGCATACTTCCTGTCATTGCAAATGGATATTCTGAATATGATCAGGCTTACGGAGGAGGTTTAACTAGGATTATTCCTGCCGCTGATCCTTTGTTTTATTGGAATCGTACTGGCGAGATACTCTTTGGGCCGGATATGGGGCTCCTGTACACCGCACCAATAATTATCCTTTCGCTGATTGGTCTCTACCGGCAAAAGAACTTTGTGCCCAAAGAGTTGCTTTTTCTAACGGCCTTTGCCGCCGTCAACTTTTATTTCGCCATCATATGGAAGAGCTTCGGCTCGTATTACGGCTATCGTTATGTCGTATTTACTGCTTCGTCACTGCTGTGTATCTATTTAGCCCTATTAACGGACGAGATTTTGGCGAGCATCGGCAAAATCAAGACGATACTGCTTTACTCGGCGCTCATGTATCTTCCACTGATGTCGATGTTCGCCTTCGAGCGGAGTGGCAAGTACGCATTTGGTCTGATAACTACTTCATATGGGGTTGATACATACTCCCAGCCAACGTATCACACCCAGCTCTTGGCAGATCTTATTCATGCTCCGTTATTCCCGCTGATTCACGCAGTGACGGCTGGGTGGGAGCCTCTAATTACGGGCGTACTATCGCCGCAACAGGCGGCTCAGCGAATGCTGCTGTATTTTCTGCCTCCGCTGATATTTTGGGTCTGCTATGAACTGACTCGCCTCAAGCGCCACAGAAGTATCGGACTCATACAAAGCCATTGAACGTGGAGTTAGAAGCAATGTCGCCTCAAAGTGAAAGCGCGAAAGACCAATCCCTGTTCAAGGGTGTGGCCCATGCGGAGAAATATCAGTCGGGCAACTGGATTGCCGAACGCCTAGTCGACAATTTCATGAAGCAGATCAGGCTTACTGCAATGGAAGCTGGAAACAAGGATATCCATGAAATTGGCTGCGGTGAAGGCCATATTCTTGGTGTGCTCGCAAGCGCGGGCTTTCATGTGCGTGGCTGCGACATTTCAAAGGAGTCGCTCGCTGTCGCGAAGGCGGAGTCAGAAAGAAGAGGGTTGGAAATCACTCTCGCACAAAAAAGCATTTACGAGCTGGAGCGGAGCGTTGACGCATCGGACACGGTCCTTTGCTGTGAGGTGCTTGAGCACCTCACCGACCCGGAAGAAGCCCTTAAGAAGCTCGTCGAAATCACCAATAAGGATCTGATACTAAGTGTTCCCAACGAGCCAATCTGGCACATATTAAATATGGCTCGGGGCAAATACTGGACCGCGCTTGGTAACACTCCAGGGCACTTCCAGCACTGGTCGAAGAGACAGTTGATCCAGTTTGTTTCGAAATACGCGCAAGTCATATCTGTCAAGACCCCATTGCCGTGGACCTTAATCCATTGCCGGCCAAACTGAACGGAAATCTACAAGCATGTTGCCCGTCAAACAAAAACTTTCACTTTTGGTAGCGATTCCCTGTCTCAATGAGGCCGCAACGATTGCCGACGTGGTCGCCAATGTACCACGCGAGATTCCTGGGATAGATCAGGTCGATGTGTTGGTCGTGGATGATGGGTCAAGCGATGAAACCGCAGCTGAGGCCAAGCAAGCTGGCGCTATCGTCGTCCAGCATCCAGGCAATCGGGGTGTTGGAGCTGCTTTCCAAACCGCCGCTGGGTACGCCGTGGACAGGCAATACGACCTTATGGTCAATATCGATGGAGATCGCCAGTTCAACCCGCAAGACATCCCCAAGCTTGTGGAGCCCGTTTTGAGCGGGGCGGCGGATATGGTTACCGCATCCCGCTTCGTGGACAAATCTTTGATACCCGATATGCCAAAAGTAAAGCTCGTTGGCAATCATATGATGTCCTATTTGATAAGCCGATTGATTCGCCAGAGATTTCATGACGTCTCTTGTGGTTTTCGCTGCTACAACAGGGAGGCACTATTGCGGCTGAACCTTCATGGCGCCTTTACTTACACGCAAGAAAGTTTTTTGGATTTTGCAGTAAAAAACCTGCGCATAAAGGAAGTTCCAATTGCGGTGCAGTATTTTCCGGATCGCAAATCTCGTGTGGCTGGCAGTATCTGGAAATACGCCGTCAACACAGCCACGATCATATTCCGTGGCTATAGAGACTACTTTCCGCTCAGGTTTTTCAGTCGCATCAGCATGGCGTTAGTTTTGCCGAGCATACCGCTCGGATTGCTCTTCTTTGGGAGTTATTTTGTGACTGGGCGCTTCAGCGGGTTTCTCTTTGCGGGGTTCAGCGCGGCATTCCTGTTCACGCTTGGGGTTCTATTTCTCGTATTGGGTGTCGTCACGGACATGCTGGATAGAATCCGTAGCAACCAGGAACGGATCCTCTACCACCTGAAAAAGCATCAAGCCCCCGCGGTCCCGGTAGATATGGAGCCTTGATCATATGTGCGGAATATTTGGCATCGTCGTTAGCAAATCCTCTCGCCTTGAGCATCATGACATTGCCCGACTGATCTCAGATCTATTCTCTCTTTCGGAAAGCAGGGGAAGTGAGGCTGCGGGTATCGCTATCAGTACGGAACAGGAAATTGTTTCGTTCAAGCGAGCGATGCGTGCGACAAAAATGCTCAAGACACAAGAGTATATCGATTACCTGCGGCAATCCCTTTCAAGCTGGAGGCGGGACGGGGGGCTCTCCATCATTGGTCACTCGCGGTTAGTGACAAATGGTACACAGGGGGTGGATGACAACAATCAACCTGTTGCCAGCCGCCACTGTGTTGGTGTCCATAACGGAATAGTAGTCAACGATAACGACGTCTGGAGAAAGCACCCAGATATCACGCGCGAACATGAAGTTGATACTGAAGTCATTTACCGGTTGATCGACAAGTTCAGAGAGGCTGGCTCAATCTGGCAGGCGGCCATAGCGCAAACATATGCGGAGCTTGAAGGCGAAGCGAATATTGCCTTCATTCAGGATTCCGATCCGGTTTTCGCTGCAGCAACCAATGTTGGCTCAGCATATTTTGTTGAAGTAAGAGAAGCTGGCGTGTTTCTGTTTGCATCTGAGGCGCACTTCCTTCGAAGGCTGCTGGCCTCGCCGCCAATCAGAAAAGCGGCGAGCGGGAATAACCATGTTGTGCAGCTAAAGCCTGGGACAGGCATCATCGTTGATACGGAAACGCTCGAACAAAAAACTTTTCTTCTTTCGGATCAGCCCGTGGGTGCACAACCGCTAACACCCCGAAAGAGCATGGTTGATCGATCTCCTCGTCGAGTCAGTTTGCGCCGATGCACGCAATGCATCTTGCCCCACACGTTCCCGTTCATTACGTTCGATGAGCACGGCGTTTGCAGTATTTGTCAGGAGGCTCGGCCAGTGAGTGGGGACTCGCTTCATACGCTTGAGCAGCGAATTGCACCTTATCGAAGAGCGGATGGTGCTCCTGACTGCATTGTCGCTCTGAGCGGAGGGCGCGACAGCTGCTACGGCCTCCACGTCATCAAGAAAGAGCTGGGGCTGAATCCAGTCGCATACACATATGACTGGGCGATGGTGACGGACGAAGCTCGAAGGAACTGCGCCAAGGTCTGCGGCCAGCTTGGAGTGGAACACATAATTCGCTCAGCAGATATTCTGGCAAAACGCCGCAACATAAGGATGAACGTTGAGGCTTGGCTGCGCCGGCCCGAGCTGGGCATGATTCCCCTGTTCATGGCAGGTGACAAGCAGTTTTTTCACTACGCGACTCAAGTAAGTAAACAGACAGAAATACCGCTGGTGATTTTTTGCGGCGGGAACAATCTTGAGATAACTCGCTTCAAGACTGGATTTTGCGGTGTGAAGGATCAGAGCACCAACACCATGGTCGGCCTGGATAACAGGGGGAAGCTCAAGCTCCTAGCGTACTACGCCAAGAACTACCTCCTTAATCCGGCGTACCTCAATCGATCTATATTTGACACGCTTTTCGCATTCTATTCGACCTATGTCGGCAGGCAGGATTTTTTATATTTGTATCGGTATTACCCCTGGGATGAAAAGGCGATCGAGACCACCTTGCGTGACCAATATGGTTGGGAAGGCTCAGGTGATTCCAAAAGCACATGGCGAATCGGAGACGGCACAGCGTCCTTCTACAATTATATTTACCACACCGTGGCCGGATTCTCCGAGCACGACACATTCCGCAGTAACCAGATCCGGGCAGGCCTGATTACTAGGAGTCAGGCGTTGGAGCTGGCCGCTGCAGAGAACCGGCCGAGATATGAGTCGATGCGAGAATATGCACAGCTCGTAGGGTTCAATCTCGATGAGGCGCTGACCGTCATTAATCAGATACCAAAGTTAAGCTAAGAAGCAATCGAACATCTACGCACCGAAGCCGATGAGGAGTTGTCGTGACCACAAAAAGATATGCAACCTGGAACAGGTTGTCTATGGATTACATCTTTATTGGGCTTAAATATGGCTTGGTGCATCTGGCTCGCAGCTGGCTGGTTTTTCCGCAGATGAGGCCGCTTTTGCTCAAAATGTGTGGGCACACCTTTTCTGACGCGCGATCCGTATTCATTGGAGCTGATGTAATGTTTGATAACGTGAGAGGTGCTAAAACACATGTCGGTAGAAGTGTGACAATAGCAACAGGGGCCAAAATTATGAACCACTACATTGTTCCAGACGGGTTGAACCAGAATTATACAAAGGGCGATGTTTATATTGATGACGATGTCTTTATTGGGATGAATGTCTTGATAGTTCAACCCGTCAAAATTGGGAAGAATTCACTGGTGGCAGCCGGCTCTGTAGTAACTTCCGATATTCCACCAAACGTACTTGTTGCGGGAAGCCCGGCGCGGGTCATCAAGCAACTTCCTGAAAAAAGCGCTTAGACCACGGGCGTGTCTATGCTGCCAGCAATACTGAACAGAGAAAATCGAGTCCAGCTGTTCAAATACTGCCTCGTCAGTGTTGGAGGCTATGCATTCATCATGTTTATGATGTATTTGCTGGTCGATTTGATACACGTCCGGGCAGGTACAGCGTTCTTTGTGACGTATCTCGTAGCCTATGCTTCGGAATATTATTTGAACTTAAAGTTATTATTTCTGAGAAAGCATAGCTGGATAAAGGTTTTGAAGTTCTGCATACACATTGCAGTTTTTATCGGCATTGGAAGCGCTGTGTTCTCAATATTCCTCAGGATGCATGTTCATTATCTCGTTGCTACGATTTGTACGGCGGCCGTATTGCTCCCGGCTAGATTCGTTGCTCATAAATTTATTGTGTTTAGATAATACGGATGATCGCTAGAATTTCTTCGGCCTCTAAATACTAAGTGGATCCCATCTTATGCACGTTGGGTTTGATGTTTCCCAAACAGGCTCCAGCAAGGCAGGCTGCGGTTATTTCGCCCATGCACTTGTTGATGCAATGGTCGAGCTGCGTCCCGAAAATCGATATTCATTGTTTCCGAGTTTTGGTGATTTTTACTTTGACGCCCTGATGCCGCTTGCAAACCCTTATTCTGGGCGCAACACTCATTACGGACCGAGACATCTTTCCAGGGAGGCCGCACGTACATTCTGGACTGGCTCTGATGCGGAGAAGCTGCTGCACTACCCGGATATCATTCATTCCAATAATTTCTGGTGCCCAACTCAATTTACGTCGAGCCGTCTGATTTACACGTTTTACGATATGGGCTTTGCAGTCGAGCCCTCTTGGGCAACCGAAGCCAATCGCATTGGTTGTTTTGATGGAGTCTTTCGATCATCGGTGGTGGCGGATTGGGTCGTTGCCATTTCTGAGGCTTCGCGCTCGCATTATCTGAATATATTTCCTCATTTTCCGGAGGAGCGTATTCGCGTGATATACCCATGCTCCCGCTTCTCTGACACATCCGTGGAAGGCTCGCGTCCAAAGGCACTTGAACATGTTCCATCGAGCGGCTTCTGGCTAAATGTAGGGACTATTGAGCCTCGGAAGAACCAGCGTCGACTTATAGAGGCCTACGCACGCTATCTGGCCGCAGGTGGCACGCCGATGCCACTGGTACTGGCTGGCGGAAAGGGCTGGCTGATGGAAGATTTCCAGAGCCATCTCGCGAAGCTCGGTATCTCCCAGCAGGTGATAATGACTGGCTATGTAACTGATGATGAGCTGATCTGGCTGTATCGCAATTGCTACGCCAATCTCTATCCGTCCCTGTTCGAAGGGTTCGGCTTGCCGGTGCTGGAGGGAATGCAGTTTGGCGCGCCCACAATGACATCCACTTCGACATCAATACCTGAGGTGGCAGGAGAGGCGGCTATACTGGTTTCCCCCGAAGATACCGATGCCATGACTCATGCCATGCTGCAGCTTGCGACCGAGCCTGGCAAGCGGGATGCACTGCACACCGCCGCTCTGGTGCAGGCGGCGCGGTTCGACTGGAAACATAGCGCGGCAGCGCTGCTGAATCTCTATGAAGAGGTGCTTGCCTCACCAAAGCGGCATACGACAACCTGATGAAAACTGCTCTCATCACAGGCATCACTGGGCAAGACGGCTCGCTGCTCGCAGAGCTGCTGCTGGAAAAGGGCTATCGCGTATTCGGCTTCGCCCGGCGCGAAAGCTGGTTCCACCCTAACAACGCGAGCCATCTCGCCGGGAAAATCGAGGTGCTGTTCGGCAATATGGCGGAGGGCCTCGACATCTCCTCCGCCATTCAGGAGTCGCAGCCCGACGAAATTTACAATCTCGCCTCGCAGTCGCGTCCGGGAGAGTCGTGGGCCCGTGCACCGGAAACGCTGCTGGTCAATGGAATGGGCGCGACTCGGTTGTTCGAGGCGGTTCGCCACAACTGCCCTAACAGTCGGGTTTACCACGCCTCATCATCGGAAATGTTCGGGCAGGCACTCACCAGCCCCCAAAATGAACAGACACCTTTCAACCCAGTGAACCCCTATGCCGCGGCAAAGGTCTATGCGCATCACATGGCGAGGATCTATAGGGAAAGCTATGGGATGTATATCGCTTGCGGGGTGCTCTTCAATCACGAAAGTGAGCGCCGCCCATTGCACTTTCTGACCCAGAAGGTAGCTTATGGCGCCGCCTGCGCGGCACTCGACATAACTGACTCGCCGGATCTCAATGAGGCCGGTCGCCCCATCGTCGAAAATGGCAAGCTCGCTCTCGGCAACCTCAATATCGCCAGGGACTGGGGCTACGCGGGTGACTTCGTGCGGGCGATGTGGCTGATGCTGCAAATGGACTCACCCGATGAGTACATCATCGGCACTGGCAAGCTGCATACATTGCAGGATCTGTGTGAAACCGCCTATCAATGTGTGGGCAGAGACTGGAAAGACAGCGTCATCAGTGACGCTCGGTTCGTGCGCCCGCTGGAGTCTGGGCAGACATTGGCAGATCCAAGCAAAGCACAAAAGCAATTGAAGTGGGAGCCAACTGTCGGCTTTGACGACATGGTTAAGCGTATGGTTACGGCTCAAGTGGAACGACTCAGGAGAGTCGCCTCCAATGCCGGCTAGCTGTGATTCATCAAGAAGGAAGTATTTATGAAAAAGGCGTTGATTACTGGGGTAACCGGTCAGGATGGGGCGTACCTCGCCGAACTCCTGCTCAACAAGGGTTACGAGGTCCACGGCATTAAGCGCCGCACTTCTCTTTTCAACACGGATCGGATCGATCATCTTTATCAGGATCCGCACGAAAAGAACCCGCGCTTTATGCTGCACCACGGAGATCTGACCGATAGCACCAGCCTGATCCGCATCATTCAGGCTGTGCAGCCGGACGAGATCTACAACCTCGCAGCCCAATCCCATGTCGCGGTCAGTTTCGAAGAGCCGGAATACACCGCCAACTCGGATGCGCTGGGTGCGCTCCGTATTCTGGAGGCCATCCGTATTCTGGGGCTGGAAAAGAAAACGCGCTTTTATCAGGCCTCAACGTCCGAACTGTACGGTCTGGTGCAGGAAATTCCTCAGCGGGAAACCACGCCGTTCTATCCTCGCAGCCCCTACGCGGTTGCCAAGCTTTACGCCTACTGGATCACGGTCAACTACCGCGAGGCTTACGGCATCTATGCGTGCAACGGAATCCTGTTCAATCATGAGTCGCCACTACGTGGCGAGACTTTCGTAACTCGCAAGATCACCCGCGCGCTGGCCCGCATCAAGCTCGGCCTGCAGGATTGCCTCTATCTCGGCAACCTCGATGCCAAGCGTGACTGGGGGCATGCCAAGGACTATGTAGAGATGCAGTGGTTGATGTTGCAACAAGAGCAGCCTGAGGACTTCGTCATCGCTACCGGTGTCCAGTTCAGCGTCCGCCAGTTCGTCGATGCCGCCGCTCATGAGGCCGATATTAAAATCAACTGGAAAGGTGAGGGTGTCGACGAGAAGGGTTACGACGAATCTGGCAAATGTATCGTCGCTGTCGATCCACGCTATTTTCGTCCTACCGAGGTGGAAACCTTGCTCGGTGATGCCACCAAGGCGCGAGAAAAGCTTGGCTGGACGCCTGCCATTTCCTTCGATGAGCTTGTGGCGGAGATGATGCGTGAGGATCTCAAGTCTGCCCAGCGCGACGAGCTGGTCAAAAAGCACGGCTTCTCAGCCTATGACTACCATGAGTAAGGGCCTGCCCCGAGAGTAATTCATGCAAGCAGTACCTGTCGTTAAAGGCTCGAAAATCTACGTTGCCGGTCATCGGGGGATGGTTGGCTCGGCGATCGTTCGCAGGCTGCAATCCGCGGGCTACAACAACATCGTCACCCGCACTCATGCGGAACTCGATCTCACCGATCAGGCTGCGGTAAAGGCGTTCTTCGATGAAGAGCGGCCCGAGTATGTCTTTCTGGCGGCGGCCAAGGTCGGTGGAATTCACGCGAATAACACCTATCGCGCCGAATTCCTTTATCAGAACCTGATGATTGAGGCCAACGTCATCCACGCTGCCTGGACCGCAGGGGTAAAGCGCCTGCAGTTTCTCGGTTCCAGCTGCATTTACCCTCGCGACTCGGCTCAGCCAATCCGTGAGGATTACCTGCTGACCGGCCCGCTGGAGCAGACCAACGAGCCCTATGCGATTGCCAAGATTGCTGGTATCAAATTATGCGAAAGCTACAACCAGCAGTATCGGACTCAGTATTTGTCGGTGATGCCGACCAATCTTTACGGCCCCGATGATAATTACGATCTGAACAACAGCCATGTATTGCCGGCACTGATTCGCAAGGCGCATGAAGCGAAGGTGCGCGGTGATTCCACGCTGGTGGTCTGGGGCACCGGCACGCCGATGCGGGAGTTCCTTTACGTCGATGACATGGCCGATGCTTGCGTGTTCCTGATGGAGCAGAACATCACCGGCGGCTTGTTCAACATCGGTACCGGCATCGACATCACTATTCGCGAACTGGCCGAGCAGATGATGGAGGTGGTGGGGTTTGAAGGGCGGATCGAATTCGACACATCCAAACCAGACGGTACACCGCGCAAGCAGCTCGATGTATCACGTATGAAGGCTCTGGGATGGAGCGCGAGGACCTCGCTCAAGGATGGCATCGCATCGGCTTACAGTGACTTCCTGGCGCGCTTTGGCTGATATCTGTATGGAAACTCAGCCACTGGTTACGGTCGCGGTGCCCTCATTCAATCAGGGTGAGTTCCTCGATCAAACGCTGTCCTCACTTTTCCAGCAATCGCTCCCCATCGAAGTCTTTGTGGCCGATGGAGGCTCCACCGACGATTCTCTGTCGGTCATCCGACACTGGGAATCGCGGCTAGCTGGCTGGCGCAGCCATGCTGACGAGGGGCAGGCTGCCGCGATTAACGAATGCATCAAAAAGGGCTCGGCTCCTTATGTTTGCTGGCTCAATAGCGATGACTGGCTGTTGCCCGGTGGACTGTCCGCGTTGCTGCGGGCCTTGGAGCTCAACCAGTCCGCACCTGCGGTTTACGGGCGCTCCTGGAATTTTCTAGAGCGCTCCGGGACGCGCCGCGCCACCTGGGTCGAGCCATTCAACGAGCGTCGTCTGGCACTGCGCTGCATCATTTCGCAGCCGGCGACGCTGATCCGCCGTTCCGCTTGGGAGGCGGTCAATGGCGTTGATGGCTCCCTCGCCATGACGATGGACTACGACTTGTGGTGGCGGTTGTACCGCGCCTTTGGTCCGCTCCATTTCGTCGACCAGTTCGTCGCGGTCAATCGGGAGCACTCCGCTACCAAGACCAACACCCAGCGCCAACGGCACTATCGCGAAGCCATCGCGGTGGTGCGTCGACACTACGGTCGGGTGCCGCTCAAATGGTGGCTTGCCCAGCCGTATTCCGTGTGGTTGAAGGCTCTCAGGAATCGCTTCTGACGCTGCCGCGCATGCTGCTATAAAGGTTCGCATATTCGCGCCCCATTACCTCCGCCGTGAACAGCTGACAGAAACGCTGCCGGGCGTTGTCTCCAGCTCGTTGGCAAAAGGCGGGCTCCACATGCAGGCGCAACATCGCCTGCCGCAGTGAATCAGCATCCGCCGGCCGGCAGACCAACCCCGTTTCCTCGTGAACGTTGACAAAGCTGGTGCCGGTACCTGTTTCCGCAGTGATCATTGGTTTGCCCAGCATGGCCCCTTCGAGCAGGAAGACACCGAACGCCTCCGATCGCAAATGAGATGGCAGCACCACAGCGCGGCAGGTATGCAACAGCGCCACTTTGAGTTCGTCAGACACCCGGCCAACGAAATGGACATTGCCGCTACCAAGCGCCTGTGCCTTGAGCGTCGCTTCCTGCGGACCGCTACCGGCGATAACCACGGGAAACGGCAGATCCTTGGCGGCCTCGATTAGGAACTGCAACCCCTTGTATTCCCGCAGTACGCCGATGAACAGGAAAAACTCCCGGCCGAAGCGCGTCTCGACGTCCGCGGCCAGGGCAGTGTCGAGGGAGGGATAGCCCTGTTCATCCAGTCCTAACGGAATGACTGTGAGTTTGTCCTGATAGCGCTGCAGCACAGTGCTGGTTCTGGCGTAGTTCGGCGACGTGGCGACAATACGGGTGGCTCTGCTTAGAAAGCGGCTCATTAACGGCCGGTAGAGCCGGCCCAGCCAGCGCTGACGCACGATGTCGGAGTGATAGGTAACCACGCTGGGTTTATTCGAGCGGGACCAGAGCCGGACCACATCGGCGAAAGGCCACGGGAAATGGTAATGCACCACGTCGGCCCAGTCCTGCAGCTCGCGGAAGCGGGGGAAGACCCCCAGCCCCATGCTGCAGGAAGCGGGCTCGGCGATCAGCTGCGCCCGGTGGACTTCCCCTTCAGGGCGATGCAGTACCGCGGGTACGGGCTGTGGGCTGAGGGTGAGCACACGGCTTTCCACGCCGTGAGACTGGGTGCTTGCGCATATTTGCCGGATCGCTTCCTCCAGCCCGCCCTGCGTGTCGGGGAAATAGGTTCTGTAGAAATGCAAAACTTTCATTAAAAGCCTTAAAGGTCGGTGTCGGGGCCTGGCGTATGAGCCAGCATTGGAAGGAATATCTCCTCCCATGTTGTCACGACGAGCTCCCGCTGCAGCGAGAAAGCGTCCAGTTCAGCGCGCCCAGGCTCTTGCTGCAGATTTAGGCGATGCAGAAATTCACGGTAGGACTTGTAGGCCTCCGTAAGACGCTCCGCGTTTTCCTCTCTGAGCAGATGTTCGGATTGCAGTGTTTCCAGCTGCCGAACATTATCCGTCCACCGCGCCAGCTCCGGATGCTCGTGCGCCCAGCGCAGCAGTGAATACTGCACGATGAACTCGATATCCACGATAGCGCCGCGCCCATGCTTTAAATCAAACA
>JAVEXE010000200.1:0-4215 GCA_034004105.1 Azonexus sp. | reverse complement strand
GGCGCCATGATTGAGGCTATCCAGAGTGGGACCAACCAGGCCGTGCTCAGCATGAAGCAGGGGGTTTCCCGAGTTTCCGCCGGTGTCGAAGAGGCGCAACGGGCTGGGCAGACGATTGATGAGCTGCAAGGCCATTCCCGCCGAGTGATGGAGGCCGTTTCAGAAATCACGACGGCCTTGCGTGAGCAGTCGGCAGCGAGTACGGAAATCGCCCAGAACGTCGAACGCATTGCTCAGATGGCCGAAGAAAATAACGCAGCTGCCGGCAGTAATGCCCATACGGCCGATACGCTGCGACAACTGGCTGAAACCTTGCGCGGCGAAATTGATCGCTTCCGTACCTGAGATTTTTCTGAGCGTCCTTCTCTGATGACCACGCCCGCTTCGGCGGGCGTATGATTTCAGGCTTTCCACATAAGAAAGCAACCAGGGAGGAAGCTTCATGATTTTCGACATCCATAACGAAACCCTGCCGCGCGAGCAACTGGAAGCCTTGCAGTTGCGCCGGCTGCGCGATACGGTCGAGCGTTGCTACGCGACGGTAAAGTTTTACCGTGAGGCGATGGACGAGCTTGAGGTCAAGCCGCATCACATTCAAAGCCTCGCCGATGCCCGCTTGCTGCCCTTCACCAAGAAGGAGCAGTTACGCGACAACTATCCTTTCGGAATGTTCGCTGTGCCAACGGAGCAGGTGGTCCGGGTTCATGCTTCTTCCGGAACGACGGGGAAGCCGACCGTGGTGGGTTATACCCGTCGCGATATTGCCAACTGGGCGCACCTGGTTGCACGCAGTCTTGCGGCTGCCGGGCTGAGGCCGGGAGACAGGCTGCATAACGCCTATGGTTACGGCTTATTCACCGGCGGTCTGGGCCTGCATTATGGTGCGGAAGAACTTGGCATCCTGACTGTGCCGATGTCCGGTGGACAGACGCAGAAGCAGGTCATGTTGCTTTCCGATTTTCAGGCGACCGCCCTGTGTTGTACGCCGTCTTACGCGCTCAATATTGCCGAGGAAGCGGAAAACCTCGGGGTTGATGTGCGCAAGTTGCCGCTGAAGGTGGGAATTTTCGGCGCGGAGCCGTGGACCGAAGAAATGCGTTACGAAATCGAGTCACGGCTGGGCCTGGAGGCGATCGATATTTACGGTCTGTCGGAAGTGATGGGGCCGGGCGTTGGAATCGAGTGCATTGAAGCGAAGAAGGGCTTGCACATCTGGGAAGATCATTTCCTGGTTGAGTGCGTTGATGTCAATACGGGTCAGCCGGTGGCCGATGGCGAGGAGGGCGAAATTGTCTTCACCTCACTGACCAAGGAGGCCTTCCCGATTCTGCGCTATCGCACGCGCGATATTTCGGTCATCGAGCGCACGCCCTGCAAATGTGGCCGTACGCATGCCCGCATCCGGCGTATTTCGGGACGTTCCGACGACATGCTGATCATTCGCGGTGTCAATGTTTTTCCCACCCAGGTCGAGGCTATCCTGATGCGCTCAGAAACGTTGTCGCCCTTCTACCAGATCGAAGTTTTCCGGGAAGGTTTCATGGATTCGATGGCGGTGAATGTCGAGGCCAGCCCACCCTTGTTCGCCAGGGGCCAGGAAGCCATGGACCGGATCGCTGCCAAAGTTCAGAAAGACATCAAGGATTTCATCGGTGTCACGTGCACGGTGCATGTCAAACCCACGGGCAGCATTGAGCGTTCGATGGGCAAGGCCGTTCGTGTGATCGACCACCGCAAGAAATCAGCGCACTGATTGACGAGCGGCGCGGCGCTGTTGCCAATGGCGGATCAAATAGATTCGCCAGGCACCGCGGGTCAGAAAATAGCCCGCCAGCGCCAGTCCATCGGCCAGCACAATCAGCCCGACCGCCAAGGGGCGGGCCACCGCCAGCATCCAGTCCTGCATGGCACTGGTCCAGGCGACAAAATCATTGAAATCAAAGGCCGGAGGAACGAGAAAGCCGGCGGTATCACCAATCAGCCAGCGCCCGATCTGGTAAGCCAGCAAATACAGCGGGACGATGGTGAAGGGGTTGGTGTACAGCGTTACGAACAAGGCCAGCGGCAGATTGACGCGAAAAAGTATCGCGCATAGCGCAGCGCCCGGCATCTGGAAGGGGCCGGGAATCAGGCCACAAAACAAGCCCGCCGCAACCGCCCCCGCCGCCGAGCGCCGGTTCAGGTGCCACAGCCTGGGATGGAGCAGGGAATTCTCGAACGGCCGTAACCAGGGGTTGCGGCGTATCGTTTCGTGATCCGGGAGATGTTTTCTTAGCCAGCGGCGCATGGGGGGATTATCGCAAAAAATGAATCTCGCTCCCGACTTCTGACACAGGAACAAATTTTCATGTAATGATATTGGCATGAATCGAGCCAATATTTTTGCTGCTGCCTTGCCTGCATCTCAAGATGTACCAGGCACGCTGTCCCGCGCTTCGCCAGCCAGGGCGTTTGTCTTGCCAAGTCTGACTTTTGCTGCGGGCGTACTGATCCTGCAGCAACAAGCCAGGGTGCCGGATTTTTTGCCCTGGCTGGGTTTGGCGGTGGCAGCCATGTTGCCGGGATTGCGCTGGCGGCATTCGGCGGTCAAGGTGCTACTTCTACTGGGTTGTTTGTTGCTGGGTTTCTCATGGGCGGCATGGCGGGCGGAACTGCGCCTTGACGATCATCTGGGGGCGGCGTGGGAAGGGAAGGATGTTGAGGTAATCGGCACGGTGAGCGGATTGCCGCAGGATTTTGGGCGTGGCGTACGTTTCAATTTTGCGGTCGACCGCGTGTCGACCGCAGAATCCGTACTGCCGTCGAAGATCCAGCTCAACTGGTACCGAAACAAGGATTTTCAGCCCAGCGTGAATCCGGGGGAGCGCTGGCGTCTGACGGTGCGCTTGAAGCGACCCCATGGGGGTGCCAATCCGGGGAGCTTTGATTATGAGGTCTGGCTCTTTGAACGCGGGATACGTGCCACCGGTTATGTTCGTCCGGTAGCGGCAGAAAAACTGGCCGACTTTGTTCCTTCGCTTTCGGCGTATGTCGAGACTTTCCGGGCCCGTGTCCGGGCCAGCTTCTGGCAGCACTTACCACCGGAAAATTACCCTTGGTCGGGCATCCTGATCGCGCTGGCGATTGGGGACCAGAAAGCCGTGGAGGGTGAACTGTGGTCAGTGTTCAACCGGACAGGGACGACGCATCTGATGTCGATCAGTGGCCTGCATGTCACCATGGTTGCGGGACTGTTTGGCTGGCTGGTCGCTTCGGTCTGGCGGCGCTGGCCGGCGCTGGCCTTGCGTTATCCAGCACAACGGGCGGGGCTGATTGCCGCAGCACTGGGGGCGGCAGGCTATGCCTTGCTGGCTGGTTTTGGCGTACCGGCGCAGCGCACCTTGTACATGTTGCTGGTGGCTGTGCTGGCCATGCTTTCCGGGCGTTTGATCGTACCCAGCCAGATTCTTGCCGGGGCTTTGCTGGTGGTATTGCTCGTTGATCCCTGGGCGGTGCTGGCTCCGGGTTTCTGGCTGTCTTTTGGTGCGGTGGCTGCCTTGCTGTACATCGGTGCCTCCGTGGTTGGCGAAGGACGCAGCTGGCGTGACCGGATGTGGGGTTGGGGAAAGGTGCAATGGGCGGCGACACTGGCTTCGATCCCGGTGCTGATGGTGGTGTTTCAGCAATTTTCGCTGGTTTCGCCGCTGGCCAATGCTGTTGCCGTCCCGGTAATCAGTTTTGTCATCACGCCGCTGGCCTTGCTCGCTGCCTTGCTGCCCTGGGCACCCATCCTCTGGCTGGCCCATGCCTTGCTGGACATTCTGATGGTTTTTCTGGTCTGGTGCGCCGACTGGCCGCTCTGGCAGGCACCGGCGCCGCCGTTGTGGACTTTACCGATTGCCGGCTTGGGCATTGCGCTCTGCCTGCTACCGCGTGGTGTGCCGGGGCGCTGGCTGGGTCTGCTGTTGCTGGTGCCGGCGCTATTCTGGCCTGTCGAGCCGATTCCAGACGGGGAGGTGCGGATTGATGTGCTGGATGTCGGACAGGGCCAAGCGGTGCTAATTCGCACCCGTGACCATGTTCTGATCTACGATCCTGGCCCGCAGTATAGCGCTGATGCCGATGCCGGCCAGCGGGTCGTGCTGCCCTACCTGCGCTGGCTGGGCGTCAATGCGGTGGATACCTTGATCATCACGCATGGCGATGCCGATCATGCCGGCGGGCTGGCGTCGCTGC
>JAVEXE010000199.1:0-4215 GCA_034004105.1 Azonexus sp. | reverse complement strand
GGATCAAGGCACTGACCAAGTTCGGCTTCATCGCACCAACCAGCGCCTGATCACTGACTATCTGCTCTGCATGACCTTCGCTGGTCAGGATGGCGCTCGTCTCGGTGTGTATTTCTTTCACGCTAAACTGCTTCCACGTAAATCGGTTTTTTCGCTTCGGATGCACAAGGTGATAGCGGGACACCCAAGGCCGAAACAGGCCATCGGGCAATGCCGACACGGTGGTTTTTTCGTCACTGAGCTCAAGGTTGTATTCCTTCAGCGATGACTGAAGGATTTTCACAACTTTCCTCGCGTCCGCTTCGGACGACACCAGGATGCGGTAATCGTCCTTGAATCGCACCGCCTCGCACTCAATGTAGTTGCGCTTCAATTCGGCGCTCAAAACACGATCTACCGCCGACGCCACAATCTCGGAAGCAATGTCGGAAACCGCAGGCCCGATTGGCAAACCGTTAGTGCAGCCATCATTGGCCATCTGGAACAGCTTGTCGAGCCGGTTGCCGACGAACTTCTTCATATCACGGCGATTCTTGCCCTTGCCGCCATGTCGGATTGCTCGCTTGCCATGAATAGCCCAAGCAAGGCTGTGTGTGTAGACCGAAGGGTAGAAGTTCTTGATATCGGCTTTGACGATATGTGTGAAGCGGTATGCCACCGTGGCCAGGGCATCGTCCGTCATGGTGATGAACTCGTAGATCATCCTGCCGCTACGCAGCTCACCCATGCGCCCCGGCTTCTTCCGATTGACCGGAATGGGAAAGCTGTACGACGAAACGATGCTGTCCGACGGAATCATCGCATCCACCATTGCCTTCCAGTTCCGGGTGATGTGGTACGCGATGTCGTTATGAATTTTTGGCTCAATGATCCCGAACGTTCTGTCAGTCAGTTCCGTTTTCGGGAAATGCACACGGACGAATTCGGCCTCCTTCAACCCCTTGAAGCCTTTATTCGGGTCGAAATACCGCTTTTGCGTCGCAGGCATCTTCACCACGCGAAAGCACGGCGGTAGTACGTAGGCTTCGGGAAAGTAGCCGTATTCCAGTAGCCACCAATAGACATCCGACGGTTTCAACGCGCGGGCCAGATCACGCGTCGATTCTCTGTGCTGCTGAATTGGGCTAGTCGTCGGCATCAGGTCATCCCGCCTTCAGCTCACCTTGAACACCTTCATCACCTCATCGCCCAGATGATTGATGACCTTCACCGCAAACCGCCCAGTGCTGGGCTTCGGGAACGGGCGCGAGGTATCGCTGTTGAGCGTGGCCCAGGCGTCGGGGTCGATTTCGGCCTTGAGGGTGGTCTTCAGCGCCTTGTACGGGTCGTTCGCGCCGAGGAAGTAGGCATGGCGGACGAAGAAGGATTCCTCGTTGTAATCGGTGTCCAGGAACCAGCAGGCGATGCCGTCCGCGCCGTCGCTGCGCACTTCGCCGGTGCTGGGGTGGAACACATCCACGCCGTTGATCTTGACCACCAGCTGCCCGTCGGCTGGCACGTCGATGACGTCGCGCTTGCCGTCGTATCGGCGGATGCTGCGGCCCTGGGTGTCCAGCACATCCACATCCGGCTCGCCGAAGATCACGAACAGGTTGCCCTTGCCGGTGTTCTTCAGGTCTTCGGCCATATGCAGGTCGGCGTTCATGCGTGCCTTGAGCACGTGGATGCGGCCCAGTTTGCTGAATTCGCTGGCGGGTGCGTCGTAATTGAAGGCGCAGGCAATGAGCACGTCGAAATTGGCGTCACCGGCCTCGCGGGCGGCATCGACCAGATCGGCGCGGGTAACGGTGCCGAACTCGGGGCCGACCAGGATACCGGCACGCTTCACCTGTCCGTTTTCCAGATAGCGGCCTTCGGCACAGATCAAGTCGCCCGGCCACGGCTCCAGTGAGGTGAACTCGATCTTGTCCGCCTTGTGCGCCTGCTGCACGCCTGCGGTACGCAGGTTGGCCAGGATCAGGCTGACAAAATCCTGACCGTACTCGGCTTGCGTCTCACCCACCTGGTCGATCAGATTGTCTTCCTCGTCCACGCCCAGCACGCGGTGCGGGCTGAGTGATTCCACCGTGAAGGGGCCAGCCACGCGTACCTTCTTTTTGTCCTCATAGGGTTTGTCGTAGAGGTACTCGAACTCGGCCTTGGCAGCGATGGAGGCGTCGATTTCCTTTTGGCGGGCAATGCGTTGCTGCCACCAGTCGGTGTGCAGCTTTTTGGCTTCCTCGCTCCACTTTGCATCGGCTTCACGCGGAATTTCCCATTCCTGCCACTGCTTGCCGAGAGCCTTGTTCAGCGCTTCGCGCAACGGCTCCAGCACAGTCTGGAATTTGTCCCAGATGACGTCGATCTCGGTGTTGTTGGCGATGGATTTGAGGGTGATGTGCGGCACGCGCTCATAGACGAAGCCGTGGGCGATGTTGCCCCAGGTGGGCTGGCTGGACGGCGCGCTGCGGGTGATTTCGGCCTCCTTCAACTGGCCTTCGCGGGAGTCGGCCAGCAGGTAGAACGGGTAGCGCGCGCCCATGATGCGGGCGCGGGCCAGCGCCAGCGCGACGCGGCTGGTGTCGATGGTGATCCAGCGGCGGCCCCATTGTTCAGCGACGTAGGCGGTGGTGCCGGAGCCACAGGTCGGGTCGAGCACTAGGTCACCTGGGTCGGATGCGAGTAGCAAGCATCGCGCAACGATCTTTTCGTTGGTCTCTACCACATAGCGCATATCTGGAATTTTTCCTGCGGTGTCCTCCCAAACATTCGTTCGCTCAACGCCCCAGTTATCTGAAAGGAAATATTTGTACGCAAGAGTCTCCCGTGTCCGAAGGAGTCGATCAGCACGCTTTAGTCGCTCCATCTCTTCATGATCTCCACGCCAGCAATGCTTTTCGCCCGGCCTGAGCCGCTCCCCACGAAACTCAAAAGAAAATACGCGCTCATCCATCTGCCCTGAGTCACGAACCTTATCTGCACGAAATACACTAGCACCTTCTGGCAATGCCACATCTTCGCGCTTCTCATCAGTGGTTAGAGGCCTTTCTGAGCCACCAGGTAGTACAAGCCACAAGGCAAGCTTCTTGGGATCCTCTGTCGTACCATCCGACATCTCGCGTTGCCGAAATAGCTTTCGGACTTTTACGTGTTCGCTTCGTTTTGAATACCAAAGGACATAGTTGAATGCATTTTTGATTGTTCGTGTTTCCGGCGAAGCCTTCTTGAATACTATCGAGGCGATACAGTTGTCGTCGCCAAATACCTCATCAAGAACCCCTCGGACGCGGTGAACGTTCTCGTTCGAAATTTGTACGAAGATCGAGCCGGATTCGGTCAACAAATCCCGTGCCACCGTCAACCGGTCGCGCAAATACGTCAGATACGAATGGATGCCATCGCGCCAGGTATCCCGAAATGCCTTCACCTGCTCCGGCTCGCGGGTGATGTGCTCAGCGTTGCCGTCCTTCACGTCGCGGCTGGTGGTAGACCACTGGAAATTGCTGTTGAATTTGATGCCATAAGGCGGATCAAAATAAATGCACTGCACCTTGCCACGCAGCCCTTCGCGCTCGGCCAGGCTGGCCATCACCTGCAAGGAATCGCCCAGGATCATGCGGTTCTGCCAGTGGCCTTCGTGCTGGTAGAACTCAGTGCGGTCCGCGCCTTCGGGCAGGCCGTTGAAGTCACCGAACAAATCGAGCGAGTCCTGTTGCGGCGCAGCGGCTTCGCGTCGTTCTTCGGTCTGGCGGCGCAGATCGTCGATCAGCACCTTGGGCTTGACCTTTTCCTGGATGTACAGCGGCGGCGCGTTGACGACAAGGTCGCTCCAATCCTGCTGGTCCTTGCCACGCCAGATGAGTTGCGGGTCGAGGTCGCGGTTCAGCCGCTGCTGGAATTCCGGGGATGCCTTGCCTGCATCATGCAGGGCACACAGTTCCTCCAGCCATTGCCGATTGGCGCGCGGGTACGCCACCTTCACCGGCGCTTGCTCGTGGTGTTGCATCACCGACTGATGCTCCACCGTCGGGATGTTCTTGCGTTTGGCCTCGGTATGCGTGATCTGCTCGATGCTCTTGCCGGGCGTCTGGGTTTTCTTGGTTGCCATCTCACCTGAATCCGTGCTCTCCCGGGATAAATTCAGGCTAAGTTATTGAATTGTTGATACAATACCGTCCACCAGTCTTTCACCCAATCCAACATGGCTCGCTTCGAAATCCGTCAGACTGCCAAGCT
>JAVEXE010000198.1:0-4266 GCA_034004105.1 Azonexus sp. | reverse complement strand
TAACGCGGTAGCCGAAAAAGGAAGGTCTGAGGCATCGGTCAGCATGTGGTGCAGGTGTGCGCATTATTGATGCATCCGCAAAATAATATGCAATTCTGGTTGATCTTGGCGTTTGGGCTGGGCAGAATCATCGCTTGGAGGGAAATCTATGAATTTTGCTGTTATCGAAGATAGCCGCAGTCAGGCCGAAGTGCTCAAGGCGCTCTTGAAGAGTGAAGGCTATCAAGTTGAGGTTTTTGCCGACGGCACGTCGTTTCTTCAGGTGCTGGGGACGCGTCAATTCGATTTTTACATCGTGGACTGGGTTCTGCCGGATGTGGGTGGCGATGTTCTGGTTAGCAAGATTCGCGAGCTTCAAGGCTGGGATGTGCCGGTTGTTGTCTGCACGGCAAGGACTGAAGAAGAGTACGCGGCGGATATTCTGCGCCTGGGGGCTGACGACTACGTCCCGAAGCCCGTTCGTTACATGGAGTTTCTCGCCCGCGTCGATGCCTTGCTGCGTCGGCGCAAGGCGCGTGGGCCGCAGGCTGTGCGTTATGGTCAGATCGAGCTGGATCTGGCGGGGCGAAGAATCCGCCTCGGCGGGGCCGATGTGGATCTGACGCAACGCGAATTCGATCTTGCGGCCGTGTTTTTGCAGAATGTTGGCCGTGTGCTGGCACGGGAAGAGTTGCTGACGTCGGTTTGGGCGCGTGAGTCGGATGTGGATACGCGCACGGTCGATACGCATGCGAGTCGTCTGCGTAAAAAGCTGGGTTTGGCTGGCGAGAGTGGTTTGATGCTCACGTCGGTGTATGGGCAAGGCTATCGTCTCGATACGGTCAGCGGCTGATTCTGGCTTCGGCTTGGGTTATACTGTACAAAATTACTCGGGTATTCCTCGTTCCTTTAGCGGAATGGTGTTGTCCCGATTTACCCAACCGGAGATGTCATGAGTTTTACTGAACAGCAAATCAAGAATATCCTCGCCGAGACAGTCGACCCCAATACGGGTAAAAGTTATATCGCCGGAAAGGCAGTCAAGGCGATTCGTATAAACGGTGCGGATGTTGCGCTGGATATCGAGCTGGGTTACCCGGCAAAAAGTCAGATTGATGGTATTCGTCAGCAGGTGATTGCTGCCGTCAAAGCTTTGCCAGGTGTTGGCAATGTGTCGGCTGCCATCAGCAGCAAAATCGTTGCCCACTCCGTTCAGCTGGGTGTCAAGTTGTTGCCTGGCGTGAAGAACATCATCGCCGTTGCCTCCGGCAAAGGGGGGGTTGGTAAAAGCACGACGGCGGTTAATCTGGCTTTGGCCTTGGCGCAAGAAGGTGCAACGGTCGGTTTGCTCGATGCCGATATCTACGGTCCGTCGCAGCCTCAGATGCTGGGGCTTGCAGGCCAGCAGCCGGCCTCCGAGGACGGGAATAGCATGGAGCCACTGGAGGCCTACGGTGTGCAGGCCATGTCCATCGGTTTCATGATCGACGTTGAAACCCCCATGGTCTGGCGTGGCCCGATGGTGACTCAGGCCCTGGATCAATTGCTGAATCAGACCAATTGGCGTGATGTCGATTATTTGATCGTCGATATGCCCCCGGGTACGGGAGATACGCAATTGTCTCTTGCGCAAAAAGTGCCGGTAACGGGTGCCGTGATTGTCACCACACCACAAGATATTGCCCTGATCGACGCCCGCAAGGGCCTGAAGATGTTCGAAAAGGTCAATATTCCCATCCTGGGTATCGTGGAAAACATGAGTATTCACGTTTGCTCAAGTTGTGGTCACGCCGAGCACATTTTTGGCGAAGGTGGTGGCGAGAAGATGTGCGCGGATTATGGGGTCGAGTTCTTGGGCAGTTTGCCGCTGGAGATGGCGATTCGCCAGATGGCCGATGGTGGCAAGCCTACGGTGGTGGGGGCGCCAGATTCGAAGGCTGCAGAAATCTACCGGGCCATCGCTCGTCGTGTGGCGGTCAGAATTGCGGAAAAGGCCAAGGACATGACTTCCCGGTTTCCCAATATCGTGGTGCAGAACACCTGAAAAAAATCGCGTTGGTGGCTATCAAAGGCGGGTAGAATCTCGCCTTTGTTTCGAAATCCCGCCTTTGTTTCGGGTTGACCGCAGGATATTCAGATGGCCATCAAATCGGATAAGTGGATACGCCGTATGGCGCAAGAGCACGGCATGATCGAGCCTTTCGAGCCGGGCTTGGTGCGTGAAGTCAATGGTCAGAAAATTGTTTCCTACGGTACGTCCAGTTACGGCTACGACATCCGCTGTGCGCGTGAATTCAAGGTGTTCACGAATATCAATTCGACGGTGGTTGATCCAAAGAATTTTGATCCCAAGTCTTTTGTCGAGATCGAATCCGACGTCTGCATCATTCCACCCAACTCTTTTGCGCTGGCCCGTACGGTCGAGTATTTCCGTATTCCCCGCTCGGTGCTGACGGTTTGTCTGGGCAAGTCGACTTATGCCCGTTGCGGCATCATCGTCAATGTCACGCCCTTCGAGCCGGAATGGGAAGGCTACGTGACGCTGGAGTTTTCAAATACCACACCTCTGCCCGCCAAGATTTATGCGGGTGAGGGTTGTGCGCAGGTCTTGTTTTTCGAGTCGGACGAGATCTGTGAAACCTCGTACAAGGACCGTGGTGGCAAGTATCAGGGCCAGGTTGGCGTGACCTTGCCGAAAATCTGACCGACTGACCTATTTCGGTAACGTTGACCATCTAATATTCGACCCGCCGCGGCGGGTCGCCGCTTTTGGGGAAACAGCATGCGCTTCCATTTTCCGGTCATCATCATTGATGAAGATTTTCGCTCCGAGAACGCTTCCGGTCTGGGTATCCGGGCACTGGCCGAGGCCATGCAAAAGGAAGGTCTGGAAGTGCTGGGGGTGACTAGCTACGGTGACCTGACATCCTTTGCCCAGCAGCAGTCTCGGGCGTCAGCCTTCATCTTGTCGATTGATGATGAAGAATTGGCGATGGAACCCGAGGAAACCCTTGCTGAGTTGCGTGCATTCGTTGGCGAAATACGGCACAAAAATGCCGAGATTCCCATCTTCCTGCATGGCGAAACGCGTACCAGCCGCCATATCCCCAACGATATTCTGCGTGAACTGCATGGTTTCATTCACATGCACGAAGACACGCCGGAATTCATCGCCCGCAACATCAAGCGCGAGGCCAACGCCTACCTCGACAGCCTGCCGCCGCCGTTCTTCCGTGCGCTGACGCATTACGCTGCCGATGGTTCCTATTCTTGGCACTGTCCCGGCCACTCCGGCGGTGTTGCCTTCCTGAAGTCGCCCGTCGGGCAGATGTTCCATCAATTCTTTGGTGAAAACATGCTGCGTGCCGATGTCTGCAACGCGGTCGAAGAGTTGGGCCAGCTGCTCGATCATACGGGGCCGGTAGCTGCCTCGGAACGTAATGCTGCACGTATCTTCAATGCCGATCACCTCTATTTCGTGACCAACGGCACCTCGACTTCAAACAAGATTGTCTGGCACTCGACCGTGGCGCCGGGTGATATCGTCGTGGTTGACCGGAATTGCCATAAGTCCGTACTGCACTCGATCATGATGACCGGGGCAGTGCCGGTTTTCCTGATGCCGACACGCAACAATTTCGGCATCATCGGGCCGATTCCAAAGAGCGAGTTTTCCTGGGAAAGCATCCAGGCCAAGATTGCCGCCAATCCCTTTGCGACCGACAAGAACGCCAAGCCGCGCGTACTGACCATCACTCAGTCAACTTACGACGGAGTCTTGTACAACGTCGAGGAAATCAAGGAAATGCTCGATGGCAAGATCGACACCTTGCATTTTGACGAAGCTTGGCTGCCGCACGCGGCTTTCCATGATTTTTATGGCGACTACCACGCGATTGGCGCGGACCGCCCACGCTGCAAGGCGTCGATGGTTTTTGCCACGCAATCAACGCACAAGTTGTTGGCAGGCTTGAGTCAGGCCTCGCAAATTCTGGTGCAGGATGCCGAACAGCAGCAACTCGACCGCGACAGCTTCAATGAAGCCTATCTCATGCACACCTCGACCTCGCCACAGTATTCGATCATTGCATCTTGCGATGTGGCGGCAGCAATGATGGAGGCTCCGGGGGGTACGGCGCTGGTTGAAGAGTCGATTGGCGAGGCGCTCGATTTCCGCCGGGCGATGCGTAAGGTCGAACAGGAGTGGGGGGCCGACTGGTGGTTCAAGGTCTGGGGGCCGGATGATTTATCGGAAGAGGGCATTGAAGAGCGTGACGCCTGGATGCT
>JAVEXE010000197.1:0-4276 GCA_034004105.1 Azonexus sp. | reverse complement strand
GGGATTTGTTGATATTCGAAGCGTTGACCGCGTAACGAGGCCAGGGATTTGTCATTGCCCAGCACCGTGTGCGCCGCGGCTTTACCGAGCAGAACAATGACTTTAGGTTGCAGGAGCTGGATCTGGCGCTGTAGCCAGGGACGGCAGGCGGCCATTTCGCTGGCTTCCGGTGTGCGGTTGCCGGGCGGACGGCATTTGACGGCGTTGGCGATGTAGACCTTGTTGCCGCGTTGCAGATCAATGGCGGCGAGCATGGCGTCAAGCAGTTTTCCAGCTTGACCCACGAAAGGTTCGCCTTTCACGTCTTCTTCCGCGCCGGGGCCTTCGCCAATGAATAGCCAGTCCGGCTGCAAATCGCCGACACCGGGCACGGCTTGCTTGCGTTGCTGGCACAGGCCGCAGGCACGGCAGGCGCGAATGCCGGCTTCCATGTCTGCCCAGTTGAGGCTGTCGACCGCAATCGGTTCAGGCGCTACAGGCTGGGTGGCTGGCACGCTGGGCGGTGGTGTTGGTTGTGGTGTGGCGGCGGCGGGTTGCCCGGTTTGCGCTGTCGAGATTGGCACTTTCGTTTCCGGGTGAGGCGTGCTGCATTCGGGGGTTTCATCGCGCAGGGTCCACAGCGGCGTGATGCCCATTTCTGACAATATTTGTTCTCGGGTCAGACGCATTGCACTTCCTTCATTGCAGGTCTTTTTCGAAGACCAACGCATCTTCTCGCCCAAGCGCTGCCGGGTAATAGCCTTTGCGCAGGCCGATTTGACGGAATCCGAAATGACGGTACAAATCGACGGCACCGGCGTTACTCGGACGCACCTCAAGGAACAGGCGTCGAGCGCCGGCGAGAGAGGCGCATTGCATGGCGTTGCGTAGCAGACGGGCACCAAATCCCTTACCTTGATAAGGTTTGGCAATCCCGATATTGAGCAGATGTGCCTCATCAAGCACGCGCATGACCACCGAAAAACCGACCAGATCACCACCAATCCGGACTACCCAGGCGCTGTAACCTGCATGAAGCGAGTCGGCAAAGTTTCCGCGGGACCAAGGAAAGGCTTGAATACTGCGCTCCACATCGGCCACGGTATCCAGATCGCGGGCATTCATCGGAAAAAATTCAACCGGGAGGGAAATTTGTCCCGTCATCAGGCACGCCCGCCTTCCTGCAACCTTTCGGCAACGGTCTTGGCGACCTTGTCACGGATGTACAGCGGTGCCGCCATTGCCGGGTCAATACCCTCGCCTGCCGCCAGTCTTGGGGCGGCCAGACGGGTCAGCCAGGCGGCTTCCGGCAGGATGTTTGGATAACACTGGTAACCCGCGGCGGCAACACGTGCGGCCAGTTCGGGATAAGCCAGCAAGGCATTGCCACAGGCCAGGCGGGCGCCGGTATTTTCGACTAAAGGCATTTCAGGTAAAGGCAGCGCGGCTGGCGACAACACCCGGATTTCTCCCTGCAATTGCCAGTTTTTTTCCGGTCGACCGTAAAATCCCGCGTAAATCTCGGCCATGCGGGCATCCAGCAAGGCCAGGATTTCGCCATGGTCAGCATTCGCTGAAGCCGCATCGGCGCAGGCCGCGGCCATGGCTTCCAGACTGGTCACCGGCAGCAGCGGCAAATCCGCCGCCACGGCGAGCCCTTGCGCCGCACCGCAAGCCACCCGCAAGCCGGTGAAGGCACCGGGGCCAACGCCAAAGGCAATGCCATCCAGTTGAGCAACGCTCAGGCCGGATTCCTGAAAAAGCTCGCGCACCAGCGGCAGCAGGGTTTCGGAATGAGAACGCCCCGCCGGGCATTGGCGTTGCAAAATGGCTCCATCGCACCACAAGGCGCAGGAGCCGCTTTCCGTTGAAGTTTCGAGGGCCAGGATTCGCATGGCCGACATTCTACCGGAGGCTGGCCGGACTAGGTCTTTACCAAGGGCAGGATTGCTTTGGGGCAATGCGACAGCGGCTTGCCACTTTCACGGCGTAGCTGCTCGCGTATTTCATCGCGTAGCCGGCGGCGTTCTTCCGGCGGCAAATCTCGCCAGTGAACAGGCTTTTCAGCACCTTCCGGACGTTGACCGCGATATTCGCGCAACCAATGTTCACGCATCTGCTTGCGTAACTCGCGCCGCTCTTCCGGCGGCAAATCCTGCCCGTGATCGCCAGCAAACGCCGTGCTGACGCTCAGGAGCAACAGAAATACCAGGAAAGCGGCAGAGAAAATTTTCATGGGACGGGATTTTAACGGTTTTATCGCCACACCATTTTCGCGCTGATTCGCCGTCTGTTTGCTGCTCGCTTGTAAGGGAATGTTTCCATGTTTGGCAGTGCTTATCCTTTGTTACCATTCTTCCCCCCATTGGTGATTTCCGGCGATATCCTTGTGCCATGAGCGAAAACAAAAACCACCTTCTGGTCGTCGATGACGACGCCCGCCTGCGTGAGCTACTAACCCGCTATCTGACGGAGCAGGGCTTTAGCGTCAAAGCCGTTGCTGATGCCCTTCAGATGGAAAAGGCGCGCAGCCGCGAACACTATCATCTGATCGTCCTTGACCTCATGCTGCCAGGCGAAGATGGCTTGTCCATCTGCCGTCGTCTGCGCGGCCATGCCGATAACACACCGATCATCATGCTCACCGCCAAAGGTGACGACATTGACCGCATTGTCGGGCTGGAAATGGGCGCTGACGATTATTTGCCCAAGCCCTTCAACCCGCGTGAATTGCTGGCCCGGATTCATGCCGTGCTGCGCCGCCAGAGCACAACCCCACCAGGGGCACCAGAAGCTGAACAGGAAGCGGTGCGCTTTGGCAATATTGAAGTCGATTTTTCTGCCCGGACCTTGAAGAAGGGGGACGAAATCTTGTCGCTGACGACCGGCGAGTTTGCCGTGCTGAAGGTGTTACTCCAGCATCCACGTCAGCCGCTTTCGCGTGACAAGCTGATGACCCTGGCGCGTGGTCGCGAACAAGGCCCGTTTGATCGGGCCATTGATGTTCAGGTGTCGCGCTTGCGCAAATTGATCGAGATCGACCCTTCGCAGCCGCGCTACCTGCAGACTGTCTGGGGCTTCGGCTATGTTTTCATGCCTGACGGCAGCGCGCGGGAAGCCTGATGCCCCGTTCGCTTTTCGCCCGCCTGTTTTTGCTCCTTGCCTTGCTGATTTTGCTCAGCACCGCAGGCTGGCTGGCGTTGTTCAGCCATATCGAAGTTGAACCGCGTGCCCGTGAGGCGGCCAACACGGCCGTTTCTGCGGTCAACCTCGTACGTGCCTCACTTTTTGCGGCTGCGCCGGACAAACGTCCGGGATTGTTTGCCGAATTTTCGTCGCGTGAGGGCATCCGCTTGTTGCCGGCCGAACCCGATGATTCGCTCTCGCCCTTCCCGCCTTCACATTTCACGCATCGCATTGAGCAAGAAGTCAGAGAGCGCCTGGGGCCCAATACGCGCATCGGCGGCAAATTGAACGGGCAACCGGGTTTCTGGGTCAGTTTTCACCTGGATGAGCAGGATGAAGATGCCTATTGGCTGGGCTTGCCACGAGAACGGGTGAAACGGGTCATGGCTGCCGGCCTGTTGTTCTGGTCCTTGCTCGCTGTTTCTTTGACCTTGCTCATGGCTTGGTGGATCGCTTCACGAATCAGCCGGCCCCTGAAGGCAATGGCTAAATCGGCAGAACTACTTGGCCGGGGCCAGACGCCCAGCCCCTTGAAAGAACATGGTGCGCATGAAATTCGGGCACTGGCGGCGGCGTTCAACACCATGGCAGCAGATCTGGCCCAGCACGCGAAAGACCGCTCGGAAGTCCTGGCTGGCATTTCGCACGACCTGCGCACACCATTGACCCGCCTGCGGCTTGAAATCGAAATGAGCGTTAGCGACGATCAAGCGCGGCAAGGCATGGAAACAGACATCGAGCAAATGGAAGCAGTGATTTCGCAATTCATGGACTACGCCCGTACAGAGTCCGGAGAGGCCTGCGAAACCATCGACCTCGCCGCCCTGTTAGACAGCATTGTTGCGCGCCAATCGGTCATTGGTCGCCCGGTTGAATTTCATGTTGCCGGCGTGTCGACCGCAGCATTGCGCCCCAAAGCGATTACCCGAGCGGTCAGCAATCTGCTCGACAATGCCTGGAAATACGGCGGTGGCGCGGTCAGTTTGCGGGCGATTGCGGTCAACGACGAAATTCACCTCGAAATCGCCGACCGTGGCCCCGGCATTCCAGACAGCGAGCGGGAACGCATCAAACGCCCCTTCACTCGCCTGGAAAGCGCCCGAACCGACGT
>JAVEXE010000016.1:0-20688 GCA_034004105.1 Azonexus sp. | reverse complement strand
TCGTAGCCGTCGGCGTTCTTGTTGCGCGGGTGCATGGTGGTTTTCCGGGTGTAAGAGCGTCATTGTCCCATGGCTGCATGGGCTGACCAAGCATTTGCGGTCAACCGCAATCAAGGGCAAAAAGTGTTCGATGCGGCGAATTGTCGAATAGCAGGGTAGACTTCGCCTCCTTTGTAGTCATTCGAATACGATGCCGAATACCTTTCTCGACGTTCCCTTCAAACAAAAAGACGACGCCAAGGCGCTTGGTGCGCGCTGGGATGCTGCGGCCAGAAAATGGTTTGTTCCGGAAGGTGTCGACATCGCCCCTTTTCGCGCCTGGTTACCTTCGGGCGTTAAACCGCCTGTCTCGACGGCAACCCCAGCCGGGCGCGAATTGGCGCTGCCCGATGCCTTCGGAGGAGAGTTGGCGGTGGCCAGGAGCGCCATGAGTTTGTCGCAGCTGCTGGCTGGTGTTGCGCAAGCCGTTGCTCAGGCGTTTCGCTCGGGGGTTTGGACTGTCGTTGAGGTCGTCGAGGCGAGGAGCAAGAATGGCCACGTCTATCTCGAAGTCTCTGAGCGAAATACCGAGGGCAGTGTTCTTGCAACGGCTCGTGCCAGCATCTGGGCCAATACCGCCAGCAAAATCCTGCCGGCCTTTGAGCAGGCAACCGGGGCGAGTATTGCGCCCGGCATCAAATTGCTTGTCCGAGCCAAGCCGGTGTTCAAGGCACAGTATGGTTTCAGTCTTGAAGTCGATGCGATTGATCCGGAATACACACTGGGTGACCTTGAGGCGCGCAAGCGTGAGATCCGTACCCGTCTGAAGCAGGAAGGGATCATCCATGCCAACAAAGCTTTGCCTGCGCCGTGGGATTACAACGCCGTGTTGGTCATCGCGCCACAAGGAGCGGCAGGTCTGGGCGATTTTCAGGCTGAAGCCCGGCGACTGGAGCGTTTGGGCATTTGTCGTTTTGTCTATGCGACGAGTCGCTTTCAGGGCGAGGGCGCTGCTCAGGAAATCCGGTCAGTATTGCAGCAGGCCTTGGCTACGTGGGCCGGAGATTTGCCCGACGCGGTAGTCATTATTCGGGGTGGGGGGGCAGTGAATGATCTGGCATGGTTGAACGACTATGAATTGGCCAAGGCGATTTGCCAGTTGCAATTGCCGGTGCTGACCGGTATCGGTCACGAGCGGGACAGTACGATTCTTGATGAAGTCGCCCATACGCGGTTTGACACCCCAAGCAAGGTGATTGCCGGTATTGAGCAAACGATACAAAAGCGCGTTGGTGAAGCGCGGCGTAACTTTGACCAACTCGCGGCTTTGGCCGTGAGAACCTTGCACGAGGCGAGACAGGTTTCGGTGCAGTTGATGGGCGACATCCGCCATGATGCCCAACGAACGCTTGGCGAGGCAAAGCGCTTGGCGCCTGGTCTGATGTCTGAAATCAGAACTGGCTCAGCCAGTTTGGTGAATCTTGCGCGAAACATGAGTCAGACACGGATGGAGGCTATTCGCGATCGGGCACAGTTGGATTTGCGTCAGCGTAGAGAAGCGCTGGATGCCGCCTTGCGTGATGTCGAGTACGATGCGCGCCAAAGTCTGGCTGACGCCAGGGCCAACGCGACGGCGCTGTTTCGTGAGGTAGCCGGCCAGGGGCCGGGAAAAACTTTGGGTCGGGGTTTTGCGATTGTCCGGGGAGCTGATGGAAAACCGGTAACGTCCCGTGCCGCCGTCGAACCCGACGCAAGGCTCGACATAGAATTCCGGGATGGCCATGTGGCAACCCAAGTCAGGTAGAAAAAATCATGTCAGAAACAACCTTCAAGCAAGCCTATGGCATGTTGCAACAACATGCCGAAACCCTTCGTCACCAGCAGGAGCCGAATATCGATGATCTGCTGACGATCGTGACTGAGTCGGTGGCAGCATTCAATGTCTGCAAGGCGCGGATTGATGCCGTCGAAATGGCATTGGAGCAGGCGCTTAGCGGAACGACGCTCGGTGCTCGGGCAGTAGACATGGCATCGGACGTCGAGGCCTCGGATGTGCCAGCCATGCCTTCTTCCTCCAAACATCCAGCTTTTGACGATGACCTGCCATTCTGATTGCTCGGCTCAGTGTGTCCGTCCGTCGACGCGTGCTTGCAGTAGATACGGGATGTAGCGCCAGCCGAGCAGGCCGAAGGCGAGAAACCAGCAACTTGCGGCAGCGAACAGCCAGGCAAGGTACTGTCCGGGGGCGAAGTGTGGAAGAACGGTGCGGATGAACAGTGCTGCAAGCATCAGGTAAAGAATGCTGCGGTCGACACCGGTAAAAAGCACTTTTCTGCCCGTATGCCCATTGGCAATCCGGACAATCATGGCCGGGATGATGCAACCCATGGCGCCAAAGGTGAACACATGGGTGTTGACCGAGCCTAGCGCAAACAGCACTAGCTGGCCAACAATCGCCAGGTAGCCGATGTACATGATGCCGATATCAATACGACGCATGCCAAGCTGGGGGTGCCAGAAGGTCAGTCGCAAGAGCAACAGGCACGCCAAAGCCAGCGCGAGTGTTGCGGTCACCCCTTCCGGAAGCAGAAAACCGACGACCAAAATCAGCGCCAGCAGCTTGATCGACAGGTCAAGCCAAGGGTGGCGCAGGATGCTCACCTGAAAAGCGCCCTTCATGAATTGCGTCAGTGTGCGTTCGAGCATGACAAGAAAGGCTAGCCGGAAGAGTGCCAGAGTCATTTCGCTGCCGGCAGCGAAGTCACCGTGTAACATCAGTTGCTTGGCAACCAGGAATATCGGCAACAGAATGATGAAAAAGCCGTTATCGCGGTAGCTGTCCTGATGACGGTGGCGGATCAGGGTCCATAACAGCATCGATACGATGCTGCCCAGAAAAAGGTTGTTCGACACGAGAAATAGCCAAAGCGGCCATTCACTGCCAAACGCCATCCCGACCCGTTCAATGATCCAGGCGAGGGTGAGGTAGGCCAGCGCCGTACCATGGTGGCCGCGGATGCTGACCCAGTTTTTGGTCGAGGTGAGCAGAAATCCGCCCAGGATGGCCCAACCAAAGCCAAAAAACATTTCATGCGCGTGCCAGCGCAAGGGAGCGACCGGGCTTGCGGTCAACGTCAGGATTGAGGAAAAAACGCTCACCCAGGTGAACGGCAGGAAGGTGCCAGCGAAACAGCCGAGCAGAAAAAATGGGCGAAAACCGACCAGCCACAACGGGTGGTTCACGGAAAACATGATGCGATCTTTCTGGTGAGATGAAAAACGTCGCAACTTTATCAAGGGGGCGCCGGGAGGCCTTTGATTTATCCGGTATTTGCGCACAGTGCGGGTTACATTGGCGTAAAATCTCACTTCGCCCGGCATTGGAGAGAGACCCCGCCGGAGCTGTTTTCTAAGGATAAGAATGAAGCGCGTAGATGATTTCCGCTTGCGTCTGGGCAAGCACGAGTTGGTTCCGATCATGATCGGGGGCATGGGGGTTGATATTTCGACGGCTGATCTGGCACTGGAAGCGGCCAGGTTGGGCGGGGTGGGGCATATTTCCGACGCAATGATCAATACTGTCTCTGATCGTCGTTACGAGACCAAGCACGTCAAGGAAAAGCTCGCGCTGTACAAATACAACGTGCTCAACGAAGACAAGTCACCGGTCAAGTTCGACCTGGGGCGGGTTGAAGAGGCAACGCGCCTGCACGTCGAGGCAACCATGGCGCGCAAGCAGGGTAGTGGCATGGTGTTCATCAACTGCATGGAAAAGCTGACCATGAATGCGCCGCGTGAAACGCTCAAGGTGCGTATGTCGGCAGCGCTTGATGCAGGGATCGACGGTATTACGCTGGCGGCTGGTCTGCATCTCGGTTCCTTCGGCTTGATCGAAGATCACCCACGCTTTCGCGATGCCAAACTGGGCATCATCGTTTCCTCGGTTCGCGCCCTGCAGCTTTTCCTGAAGAAAAGTGCCCGTACCAACCGTCTGCCGGATTTTGTGGTGGTTGAAGGCCCGCTGGCGGGTGGTCACTTGGGTTTTGGCATGGATTGGGCGCAGTACGATCTGGCGACCATCGTGGCCGAGGTCATGCAGTATCTGAAAAACGAGCAGCTTGATATTCCCGTCATTCCCGCGGGGGGCATTTTCACCGGTACGGATGCAACGCAGTTTCTTGAAGCCGGTGCTGCTGCCGTTCAGGTCGCGACCCGCTTCACGGTTGCCAAAGAGTGTGGCTTGCCGGATGCCTCCAAGCAGGAATATTTCAAGGCGACAGAAGACGACATCGAGGTTAATCAGGTGTCGCCAACCGGTTATCCGATGCGCATGATCAAGTCCAGTCCCGGTATCGGTGATGGCATTCGTCCGAATTGCGAGGCTTACGGCTATTTGCTCGACGCCAACGGCAAGTGCTCCTACATTACGGCCTATAACCGTGAGGTGGCGGCCCATCCAGGCGCCCGCAAGGTCAAGGTCATGGACAAAACCTGTCTGTGCACGCACATGCGAAATTTCGAAATCTGGACCTGTGGTCAGCTGACCTGGCGGCTCAAGGATACAACGCACAAGCGCGCCGATGGCAGCTATCAGGTACTGGGCGCCGAGCACATTTTCAAGGACTATCAGTTCAGCACTGAGCAGCAGATTGCTTTGCCTGCGCCGGAAAACGACTGAGCGTACTTCACTCACTCAAACCGCCGATTGCAGGCGGTTTTTCAATTTCAGTGCCCATGCACGATTTCCTCAATGCTGTCCCGCAATTGCGCCGGAACGTGGTTGCTGTTTTGGGTTTGTGTGCCGGGCTAACGCTTGGAACTGCCTGGGCAGCGGATACTGCCGCGAACCAATTTCAACTACGTGGTTTTGGCACCTTGGGGGTGCTTCGTTCGGATACCGACCAAGTCGAATTCGTGCGCGATTTGTCTCAGCCTCGGGGAGCAACGAATCACTGGACAGCCAAGGTCGATAGCGTGCTTGGTTTGCAGGCCGATTGGCGGGTTGCACCGCAATGGCAACTCGTTCTGCAGGGGGTGAGCCGCTATCGTTACGACAACAGTTTCAGGCCGGAAGTCTCCTGGGCTTTTGTGAAGTTTGAACCCGAGCCCAATTTGACGCTGCGTGCGGGGCGGTTGGGTACCGACTTTTTCATGCTCGCGGATTCTCGATGGGTGGGGTATTCCTACTTGACGGTGCGCCCGCCAGGCGATTATTTCTGGTATTTGCCGTTCTACAGTATTCATGGTGCGGATCTAGTTGCTTCGATACCCCATGAAGGGGCAGTCGTTCGCGCCAAGGTTTTCTATGGTCATTCGCAAGGCAAGATTCCGCTTGCCGATGAACAGTGGGACATTGACGGTTCCCCCATGGGTGGGGGCTACCTGGAATATCAGTCCTCGAATTGGCAGATCCGTGCCAGTTATGCCAATGTGAAATTCAGGCGTGATCTGCCGCTGGCGCCGGTTTTGCAGAAAATGTCGCCACCCTTGCCCTTGTTGCCGGCGGATGCCGATTTTCTGAAGGCAGGCGATACGCGTTCTCACTACTATGGTTTGGGGATGGTGTACGACAAAGGCCGTTTTCAGGCGCAGCTTTTGTTGAATCATATTCGGCAGGGCAGCAACGCCTTTGAAAGTTCGGATGCTGGCTATTTCCTGGTCAGCTATCGTCAGGTGGGTTGGACCCCCTTCGTTGGTATTTCCAGGGTCGTTTCACATGCGCGTCCGCGTTCGGCAAGTCCGATTGCAAATTACGTCATGGAGGACGCTCGGGCGCGGCAAACGACCTACTTTGCCGGGGTGCGTTGGGATCTGGCACCTAATGTTGCTCTGAAGGCTCAGGTCGATGCCGTTCGTGGCCATGATGCTTCGATTTTCCCGTATCGCCGGGAAAACCGGCAGGCATGGGACGGGCAAATGAATATCTATTCCATGAGTCTGGATTTCATTTTCTGACGCGATGCGCCGATTTTTTGTTTATTTCTTCGCCTTGTGCTGCCTCGCTTGTCCCGGCTGGGCTATGGCCGATCTGGTCGTGGTCGTCAACGCTCGCAGTGGGGTTGCGGCAATGACGCGTAGTGATGTCATCAACGTCTTTTTCGGTCGCAATCGGCAGTTTTTCAACGGCCTTGAGGCGATGCCGGTTGATCTCGAAGATACGCATCCGGTGCGCGCAGAGTTTTATCGTTTGCTGGTCGGGAAAGATCTGGCAGAAATCAATACTTACTGGTCAAGGCAGGTATTTACGGGTGGGGCGCAGGTATTGCCAAGACTTGCGTCAACCGAGGAGGTGATTCGTTGGGTCGCATCGCGGCCCGGCGGGATCGGCTTTGTCGAGTTATCGAGGGTCGATGCGAGGGTGCGCGTCGTCTACGAAGTCAAGGCGCGTTGACGCGATTTTCACGTATCGTCTCGGACCAGTCGAAGATTTCTAGTAACCGGGCAAAGTCACCGCTTGGCTGAGCTGCGAGACAGCATGTCCGACCTGTGACCGGGTGTACGAAAGTCATCTGCACGCAAGCCAGAAGCAGGCGCTGGCAACCATAGTGTTCGGCAAAGAAGCGGTTGTGGCGACCCTTGCCATAAGTCGCGTCGCCGATGATCGGGTGGCTGATGTGTTTGAGGTGGCGACGTAACTGGTGCTTGCGGCCTGTCACGGGTTCCAGTTCCAGCAAGGCGTAGCGGCTGCTTGGGTAACGGTCAACCGCATGCGGGAGTTCAATCTGGGCCAGTCGGCGATAGCGTGTCACTGCGCTTTGGGCTTCCTGGCTGCTGTGTTCGCCTTGAAATTCATAGTCGTCACGTTGTCGCGTCAGCGGGTGGTCAATCACGCCGCTTTCTGGCGGGTGGCCTCGAACCACGGCCAGATAACGCTTCTGGACAGTACCGTTGGCAAATTGTTTGCCAAGTTCGCGGGTGACTTCCTGATTCAATCCAAACAGCAAAACGCCGGAGGTGCCACGGTCAAGACGGTGTGCAGGCCACACCCATTGCCCGATCTGGTCACGCAATATCTGGATGGCGAAGCGGGTTTCGTGACGGTCGATTTCCGAGCGATGGACCAGCAGGTTGTGCGGCTTGTCAATGACAACAATATGCTCATCGCGGTAAAGCAGGGTGAGCGGCAGCGGTGGGCTGGAAATCAGCGCTTTATTGCGGTCGACCGCAGGATCAGGCAAAAAACCGGTCCTTGGCATCGGATGGGATACTCATCCCGGTCACGTGTGCACGATCCAGCAATTCCCAGTAGTAACGATAAGATGCCCGGTCGTGCAGTTTTCCAGCGTGCTGGATCGGGCCCCAGTCCTTGTCTTGTGCGGCAATCAGGATCTCGCAGGCGGCCTGGACTTCGGAGAAATCCGGACGCATGGCTTCGACAATGGGCTGAATCTGGTTCGGATGGATGCTCCACATGCGCAGATAACCGAATTCACGACGGGCGCGGAGGGCATCGTTGCGGATGTAGTCGATGTCTTTCAATTCGGTTGTGACATTGTGCGAAGGAACTACACCGTTGGCCAGCGCAGCGGCAGTGATTTCGCATTTTGCCCGCGCGATCAAGGGGTGGTCGAACTGGCCTGGGCTTTTCATTGCCGAGCCTGGAATGGCACCATGGTGACCCGAGACAAAATCCATCAGGCCAAAATCCAGGGATTCAACGCCGGGCAGGGCGGCAATTTCCCAGACTTCGCGCAAGGCGCCATGCGTTTCAATCAGGACATGAACGGGAATTCTGCGGTCAACGCCGGATTTTTGCTCAATTTCACGCAAGGCTTCAATCTGGATCTGCACATCTTCAGCGCTACAGGGTTTAGGTAGCGTGATGAAGGGCAGGCGATTACCGGCACGGCTGATCAGGATTTCCAGATCCTGCCGCCAGTGGGCGTGGGTGACATCGTGAATGCGGGCACCGACGCGGTTGAAGTGGTTGTCGCTACTGTTGATCAGGGCGGCGGCCATTTCTGCGTGTTCGCGCTCAGCACCGGCATGTGCACCGTCTTCGCAGTCACAGGTGATGTCGAAAATCGGCCCGAGTTCCTGCTGCAACTGCATGGCTTTCTTCATCAGCTTTTCGGAGCCGGCGTAATGGTCGACCGCAGGCAGTATGGGAAAAGGCTTTTCGCCGGCAAACAGGACGTGTTTCGGATGGCGCATGAGAAATGGAGGTATGAATGAAAAAGGCCGCGGCATTTTACCGCGGCCTTGATGTCAAGTTTAAACCGATTACAGCATGCTGGCGACGGCAGCGCGCTCGTCTTCCAGTTCCTTCAAGGTAATCGCGATCTTGCCCTTGGAGTATTCATCGATTTCCAGGCCCTTGATCAGGGTGAAGGAACCGTCCTTGCACTCGCACGGGAAACCGAAGACCAGACCTTCCGGAATGCCGTAACCGTTGTCGGTCGGGGCAGGGATACCCATCGTGACCCACTCGGTCGAGCCGAGGTGCCAGTCACGGATGTGGTCGATAGCGGCATTGGCAGCAGAAGCTGCAGACGACAGGCCACGTGCTTCAATGATGGCAGCGCCACGCTTGCCGACGGTCGGCAGGAAAACGTCGTTATTCCACTGGGCGTCGTTGATGATGTCCTTGACGCTATCGCCGTTGGAGGTGACGAAACGGTAGTCGGCGTACATCGACGGCGAGTGATTACCCCAGACCACCAACTGCTTCAGGGACGAGACTTCGCGGCCAGACTTCTGAGCCAGTTGGGTCAGGGCACGGTTGTGGTCGAGGCGCAGCATGCCGTGGTAGTTGTTCGGGTTGGTGCGGCCAACCTTGATGGCTGCCGAACGGGCGATGTAGGCATTGGTGTTGCAGGGGTTGCCAACGACCAGCACCTTGACGTCTTCCTTGGCGTTTTCAGCAATAGCCTTGCCTTGAACGGTGAAGATTGCGCCATTGGCGGTCAGCAGGTCAGCACGTTCCATGCCGGGGCCGCGCGGACGGGCGCCAACCAGCAGGCAAACGTCGGCATCCTTGAAAGCAACATTCGGGTCATCGGTGGCGACCATGCCAGCGAGCAGCGGGAAGGCGCAGTCGTCGAGTTCCATCATGACGCCCTGAACAGCCTTCTGGGCTTGCGGCAAGTCGAGCAACTGCAGAATGACTGGCTGATCCTTGCCGAGCATTTCGCCCGAGGCAATGCGGAACAGCAGGCTATAACCGATCTGGCCGGCGGCGCCGGTGACAGCAACGCGCATGGGGGCTTTGGACATGTATTGCTCCTGGTTTGAAAGTTTGATTGGATTGTTCATTGAACCCGCAACCAGTTTATGAGTTGCTACCTTGCGTCGCCCGGCTACGGATCCTGAGATGTTAGAAGTTCGTCGTACGTGTGTCAATTCATCATATGTCTTATATAAGACAACTTTTCGTGGACGCTGCACCACAATTGTGCTGAAATCCTGATCCATGACACGTCAAGTTTCCCGTTCTGCCATGCGGCCAGTTGTGCCCACCTTCAGTCCGTTGTATCGACAGATCAAGGACTTCCTGATTGCCAGTCTCGAGCGGGGTGAGTGGCGTCCTGGAGATGCGATACCGAGCGAGGGAGAACTGGCGCAGCGTTTCAATGTGAGCCAGGGAACGGTGCGGAAGGCGATTGACGAGATGGCGGCGGAGAATCTTCTTGTCCGGCGCCAGGGAAAAGGCACCTTCGTTTCTACGCACGACGATCCGCGCTCGTTCTACCGCTTTCTGCGATTGCTTCCCGATGATGGGGCGGCAGTGTCATCGGTGAGCGATCCGTTTTACTGTCATCAGGTCGGTGCAACACCGGAGGTGGCGGCAGCGCTTGGCTTGAAAACCGGTGATCCGGTGATTCATGTCAAGCGTCTGTTGCGGTTTGCCGGGCAGCCTGTCGTTTTCGATCAAATATATCTTCTTGCGGATTTGTTTGCCGGGATGAGTCTGGAGTTGCTTTCTGGCGGTGGGCGTTCGCTCTACAGCTTGTTTGAGGCGGATTTCGGGGTGCGCATGATTAATGCGGAAGAACGGCTCCGGGCTGTCTCGGCAGACGAGGAAAGCGCTCGCCATCTGGGCGTGGCTGAGGGTGATCCATTGTTGCTGGTGGAGCGTACTGCTTACACCTACGGAAACAAGCCGGTTGAATGGCGGCGCGGCCTGTATTGCACCCGTCAGCACTACTACCGCAACGAGTTAGGTTGATTTATTAGCTTGGGCTAATATTTTCAGAAATCAAAAGCTGCTGTAGTTGCCGTTTTTCGTGACTTTTTTGACTGTATAATTACGGCTCTTTTCAAACCACGTACAAGCGGATAATCCGCACTCTTACGCGAGGGATGACGTTCATGGCAGAAATGTCAATCAAGAAGAAACGTCCAAAAAACTTGGACTTGACAACGATCAGGTTGCCGTTGCCTGGTAAGGTCTCAATCTTGCATCGCGTTAGCGGTGCCGGCTTGTTTCTTTGCATTCCGGTGATTCTCTGGCTCTTCGGAACCAGTCTCGAATCGGCCGAAGGGTATGCAGCCTTTCAATCCGTTGCCGGCATGTTGCCGGTTAAGGTGATTCTTGCGGGCCTTCTCTGGGCTTTCGTGCATCATTTTTGTGCAGGTATTCGTTTTCTCCTGCTTGATCTGCATGTTGGCATCGAGAAAGAGGCTGCGCAAAAATCTGCTGCCGTTGTCTTTGCTGTCAGCATTCCGCTGACCCTGGTTCTGTGGGGGGTTCTGCTGTGATCAACCGTATCGTTGTTGGGGCACATTACGGTCTTCGTGACTGGATTGCTCAGCGTGCCACCGCCGTCATCATGGCGATTTATTCGGTTTTGATGGCCGCAGTCCTGCTGGTGGTTCGTCCCTCGACCTTTGAGGCGTGGCAAGGCGTTTTTGCGCATGGCGTTGTGAAGTTTTTCACCTTCCTGTTCTTCGTCAGCCTTTTCTACCATGCCTGGATCGGCATGCGTGATCTGTGGATGGATTACATCAAGCCGACTGGCCTGCGCCTGTCGCTACATGTGCTGACCGTTACCCTGTTGGTGGGTTACACCGCCTGGGTTGCCGCGATTCTCTGGAGGCTGTAAGCGTGAGTATTCCTGTTCTGAAGTTTGATGCGGTCATTGTCGGTGCCGGTGGTGCCGGTCTGCGTTCCGCAATCCAGTTGTCCGAAGCTGGCCTGAAGACGGCTGTGCTGTCCAAGGTTTTCCCGACCCGGTCACACACCGTTGCTGCCCAGGGTGGTGTCGCTGCATCGCTCGGTAACTCCGAGGAAGATCACTGGCACTGGCATATGTACGATACCGTCAAGGGTTCCGACTGGCTCGGCGACCAGGACGCGATCGAGTTCATGGTGCGCAAGGCCAACGAGTGCGTGGTCGAGCTTGAGCACTACGGCATGCCTTTCGATCGTACCGATGATGGCAAAATTTACCAGCGTCCGTTCGGCGGTCACATGTCGAACTTCGGCGAGAAGCCCGTCCGCCGCTCTTGCGCTGCCGCTGACCGCACGGGTCATGCCATGCTGCACGCGATGTATCAGCGCAACGTCAAGGCCAATACGCAATTCTTCGTCGAATGGATGGCCCTGGATTTGATCCGCGATGCGGAAGGTCATGTTGTCGGCGTTACGGCGATGGAAATGGAGACTGGCCAAGTCGTCATCTTCCATACCCGTGCCACCATCTTCGCGACTGGCGGTGCTGGCCGTATTTACTACTCCTCGACCAACGCCTTCATCAATACCGGTGACGGCCTGGGTATGGCGGCTCGTGCTGGCATCCCGCTTGAAGACATGGAATTCTGGCAATTCCACCCGACCGGCGTTGCTGGTGCTGGCGTGCTGATTACAGAAGGTGTCCGCGGTGAAGGCGGTATTCTGCGTAACAGCAGCAAAGAGCGTTTCATGGAACGCTATGCGCCGAATGCCAAGGATCTGGCGTCGCGTGACGTTGTCTCCCGCGCCATGACCACCGAAATCAACGAAGGTCGCGGTTGTGGTGTGAACAAGGACTACGTCCTGCTCGATATCACCCACCTTGATCCCGCTACGATCATGAAGCGCCTGCCGGGTATCCGTGAAATCGGCTTGCAGTTTGCTGGTGTCGATTGCATCAAGGAACCGCTGCCGGTCGTGCCGACCTGCCATTATCAGATGGGCGGCATCCCGACGCATTACTCGGGTCGGGTCGTAACTCCGCAGAACGGTGACTTCAATACGGTGGTTCCCGGTTTCTACGCTGCGGGCGAGTGTGCCTGTGCGTCGGTGCATGGTGCCAACCGTCTCGGTACTAACTCGCTGCTCGATTTGCTGGTTTTCGGTAAGTCCGCAGGGGATTCTGCAGTTGAAGACCTCAAATCGGGCAAAGCCCATCGCGATTTGCCCAAGAACGCTGCGGAGCAGTCTCTCTCCCGTATTTCTGCGCTCGACAATCGCAAGGGCGGTGCCAACGTGCACGAAACTCGTCTGGCTATGCAGCGCACGATGCAGAACCACGCTGGCGTGTTCCGCTTTGGCGACATGCTTAAGTCGGGTGTCGAGAAGATCCTCGAAGTCGAAAAGGCTGCACGCGAGCTTGAGATCAAGGACAAGTCGATGGCGTGGAATACGGCGCGTACCGAAGCCCTTGAGATGGAAAATCTGATCGAGGTCGCCAAAGCGACGATGCTTTCCGCTGAGGCACGCAAGGAATCGCGCGGTGCCCACGTCCGCGACGATGCGCCGGATACCCCGGAGTTTCCGAATGGTCGCAACGATGCCGAGTGGCTCAAGCACACGCTGTTCAACCCGGTTGATAACAGCATCTCGTACAAGCCGGTCAATATGCAACCGCTGACCGTCGAACCCATCGCGCTGAAGACGCGTTCGTACTAATCGGAGAAGAATATGAGCAAACGTACGGTTCAATTCAGCATCTACCGCTACGATCCGGACAAGGACGACGCGCCCTACATGCAGGATATCTCGGTCGATCTCGAACCGACCGACCGTAAACTGCTGGACGCGCTGACCAAGCTGAAAGCGAAGGACGATACGCTGTCGTATCGCCGTTCCTGCCGCGAGGGTGTCTGCGGTTCGGACGCGATGAACATTAACGGCAAGAACGGCCTGGCCTGTTTGACGGATATCGATGAACTGAAACAGCCGATCGTGCTGCGTCCGCTGCCCGGCCTGCCGGTCATTCGTGACCTGATCGTCGATATGACCCAGTTCTTCAAGCAGTACCATTCGATCAAGCCTTACCTGATCAACAATGATCCGCCGCCTGAGCGTGAGCGTTTGCAATCGCCAGAAGATCGTGAAGAGTTGAATGGTCTTTACGAGTGCATTCTGTGTGCGTGCTGTTCTACGTCCTGTCCGTCGTTCTGGTGGAATCCGGACAAATTTGTCGGTCCGGCGGGCTTGCTGGCAGCTTACCGCTTCATTGCTGACACGCGTGACCAAGCGACTAATGAACGCCTCGACAACCTCGAGGACCCGTATCGCCTGTTCCGTTGCCATACCATCATGAACTGCGTTGACGTGTGCCCGAAGGGTCTGAACCCGACCAAGGCCATCGGCAAGATCAAGGACATGATGGTCGCACGCGCCGTCTGATGGAACGCCAGGACTACGAACGCCTGCGCTGGCGGTGCATCCGCCGCGCACTGCTCGAACTCGACATCACGCTCACGCGTTTCCTTGATGACGGATTCGATCAGTTGAGCGAAGAAGAGCAGGCGGCGTTCGTCGACCTGGTGGCGATGGAGGATCACGACCTCTGGTATTTGATCAGCGGTAAGGAAGAGTGTAGAGAGGACGAGGCGCACTTCGTTCCTGTTGTTGAGAAGCTACGTAAGTGTTCAGTAAGGTTGGCGGGCTAATTTTGTAACGTTGACCGACATTTTGGCAGCGCAGTGATAACCAACACCTGTAAAGGGAAAAAACCATGACGACCGAACGCAAGGCAACTTTGACCATCGAGGGGAAAGCAGTTGATTTCCCGATCATGTCCCCCACGCACGGCAACGACTGTGTCGATATCCGTACCATGGGTGGCAAGACCGGTTTGTTTACCTACGACTCCGGTTTTTTGTCGACCGCCAGCTGCAAGTCGACCATCACTTTCATTGATGGTGACAAGGGTGAATTGCTTTACCGCGGTTACCCAATCGAACAACTGGCTGAAAACTGCAACTTCCTCGAAGTGGCGTATTTGCTGAAGAATGGCGAGTTGCCGAACGCCGCTCAAAAAACGAATTTCGAGACCACCATCAAGAACCACACGATGGTTCATGATCAGTTGACCCGCTTCTACAACGGTTTCCGTCGTGACGCACACCCGATGGCTGTAATGGTTGGTGTGGTCGGTGCGCTGTCGGCTTTCTATCATGAAGCGATGGACTATTCGGATGCAGAGCACCGTAACATCAGCTTCAACCGTATCATCGCCAAGCTGCCGACGATCGTCGCGATGGCCTACAAGTACAACAAGGGTTTGCCCTTCATGTACCCGGATAACGAGCTCGACTACACCGCCAACTTCATGCAAATGATGTTTGGTACGCCGTGTGAGAAGTACAAGCCGAACCCGGTTCTGGTGAACGCGCTTGACACCATTTTCACGCTGCATGCAGATCACGAGCAAAATGCCTCGACTTCGACGGTTCGTCTGGCCGGTTCGTCGGGTGCCAATCCGTTCGCCTGTATTTCGGCGGGTATTGCCTGTTTGTGGGGTCCGGCGCACGGTGGTGCAAACGAAGCCTGTCTGCAGATGCTCGAAGAAATCGGTGACGTTTCTCGTGTCGGTGAGTACATCAACCGCGCCAAGGACAAGAACGATTCCTTCAAGTTGATGGGCTTCGGTCACCGTGTTTACAAGAACTTCGATCCGCGCGCCAAACTGATGCGCAAGGTTTGCAACGATGTTCTGGGTGAACTGGGTCTGGAAAATGATCGCCTGTTCAAGCTCGCCATGGAACTGGAAAAGATCGCTCTGGAAGATCCGTACTTCGTCGAGAAGAAACTGTATCCGAACGTCGACTTCTACTCCGGCATCGTTCAGAAGGCAATCGGTATCCCAACCGAAATGTTCACCTGCATTTTCGCGCTGGCCCGTACGGTTGGCTGGATGACGCAGTGGGAAGAAATGATCACGGATCCGGAATACAAGATTGGTCGCCCACGCCAGTTGTACGTTGGTGCTGCCAAGCGCGACGTTGTACCGCTCGACCAACGCGGCTAATAAAAAGAAACGGGCGGCCTTCCGGGCCGCCCTTTTTTACATGCGGAGAAATGTCGTTAGCAAATAACGACGAGGAATAATTCCAGGTGGGGACGCCTATGACTACGATGAATGACAAGTTCGACAGTACGCTTTACTTCGGTGGTAATGCGCCTTTCGTCGAAGAAGTTTACGAGAATTACCTGAATGACCCGACTTCGGTGTCGGCCGAGTGGCGTGAGTATTTTGACCGTCTGGCGCAAATGCCGGGTTTTGTTGCTCGCGACGTGGCTCATGCCCCGGTTGTGGCAGCGTTTGCCGAATTGGCCAAAGATGGTGGTTTCCGGGCTGCAGCGCCGGCATCCTCGGCAACCGAACACAAGAAGCAATCAGCGGTGGGTCAATTGGTCACTGCCTATCGTTCGCTGGGTAACCGTTGGGCGGATCTCGATCCGCTCAAGCGTCACCCGCGTCCCAAGCTTGATGAGCTTGAGCCTTCCTTTTATGGCTTCACTGATGCTGACCTCAATCAGACTTTCAACGTTGGTTCGTTGAAAGGTTTGCGTGAGGAAGCCAAGCTCAGCGAGATTCTTGAAACACTGAAACAGACGTATTGCGGCACGATTGGTGTCGAATACATGTATATGTCTGACTATAACGAAAAGCGCTGGCTGCAGGAGAAGCTGGAAAGCATTCGTTCCCGTCCGTCTTATACTGCTGATCAGAAAAAACGTATTCTTGAGCGGTTGACCGCAGCAGAGACACTCGAACGTTATCTCCACACCAAATATGTTGGTCAGAAACGTTTTTCGCTTGAAGGCGGCGAGTCTCTGATCGTCGCCATGGACGAGGCAATTCGTAGCGGCGGCGCACGCGGTGTTGACGAAGTGGTCGTCGGCATGGCGCACCGGGGTCGTTTGAACGTCCTGGTTAACACGCTGGGTAAGGCACCCTCGATGCTTTTTGCTGAATTCGAAGGCAAGAAGAAGAGCGATCTGACGGCGGGGGATGTCAAATACCACATGGGCTTCTCGTCGGATGTTTCGACCCCCGGAGGCCCATGCCACCTGACCTTGGCCTTCAATCCGTCGCACTTGGAAATTGTCAATCCGGTAGTTGCCGGTTCAGTGTACGCACGCCAGGTTCGTCGTGGCGAGGGCAGCAAAACCAAAGTGTTGCCAATTCTGGTTCATGGTGACTCCGCGGTTGCCGGTCAGGGTGTCAATCAGGAAATGCTCAACTTTGCACAAACCCGTGGTTACGGTGTTGGCGGTGTTCTGCATATTGTCGTCAATAACCAGGTTGGTTTCACCACCAGCGACCCGCGCGACTATCGCACCGGTCACTACTGCACCGACATCTTCAAGATGGTCGATGCGCCGATCTTCCACGTCAATGGTGATGATCCGGAAGCGGTTACTCTGGTGACCCAACTGGCCGTTGAATACCGGCAGACTTTCCAGAAGGATGTTGTTATCGACATCTTCTGTTTCCGTAAGTTGGGCCACAACGAGCAAGATGAGCCGATGGTTACCCAGCCGCTCATGTACAAAATTATTGCCAAGCATCCCGGAACCCGTAAGCTGTATGGTGAAAAGCTGATTGCCGAAGGCACTTTGCCGGCTGATGGTCCGGATCAGATGATCCAGGAATATCGTGAGCATCTGGACAAGGGCGAATTGCTCTACAACCCGGTACTGGCAGGCTACAAGCACCAGATGACCATCGACTGGACGCCGTTCCTGACCAAAAATTACATCGAGAACTGCGATACCCGTGTTCCTGCCGATGAGTTGAAGCGTCTGGCGCAACGTCTCACAAGCTTCCCAGAAGGTTTCACGCTGCATTCTCGCGTCAAGAAGATCGTCGAGGATCGCGCTGCGATGGGTGAGGGCAAGATTCCGGTCGACTGGGGTATGGCCGAAAATCTCGCTTACGCTTCCTTGCTGGTCTCTGGTTACGGTGTTCGTATCTCGGGTGAGGACGTTGGGCGCGGAACCTTCTTCCACCGCCATGCCGCTTTCCACGATCAGAATCGTACAAGCTGGGATGTGGGGACTTATCACCCACTGAAAAACCTGCAGGACAAGCAGGCAGGTTTCCAGTGCTGGGATTCCGTACTTTCCGAAGAGGCTGTTCTCGCCTTCGACTACGGGTATGCCTCCGCGAACCCGTATGAACTGGTGATCTGGGAAGCCCAGTTTGGCGACTTCGTCAATGGTGCCCAGGTGGTTATTGACCAGTTCATCACCTCAGGCGAAGCCAAGTGGGGTCGTGCCTGTGGTCTGGTGATGTTGTTGCCACACGGTTATGAAGGTCAGGGTCCGGAGCACTCCTCTGCGCGTCTTGAGCGCTTCATGAACCAGTGCGCGGAAATGAATATCGAAGTCTGTGTCCCGACCACTGCTGCTCAGGTGTTCCACATGTTGCGTCGCCAAGCGGTGCGCATGCAGCGTAAACCCCTGGTTGTGATGTCGCCGAAGTCGTTGTTGCGTCATAAGGACGCAGCTTCATCGCTGGATGAACTGGCCAATGGCGAGTTCCAGCGTGTCATCGGTGAAGTGGATGAACTGGACGCTGCACAAGTCAAGCGTGTTGTGTTGTGTTGCGGCAAGGTCTATTACGATCTGGTCAATGCACGTCGTGAAAAGCAGATCAAGGATATCGCGATTGTTCGTATCGAGCAGCTTTATCCGTTCCCATCCGGTTCTCTGACGAAGGAACTGGCCAAGTATCCGAACGCCGCCGAGGTTGTCTGGGCTCAGGAAGAGCCTCGCAATCAGGGTGCATGGTACTGGTTTGCTTCGCGTCACCATCTGGATACCGGTCTCGACGCCAAGCAGAAGCTGCTGCTGGTTGCGCGTCCCGCATCGCCATCGCCGGCGGTGGGGTATCTGGCCAAACACAACGAACAGCAGAAAGCACTGATCGAGTCCGCACTGGGCAAGATCGACTACTAATAACGAAAGCAGAGTGGAGTCACCCATGAGCATTATTGAAGTTTTAGTTCCGCAACTTTCCGAGTCCGTTGCAGAAGGTACGTTGGCCTCGTGGAAAAAGAAGGTTGGAGAGGCTGTTGCACGCGACGAGATCGTGATCGATATCGAAACCGACAAGGTGGTTCTCGAAGTGCCGGCCCCTGCTGCAGGTGTTCTGGTCGAGATCGTCAAAGGCGATGGTGATACCGTTGTTTCTGGTGAGTTGATCGCCAAGATCGATACTGCTGCAACGGCAGGTGCTGCTGCCCCTGCAGCGGAAGCTCCCAAGGCTGCAGCAGCGCCCGCACCCGCGGCTGCGGCTGCCGCACCGGCAGGCACTGCCAGCCCGGCCGCACGCAAGATTCTCGACGAGAAAGGCATTGCCGCCTCTGATGTCGCGGGCTCCGGTCGCGGTGGTCGTGTGACCAAGGAAGATGCGGTTGCCGCTCAGCCGAAGCCGGCTGCACCGTCTGGTCCGGTCGCTGCTGCAAAATCTTCGGCAGCTGCTTTGCCTGTGCCGCCATCCGGTGTTGCGCTTGGGGATCGTGCGGAAGAGCGTGTCCCGATGACCCGCCTGCGTGCACGGATCGCCGAGCGCCTGCTGCAATCGCAACAGACCAACGCCATCCTGACGACGTTCAACGAAGTGAACATGGCCCCGATCATGGCCCTGCGCAAGCAGTATGGCGACAAGTTCGAGAAGACTCACGGCGTGCGCCTGGGCTTCATGGGCTTCTTCGTCAAGGCTGCTGTTGCCGCCCTGCAGAAATTCCCGATCCTGAATGCCTCCGTTGATGGCAATGACATTGTTTATCACGGCTACATCGATATTGGTATTGCAGTGGGTTCGCCGCGCGGTCTGGTCGTGCCGATCATTCGCAACGCCGATCAGATGTCCATCGCCGACATTGAGAAGAAGATTGCCGAATTCGGCGCCAAGGCCAAGGACGGCAAGATTTCCATCGAAGAACTCACCGGTGGAACTTTCTCGATCTCCAACGGCGGCATCTTCGGCTCAATGATGTCCACCCCGATCATCAACCCGCCGCAATCTGCGATCCTCGGCATCCACGCCACCAAGGACCGTGCTGTAGTTGAAAACGGTCAGGTGGTTGTGCGTCCGATGAACTATCTGGCCATGTCCTACGATCACCGCATCATCGACGGCCGTGAAGCCGTTCTGGGTCTGGTGACCATGAAGGAAGCGCTGGAAGATCCGGCCCGTCTGCTGCTCAACGTTTAAGCCAGCAATGCGCACAGCGCCAGTGTTCCCGCGCGGGCGCTGGCGCTTTTTCATATCCAAGATTTGAAAGGTATATCCATGTCCAAGCAATTTGACGTGCTCGTGATTGGCGGCGGCCCTGGTGGCTACATTGCAGCGATTCGTGCTTCCCAACTCGGTTTTACGGCTGCTTGTGCCGAATCGAATCCTTACGCCGATCCCAAAGGTGAGCCACGCCTCGGTGGTACCTGCCTGAATGTGGGCTGTATTCCGTCCAAGGCCTTGCTTCACACCTCGCATTTGTTCGAAGAGGCCAACCACAGCTTTGAATCCCAGGGTATCAAGGTCGGTAAGGCCGAGATCGACGTGCCGACCATGAAGGCGCGTAAGGATGGGGTGGTCAATCAACTCACCGGCGGCATCAAGATGCTGCTGAAGAAAAATAAGGTGACCTTCCTGGCTGGCCGTGGTTCCTTTGTTGCCAAAGAAGGTGAGTTCTGGAAACTCAAGGTTGGCGAAGAGGAAGTTCTGGCCAAGCAGGTGATCGTTGCGACTGGCTCCAAGGCCCGCCACCTGCCGAATGTTCCTGTCGATCAAAAGATCGTCATGGATAACGAGGGTGCGCTCAATCAAGAATCCGTGCCTAAGAAGCTGGCCATCATTGGCGCGGGTGTGATCGGTCTGGAAATGGGTTCGGTCTGGCGTCGTGTTGGTGCTGAAGTCACCATTCTTGAAGCCATGCCGGAATTCCTGGCTGCTGCAGACCAGGATGTGGCCAAGGAAGCGCTCAAGCTGTTTACCAAGCAGGGTTTGAATATCCAGATGGGCGTCAAGATCGGTGAGATCAAGGCATCTGAGAAAGGTGTTGCAATCGACTACGCTGACAAAGACGGTAACGCCCAGAAATTGGAAGCTGATCGCCTGATTGTTTCCATCGGTCGTGTCCCGAATACCGATGGCTTGAACGCTGAAGCGGTGGGTCTGCAACTCGACGAGCGTGGTTTTGTTGCGGTCAACGGCCACTGTCAGACCAATTTGCCAGGGGTTTGGGCAATTGGCGATGTGGTCCGTGGTCCGATGCTGGCCCACAAGGCGCATGAAGAAGGCGTCATGGTTGCCGAATTGATGGCTGGTCAGGCCGGTCACTGCAATTTCGACACCATTCCCTGGGTCATCTACACTTCGCCGGAAATCGCCTGGGTCGGCAAGACCGAACAGGCACTCAAGGCGGAAGGCGTTGCCTACAAGGTCGGTAAGGTGCCATTCCTGGCCAATGGCCGTGCTTTGGGCATGGGCGATCCCTCCGGCTTCGTCAAGATGCTGGCCTGCAAGGACACGGATCGTATCC
>JAVEXE010000196.1:0-4372 GCA_034004105.1 Azonexus sp. | reverse complement strand
TGGTTCAAGCGTTTATCGCCCAGGTCCGCGCCGCCAAACTCCTCTTCCGCCCACATCATCGCTTGTCCGAAAAATCACTCAGGACAGTAGTCTACGAGGGCTCGAGGAGTTGTGTACAAGGCAATGGCTCGAACCACCCCTGGCGAGCGGCGGAAAGCGCAAGACGCAGCCGCCCTTCACTCTCCCGAAGCGTGCCCTGGGTGCTGGCGATGCGGCGATTCAGGCGCAACAGGTAATACGTTGCCAAGGAAACAGCAGCAAGCACGACCAGCGCGGCAATCAGTACCGGCAACAACCACTCGGGCAGGTGTTTGCCACCCCCGTCGTAAATGAAGCCATCCAGGGAATAATTCGGTTTGACCAGCCCGGCTTTGACAAAGACGTCGGCCATATGCTGCCAGCGCCCCGGATTCATATGACCGATTTCGACCAGATCGGGAAGAATCAGCTTTTGCATTTCGGCAGCTTCAAATGCCAGATGCTCCCGTGTCTTCTCCACCTTGTACTTGCTGATCAGCAAGTCGATGATTTCGTCAGGATGTGCCATGGCATAGTGCCAGCCCTTCAGCGTGGCACGACGCACGGCCTCCACACGCTCGGGGTTACTATTCAGCTCGGCTTCGGAAGTGAATAGAATATCACTGTAGAAATCCACCCCGTAATCGCTTGGATCAATGGTATTGAACGGCACATTGCGCTGCTTCAGGAAATACGGCTCGTTCGTTCTGTATGAATTGAACGCATCGACCTTTCCGGAAATAAGGTCATTCAGCTTGTAACTGCTGGGAACGATATGAACCTGCGAAAGGGAAATGCCTTCCTTGAGGAACATGGCCAGCAAATCGGCATCTTCGGTCAGGTTCATCAGCATGGCTTTCTTGCCGACGAGACCATGTACCGACGTGATGTTTGAGTCCTTGCGTGTCAGCAATACCGAGGCAGAATGCTGAAAGATGGCGGCCAGGGCGACAATCGGCTTGCCCTTCAGCCGTTCAAAAAGAACTTCACTGTTACCCACACCATACTGGGCGCGTCCGGCCAGGACTTCACTGGCGGGCTGGTGTTCTGTGCCGCCGGCATGCAGAGTGACCTGCAACCCCTCGTCCTGGTAGAAACCCTTTTCTACGGCAGCGTAGTAGCCGGCAAACTGGAATTGGTGATGCCACCGCAACTGCAGATCGATGGCTTCGCCAGCGTAGGAATAGGCTGCCAGCAGGAAGGCGGCGGCAGCCATGACTACACGCAGCACCAAATTTCTCATTCTCGTCATGGGTGGAACGTAGGCTGGAGAATATTTTTCTGGTTGAAACCCACCCATACATTACCCCATTTCCAGACCCGGGGAGACGGCCGGAAGCCCTGAAAACACCGGACTGGTAATTTCGCACTTTTTCTATATTTGACTGAAATCGATGCAGACAAGAGGCTGATTGGTCTCCCTGCAAGGACGGCCAGCCCACATCCGTCTTGAGCTTCAACAATTCGCTACGTTTGACTCACACCCTGACCCGGCACAAGACAGGAGTCGAAAAACACGTCATATCAATAAAAATTGCCGACTCTCGTCCTTCGGACGCCAATGCGAGCCTATTGACGAGGTAAGGAAAAATAAACGATACGAAATACGAGTCGAAAAACTGATTTTATCAGCCAGCCTCCCGCCGCCAGGGCTCCTACTCGATGCTGACGTGCAGCACACCCTTCGGCCGGGAAATCCGGGCCATGAACAGCTTCTGCAGGCGCATCACCCAGGAATTACTCTCCACATATCTGTAACTCCACAGCGACAGCACACAAACAAGCATGGTCACCAATGCAAGGATGAAAACCATCAGCAAGCCCGCAGGCGCCTTGCCAAACAACTGGAGCGCAACACAAATCACGATTATGTGGACCAGATAGGTCGAATACGAGGCGTCGCCCAGCCTGACCAGCGCCTTGACCAGTATCGCCTGGGGATTGATGCGCGACTCAAGGACAAGCGCCGCCAGTACCAGCGAACCAGCAGCCGTAAACCGGTAGATAAATGCCCATTGATGGATCGCCATGCAGAGCAGTCCGACAATCAGCAAAAAGCCACCCAGAGAATAGGCATATCGCTGCGACCATTCGGCGAAGCCCCTGTTACCCGTCAGCAAGGCCAGCACAAAACCGATCAGGAACTCGTACAGCAACTTGCTGGACAGCACTGGCGAGAAGGCATACCCCCCCGGAAAGACAAAGGGCAAGGTACCCAGCAGCACAAAACAGAGCAGTAGCCCCCAGCGTTGACTGATCAACAGGCAGACAGCCAGTGCCATATAGAAAAACATCTCGAAATCAAGGGTCCAGCCGACCGTCAACAACGGATAGACACCGAGCCCCGACGGGTTCGAGACGGGAATGAAGAACAGCGACTTCAGCAGGCTGCCCAGGTTGTAGTCCGTATAGCTGAAGCCTTGCGGAAACAGACTGATCCCAGCAACAACAAGCAGGGTGTGAAACCAGTAGGCCGGCACAATACGAAAAACCCGGCCGACGGCGAACCGGCAAGCGCTGACGTGGCCTTTGTTCACCGCCGAAAACATGACGAATCCGCTCAGGACAAAAAACAGGTCTACGCCGAACCCACCATAGCGCACGAATAAAGCGCCCAGCGAGAACCCGTCCACGTCGAGGCCAAAAAACAATTGCATGAAATGGTGATACACCACCATCCAAGCCGCGATGGCCCGCAGCATTTGCAAGGATTTTATTTTTTCAGACAAGGCGACCTCCTCGATACCCTGACGGGAGCGCCTACGGCAAACAACACCGGTAATAGCCTGCGCTTATCGAGAAGCGTACGTTGTCACCGGTTCCAAACCGGTTATAAAGCAGTTATAAAATGGTGACAAAAAGTACAAACGGGCCGCGGCGTAAGCTGCAGCTGTCCTGAAAATCAGATCTTCACCGGAATACCCTGCCCCGGTGAGTGCCCCAGCCCGCCATGTTTATCAGAGGCCTCCGATGAGCGTCGCCAGCCGGCCATTGGCGAGCGACAGCAGCACCGTGGCCGGAGCGTGCCCGATGCTTACTTGACGCTGATCTGGTCGAACACCCCGCCGTCGGCAAAGTGGGCCTTCTGGGTCTTGGCCCAGCCACCAAACACGGCGTCGATGGTGAACAGCTTGACCGGCGCAAACTGCCTGGCGTACTTGGCGGCAATTTTCGGATCGATCGGGCGGTAGTAGTTCTTGCCGGCGATCTCCTGGCCTTCGGGCGAGTACAGGTATTCGAGGTAAGCGGTGGCCACCTTGCGGGTGCCGCGCTTGTCGACCACCTTGTCCACCACGCTCACCGGCGGCTCGGCCAGAATCGACAGCGACGGGGTGACGATGTCGAACTTGTCCGGACCCAGCTCCTTGACGGCCAGGTAGGCTTCGTTTTCCCAGGCGATCAGCACGTCGCCGATGCCGCGCTCGGCAAAGGTGGTGGTGGAGCCACGGGCGCCGGAGTCGAGCACCTTGACGTTGGCGAAGAGCTTCTTGACGAAGTCCTTGGCGGTGGCGTCATTGCCGCCCGGCTGCTTGAGCGAGTAACCCCACGCGGCCAGGTAGTTCCAGCGCGCGCCGCCGGAGGTCTTGGGGTTCGGGGTGATCACCTCGACGCCCGGCTTGACCAGATCGTTCCAGTCCTTGATGCCCTTCGGGTTGCCCTTGCGCACCAGGAACACGATGGTCGAGGTGTAGGGCGAGGCGTTGTGCGGCAGACGCTTCTGCCAGTCGGCCGGAATCAGCTTGCCGTTGTCGTGCAGCGCATCGACGTCGCTGGCCAGGGCCAGGGTCACCACGTCGGCTTCGAGGCCGTCGATGACGGCGCGGGCCTGCTTGCCCGAACCACCGTGGGAAGCCTTGAAGGTGACGACTTCATTGTTCCTGACCTTCCAGTACTTGGCGAAGGCGGCGTTGTAATCCTGGTAAAGCTCGCGGGTCGGATCGTAGGAGACGTTGAGCAGCGTCACGTCCGCCTGGGCCAGGCTGGAAAAACCGAGGACGAGCGCCAGGGAAACAAGGGAACGACGAGCAAGACGGGATTTCATGAGAGTGCCTGTGAAGTAACGATGAATGAAGAAGAGTCTAGAGACGCGATTGCGCTTAACGAACCAAGAAAAATTCGTATGCTTATTCTGTGGCGAATGATTTCCTTTGCAGCCCCGCAGCGGGGGACAGGCAAAACCGGCTGCCCGCAGACACGGACAGCCGGTAGCCGAACCCACGCTCAGCTCCCCTCGACAAGGGCGCCCGCGCCTCAGTGATCGGCCCGGAAGCTCACCCCAAGGGACATGGGCTTGTTGAGGAGGATGGTGTGGGCATCGCGGGAGATGAAGACGAGCACGGCAATGGTGGCCAGA